>VXPH01000225.1 GCA_009839615.1 Nitrospinota bacterium
CCGTGAGGATGAGGGAATCGCCGACATCAAACTCGGGCGCGGCGGAATCATCGACATCGAGTTTTTAACGCAATATCTACTGATAAAAAACGGAAGGGCGCATTCGGAAATCCGGGTTCCGAACACCTACCTTGCCCTGCAGGCCTTGAACAAGGCGGGATTGCTTTCGGACGAGGATGGCAGCGCGCTGCGCGGCGGGTACCGCTTCTTGCGCCTCGTCGAGAATCGCCTCCGCATCGGCAACGCGCAGTCAATCAACATATTCCTGAAAACGAAGCACGCCATGGATATGTTGGCGCGGCGGATGAATTTCGTGGATGATATGGACGGAAGTGCCAACGCCAAGCTGCTGGCCCAGTTCGAGCAAAATACGGAAAGCGTAAGAGAGGTATATGAGAAAATCGTAGCCGCGAACGAGTGATCCCCCGGCGGGAGTCGCCGGCCGGGCATCCCCGCGCATATTCCTTTTCGCACAACCAACGCCAGAGGGCTCGAATTGCTTATCAATCCGGATCGTTTTCGCCGCTCCATGGAGGAGATGGCCCGAATCGGAGCGACCAAAGGAGGCGGCGTGAACCGCCTCACGCTCACGGACGCCGACAAGGAAGCCAGGGATTTGTTCGCCGCGTGGGCGGGCGAAGCCTGCCTCGATTTGCGGATCGACGAGATGGGAAACATGTTCGCCAAACGCGCGGGCCGGGAAAACGACGCCCCTCCCGCCATGGCGGGCAGCCATCTGGACAGCGTGCCGAATGGAGGCCGCTTCGATGGCTCTTTGGGCGTGCTGGCCGCTCTGGAAGCCGTCCGGATGCTGAACGACAAGAACATATCAACGAGACGCCCGATAGAGATCGCGAACTGGACGAACGAGGAAGGCCCCCGCTTCCCGCCCTCGATGCTCGGGAGCGGCGTGTTCGCAGGCGCGATACCGCTCGAAACAGCCTATGAAACGAAAGACGCTGATGGTGTGAGGTTTATCGATGAACTCGAGCGCATCGGCTACCGGGGAGATGCGCCCTGCGCACCGCGCTCAATCGGCTCGTATCTCGAACTCCACATCGAGCAAGGCCCCGCCCTCGTGAGCGAGGGGGTGCAGGTAGGGGTCGTGGAGGGAATTTTCGGCCTCACCTGGCTTCGGGTCACCATGAAGGGAGAGCGCGACCACGCCGGTCCCACGCCGATGCACATGCGGCGCGACGCCCTGGTGGGCGCTGCTCGGACGATTGCGGCCATCCGTGATATTCCCGCAAAACTGCACCCGGAATTCGTCGCCACGGTGGGAGAATTTTCCCTCTCCCCCAATGCGATTAACGTCATTCCTGATGATGTGACGTTCTCGGTCGATTTCAGGCATAGCGAGCCGGATCTGTTGGCCGAAGCGCGAAGACTCATCGAGGAGGCTGCGCACCGCGAAGCGGCGAAGGAAAATCTTGAGGTCGAGATTCAAGAGGTCGGCGGCTCTACCCCCATAGCGTTCGA
Source organism: Nitrospinota bacterium (assembly GCA_009839615.1). Lineage (GTDB taxonomy): Bacteria > UBA8248 > UBA8248 > UBA8248 > UBA8248 > Bin107. The sequence goes on from VXPH01000225.1 coordinate 1,480, forward strand.
TGAAAGCGTGGCGCAGGTCGTCAGAAGCGCTTGCGAGGAGTCGGGCTACAGCCATCGCTCCATGTGGAGCGCCGCCGGCCATGACGCCCGTTATGCGGCTGATCTCGGGCCCACGGCCATGATTTTCGTGCCTTGCGTCGCCGGGAAAAGCCATTCCGAGGAAGAGGACATGGACTGGGAGGACGCCTACAGGGGCTGCGACGTCCTGGCGCGCGCATTGCTGAAAACGGCGGATTCTTGAGCGAAATACTTTCCACATAGTAAGGATGAGGGGAAACGAATGCCTAGAGTGAAATGGGAAAACGGGGCGCGATGCGCCGTGTGTCTGACTTTCGACGTGGACGGCGAGACGGTCTGGATGGGCCGGGATCCCTCGCTGGGGGGCCGCCCCATCCACAACTCCATGGGCGCCTACGGCCCCAAGGTGGGTATCCCGCGGATACTCAAGCTCCTCCAGAAATACAGCCTGCCCGGCGCTTTCTACATCCCGAGCTGGACGGTGGAGAAATGGCCGAAAATGACGGAATCCATCGTGAAGGCGGGCCATGAAATCGGCCACCACGGCCATATCCACGAAAAACCCTACCAGATGTGCGACGCGGAGCGCGAAGAAGAGCTGCTCGTGCGCGCCCTGGAGATTCTGAAGCGCGATACGGGGCAGGAAATCCTCGGCTCGCGCACCCCCTCGGCGGACCCGAGCGTCCACACGATGGGGCTCTTGAAAAAATACGGGCTCTTGTACCACTCGAACATGATGGACGATGACTGGCCCTACTATCACGACTGCGGCCTCGTCGAATTGCCCACCAAGTGGAGCCTCGATGATTTCATCTTCTTCGCCCACAGCACGAATCCGCCGCTCGGCCACGGAATCCGCGACCCCGAATCGGTCTATTCGATATGGGTCGAGGAGTTCGAGGGCACGTATGAGGAAGGCGGATACATCAACATCATGTGTCATCCCCAGATCATCGGCCAGCACCACCGGATGCGTATGCTCGAGAGACTGATTCAGCACATTCTCGCGAAGGGCGACGCCTGGGTCGCCGCCCCGGTCGATGTGGCGAAGTGCTGGGCGTCACAAAGGAAAGCGCCCAAGGCGAGAAGAGCGAGAAGATAAGGCGCGGCCTGTTCTCAGAGTACCGGGGAGAGCCAGCCCAGCAGGCCGCCGTAGATGGCGTGGGCGATCACGGCGGTCTGCCACGCCCTGGGGTGGAACTTTCGGCTGAAAAAGCCGTGCCCCGTGATGAGCGGGTTGAAGACGCATTGCGAGAAGATCAGGAGCACCCCGCCCCAGATCAGGCCCCGCGCGACGTTCGGCCCGGGAAGACAGCCCGCCGCCCAGGTGGCGTATATCAGGCCGAAGATGACCCCGTTCAGATGCACGGCGATGAAGCCGAGCGTATAAGGCGGATTCCCCTCGTACGCATCGCCGAACAGGAGCATGGACACGCCCTTGCCGAAGTCGAGCTTCACCATGCCAATCTTGTCCGCGATGAGGGCGAAGACGAGATGTGCGTAGGTGGCCAGAAAAGACGCCGCGCAGACGACAAAAAAATCACCCGGGTTCATACATCCCCTCCCCGCTCAGCAAATCCCTCCTGCCGGCAGCGAAACTTCGGCGCTCACGCCGCCTATCCGGTGTATTCCAATATGTGCATCCCCGCCCCGTTTCGGTCGATCAGATAGAGCAGGCCGTTCTCGTCCATGCCGATATCGTTCGACTGGGCGTAGTCCTTCCCGAAGTTCATTTCGGGGATGTAGTGCCCGACTTCCTTAGGCCGGAAGGGGTCCGAGAGATCGATGGCCCGCAGCCCTGAGTTGAAGTACGTGAGAAAGACGATGTCCTTCCATGGCCCATCCGCTGGGAGATATTCTAGAATGTTGTGCGCGCCGAAGCGCCCTCCCCGGTTCATGTTCTCTTCCCTGTCCGGTATGTAGGTCGAGATGGGAATCGGGTTCGTCTCGTCCCGGATGTCCACCACCCACATGAACTGGCTGCTCTCGTAGTTTTCCTGCGCGCGCGCCTCGTCCGTCACCACTACGTACGGCCGGTCGCCGAGCGGCCACACGGTATGCGTGGAGCCGACGAAGGGCGGCGACCAGCAAAGGTGCCCCACGCACTCGATGTTGCGCAAATCGCTGCAATCGAAAATCCCCATTCCGGCTCCCCAGAAACCGGCGTACATACGGTCTCCGCGAATGGTGGCGGGCCCGTGGCACGTCCACGATCGCTCGAAATCCTCGGGTTCCTCGTACTCGTAATCGAGGCTCAAATCCTGCTGCGGGAGACCGACGATATTGAGCACTTCGGGCTTCAAGGGATTCGTGATATCGAGAGTCCACATGACCCGGTTCCGCCACCCCTCGGCATGGTTCGGCAGGAACGCGAGCCCTCGATCGTTGTCCACGCCGAATCGGTGCGGACCCGTACCGGGCAGATCGAAAAAGCCGACTTCCTTGGGCTCCGCCGGATTGGAGATATCAAAAATACAAAGGCCCGCCCGCGCCTTCTCTCCTTCGGGCGTCTTGAGGCGCTCGTGATTCACGTAGAGCAGGTCGTCTCCCACGATGCGGACTTTGTGGTTATGCAGACCCGGAGGCGCGAACACCTCGGCGATGCGCCTCGGCTTGCTGGGGTCTGAAACATCGTGGACAGTCCAGCCCTCGGGACCGTCGTAGCTCGCCGTTCCCACCGCGCCTACATAAGCGTATCCGTTTTTCACCTCGACGATGCTGCCGCCTCCCCACGCCGCGTCCGGGTCGTGCCCGATGAGTCTGAAATTCTTCGATTCAGCCGGTGCGCCTTTCGCCATTGTCTGTCTCCTGTGCATTCGCCGTGAAACCAACCATGAACTCTAACGATCCTTTCCCTCATATACATCTACTACGCGCGCGCAATCATCTTCGGCCCAACCCGCTTCTTGCGCGCGCCGGAACATCTCCAGACCAGCTGCCGCCATAGACGCATCAAATCCTTTTTCTCTCGCGAGGTCAACGCAAAGGCCGAGATCTTTCACGTATATGCTCAGGGCGCCATGTGGCGTGAAATCGCGCGCGAGAATTTTTTCTCCCTTGAGGTCCAGGAGAACCCCCGCCGCCGCTCCCGATCGCAGGCAGGACATGATTGTTTCGTGCGACAAACCCGAGCGTTCGCCGAGGAGCAGACCCTCCGTCAGCAGGGCGACGCCCGCGTTCACTATCAGGTTCGTCACAAGTTTCATGGAACATCCCGTGCCGTTGGTTCCGGTATGGAGGACGCTCTTGGCCAGTGGTTCGATGATGGGCTTGATGCGGTCGAAAATCTCCCTCTTGCCGCCCACCATGTAAGCCAGCGTTCTCGACTCCACGTGCGGCACGGTTCCCGAGACGGGAGCGTCGACCATCTCCACGCCCCTGGCTTCGAGCTCCTCCGCCAGCCCCGCCGACCACGACGGGTTCATCGTACTCATCTCGACCAGAATGAGACCCTCCTTGCCCACAGCGGCGACTCCCTCCGGCCCGATGGTGTTCATCTCGATGTGTTCGGGCTTGAGCAGCATGGTGAAAACCACGTCCGAACGCTCGGCCACCTCTTTCGCATTCACGCAAGGGGTTCCGCCTGCTTCCCGCAACTGCTCCATGCGCGCAGGATCGATGTCGAAACCCGCCACCTCATGGCCGTCCGCGAGCAGATTTCGGGTCAGAGGCGTTCCCATCTTGCCAAGACCGATGAATCCCAGTTTCTCCCCCATGTTTCACCTCACCTCCCGGTATGGGTAATGAATTATATTTCGTCCGATCGTTTCACTTCACCCTTAATGAAAGCGTAGAATACACAAACGTTGCAACGATTGCCGGATCATTCGCTTCCGCTTTGTGATCGAATAATGCGCCGGAGAGGAGACTCATGCCAGCCACACCCCTGCTCGACTTGCACCAGGCAGCCAATGCCCGGCTCATAGAAGAAGCCGGATGGCGGATCCCCGCATCCTACGGAGACGCAGTAGCCGAACATCTCACATGCAGAGAAAGCGCTGTTGTTATCGATTTGTCTCACCGGGGCAATCTCTGCTTCAGCGGCCCTGACACCGAAGAATTTCTCCACCGCATGCTCTCCAACCGCGTTCAAGAACTGGGTCCCGGAGAAGGCGCATACAACACCTTTCTCACGCGGCAGGGAAAATTCATCTCCGATATGTACTTGTACAAATTCGAATCATCTGTCGTCGCCTCCGTTGCGCCGGGAATGGCGGGAATCCTCGCCGAGGAAATCGACAGGTTCATCATCATGGATCAGGTGGAAGTTACGGACGAGACGGAAACCTCGTTTTGTATCGGCCTCTTCGGCCCCGATTCTGCGGAGATCATCACAAAAGCGGGCATGGGCGCACCCTCCACCGAGGAACATGGTCATACGAATTCCGGCGACATGATGATAGCGTGTGAATTATGGACGGGCGAAGACGGCTATCTGCTCTTGGGACCCCGCGATGAAGCGGAATCCGCCTGGCGCGCATTATCGGATACAGGAGTGAAGTCGGCGGGCATCGCCGCACTGGACTCGCTCACTCTGGAAGCCGGCGTGCCACTGTTCGGCAAGGACATGACTGCTGCCGTCAATCCCATGCAGGCGGGGCTCGAGGAAAAGGCCATCGATTTCGAGAAGGGCTGCTACATCGGACAGGAGGTCATCGCCAAGATCAAGTATCTGGGTCAGGTGAACCGCGGCCTCGTGGGACTTAAGATTAGCGGAGAAACCACGCCCGAGGCGGGAGCCGACGTCTATTCCGATGAGAAAAATATCGGTTCCATTACCCGCTCTGCATATTGCCCGACGACCGACGCCATCCTGGCATTTTCGTATCTGCCCCGCGCCCAGATGGAGCCAGGCACACGTGTGAAAGTGGATTGTCCAGGAGGTGACGCAGAGGCGACGGTTGAGAGCCTGCCCTTCTATCGCAGGGAAAGTGAAGCCATTCGGTAGGCCGGGAGAATCGATACTACCTGAGAAATTAGAGCAGCAGACGAGCCGGAAGCTACCTCGATCCGCTTTTGACTTCTTTCATCTTGCGAGGCATATTGCGGCCTTCTTTGGGCGGATTTCGACGGAATTCGCAAAAAATTCAGAAGGACGTTTCGCGCACGAGAGACCCTCTCGTTTCAGGAAACTTCGCTCCCCGGGAGGAAGAAACACATGGCGTCAACCAAGGAGGGAGGAAAGACAGCCTCCTCACCTGCGAAAATAGGAACCGAAAAGACGTTCGGCCTCCATAAATTAGGCCTCAAGAACGTAGGCAAGGTGTACCGGAATCTTCCCATCCCCACCCTCAATGAAATGGCGGTCGCGCGAGGCGAAGGTTACCTCGCTCCCAACGGGGCGCTCGTGGTTCACACGGGCAAATTCTCGGGCCGCTCGCCCAAAGACAAGTTCACTGTCGATCAGAACCCATCCAACAAAAAGATATGGTGGGGGCCCATCAACCAGAAAATATCGACCGAAAACTGGGACAACATTTTTCAGAAAATCGCCAGCTACGCCCAAAAACGAGACCTTTTCATCTTCGACGGTTTCGTGGGCAACGACCCGAGATACAAGTTGCCCGTGCGCGTCATCTCGGAACTCGCGTGGCATTCGATGTTCTGCCAAACTTTGCTCGTCCGTCCCGAACCCGGTGAACTCGGCAATCATAAAAACCCCTTTACGGTCATCGACATGGGCAGGTTCCTGGGAGCGGGTCCGGCGGAAGGACTCCGGCAAGAGAACTTCACGCTGGTGAATTTCGAGAAGAACATGGCGCTCATCGGCGGTTCGGAATACGCCGGCGAGATGAAAAAATCAGCCTTTTTCATTATGAATTATCTGCTCCCCCAAAAGGGCGTCTTTCCGATGCACTGCTCTGCGAACATGGGCCACGGCGGGGACACGGCTCTTTTCTTCGGTCTCTCCGGCACGGGAAAGACTACCCTGTCCGCAGATCCGAACCGCAAGCTCATCGGCGATGACGAGCACGGCTGGTCTGATTCCGGCATCTTCAATTTCGAAGGCGGGTGCTACGCAAAAACCATCAATCTCACGAGGGAAGATGAGCCCCAGATTTGGGACGCCATTCGCTTCGGGTCCGTTCTGGAGAACGTCATCGTCGATCCGCTGACTCGGGAGATCGATTACGACGACATGTCGATAACCGAAAACACGCGCGCCACCTATCCCAACCACTTCATCGACAACTGTGTGCTCTCGGGCATGGGCGGGCACCCGAAGAATATCTTCTTTCTCACATGCGACGCGTTCGGCGTCCTGCCCCCCATCAGCAAACTCACGCCCGAGCAGGCCGCCTACCATTTCCTGTCCGGCTATACGGCGAAAGTGGCGGGCACCGAGGCGGGCGTCGACGAACCGATGGCCACGTTCAGCAGTTGTTTCGGGGCCCCCTTCCTGGCCCTGCATCCCGCCGAATACGGCGAGATGCTCATGGACAAGCTCAAAAAACACAACGCGCAGGTCTGGCTCGTCAACACGGGATGGATCGGCGGAGCCGCGGGCGAGGTCGACAGGATGCCGCTGCATCATACGCGCGCGCTTTTGACGGCCGCCATGACGGGCGAACTGGCCAAAGCTCCCACACAGGACGTGCCGATATTCGATTTGCATGTTCCGACGAGCTGCCCCGGGGTGCCGAAGAAATACATGATCCCCAGAAATCTTTGGCGGAGCAAGAAAAAATATGACGGGAAAATCCGCGAGCTCGCAGTAGAGTTCCAGGAAAATTTTGAGCAGTTCGCGGAACGGGTGACGCCGGACGTCGCTGCGGCCGGCCCCAAAATCTAGGGGTTCATGCCAGATATATTCACTCTTCATTCAGAAGGAGATATTCCGATGCCAGTTGTTCAGGTGAGCCTGCTGTCAGGAAGATCGAAAGAGCAGAAAAGGGCGATGGCGGATGAGATTACAGAGACGGTCCACAAGCATTCGGGCGCCCCGAAAGACGTCATCACAGTCATATTTCAAGACGTCGGCACGGACTCCTGGGCGGCGGGCGGAACTCTCTTCGAAGACCGGTAACGGCGGTTGTTCATTTATTTGAGGAGGAACTGAGATGAGCGCCGATAATTTCAGGCTCGCACTCGTGCAGCCGATGGGCTATCCCCCGCCCGATGATGAAAAAAACGTGGCAGACGCGGTTCGCTACGTCGAAGACGCCGCCGCGCAGGGGGCCGATTTCGTAGCCTTTCCGGAATCGTATCCCGGCCCCTGGCGCATGCCCGCGACCTTCGACCCCACCGAGGCGATGGAAGAAGTGGCCAAGAGCTGCGGCATTTATGTGCAATACGGAACCCTCGAGCCGCTGGACGATGAGAAGAAAACCGCCCACAACCTGCTGAACCTCGCCCGGCCCACAGGCGGCCCATCGGGGCGCTACCGCAGGACGCATCCCCCCGGCCCGTGGATATACACCGGCGGCGGCACCTGGGAGTTTCAGTATGTCGCTGGAAACGAATACCCCGTCTTCGAGACCCAGTATGGTCAGGTCGGCATGGCGATGTGCAGCGAGGTCTATATGCCCGAAGTGACGCGCGCGCTCTCGTTGCGGGGGGCGGAAATCATTTTCCTGCCCGCCGGCGTGGACAAGAAAAAGCTTTGGGGCACTTGGCGGAACCTCATCTGGTCACGGGCTATCGAGAATCTGGCGGTCGTCATCACCACGCAGAACCTTTTCGACAAGAGCCAGCGCGGTCTGGCGATGGTGGCAACACCCGAAGAGGTCATATTCGAGAGCACGAAGGCCGGCATGTTCATGGTCGACGTGGATCTGGAGCGGATCCGCGAGCTTCGCGAGCAAAACGATGAGGTGACTTCATCGGGGCAAAACGCGGCCAAGGCCGGTGTCCTGACGCAGTGGCAACGGCCCGAGTTGTACGACAAGTTCTTCCCCAAGGAAGGCGCGGCCAGCTGATACGGCACGCACCCCCGGGGCGCGAGTCCCGGGGGTGTTTTTCACACGAAATTTTCTCCTAGAAGACGCGAATGTCGACAACCTATTTCTGGCTTCTCTACGTTCATATCCTGGCAGCCTGCCTGTATGAGGGCGCACTCGTATTTTTCTGGCTCCTCATGGGGCACTTGAGGCGCAGGCTTGAGCCCGAGGAATACGCGGGCGAGATCGTCTCTATCCTGCGGTTTTACCACCCTTTCGTGCTCGTCTGCATGGGCGTACTCATCATGACGGGCGCGTGGTATCTGACAGGCCTCAAGATGGCGATGGGCCCCGCCTTCGGGAAACTCTTCGTGCCGCTGGGGCTTAAATTGCTTACGGTTTTCTTGATGATGATGGGGATCAGCTTCCAGTTCTTCGCGGTGGGCTTGCGCCTCACACGGGGGATGGGACCTGCCGGAAACGGGCGTCCCATCGGCGATACGACGGAGGAGCGCATGAAACTGCTCAAGACGCTCGAGCATGTAAACCTCGGGAACGCAGTACTCGCCCTGTTCGCCATCTTCTTCGGACTCGCGCTCAATAAAGGTTTTTAGACAATTGGTTACAAAGGATAATTGATGTGTTACTTTACATTCTCCCGGTTGATGTAATTTATCGAAAAACCCCGTGAATTTATCGATATTTTTCGGATTTTACGGAATTAGAAGGGCTTTTCATGGCGACGGAACAGGAACTGGCGAGCGCGGCGAACAGACGCTCCATCGGCAACGAAAAAGTTGCGCCGCGCCGCTGGGAGAGTTTCGGTGGCGCAAGCTTCTCGGGTCCCAGAACTTCTGTGGAGCCTGTCGATGCGGAGCGCGACACGACCGACATTTTCCAGGCGGCGACGGAAGGCGAAGAACCCGAGCGGATATTCGATTACATGAACGTGGGGCCCTTCTCCAATGAGACTCAGGTGCATGAGCTACTGGTCGAGCGGCAAGCCTCCAGGGACCCCGTATTCGTCGTCTACCGCGACAATAAGACGGGCCGCCTCGGCGGGATGGGCAGCTTCATGGAGATCAGGCCCGCCGTCGGGGTCGCCGAAATCGGCCACATCTGGTTCGGCCGCGCCTGGCAGCGCGACGTGCGGGCCACCGAGGTGCTCTCGCTCAAGATGAACCACGCCCTGGAAACCCTGGGCTACCGCCGCCTGGAGTGGAAATGCGATGCGCTCAACTCAGCATCGCGCAGCGCGGCCCTGCGCCTGGGTTTTCGCTACGAAGGGATATTCCTGAACCACATGATCGTCAAGGGACGCAGCCGCGACACCGCCTGGTTCTCCCTCACGCAGGAGGAATGGCCCGCCGTCCGCGAGGCGCACGATCGCTGGTTGTCGCCGGATAATTTCGACGCGGGGGGCCGCCAGAGATGCTCCTTGAGCGCCCTCACCCGCACGCTATGGTGAAAAGCTCGTTTCACTATTAATCAGTTGCCATTTTCAGGAGGAAATCGCGACACCCCGTTTTCCTTGAAGCGCTCGCTCAGCGCCACGAACGACCCCCACAACGCGCCCGCGCTGCCGTCGCTCTCCTCGAAAGAAACGTTGCTGAAACCCGCCACCAGCCGGGGGTTCCCGTCCGTATCCTGGCGGCTGGAAAGGGAACCGCCCCAGTATCCCTCCCACAGCGTGATGTTCCGCTCCGGGTGTTTCAGCGTCACCCTGTCGCGATCGAACCTGCCGTCTTCCCTCATAATCGCAGTGGCGAGATGGAGTTCGTAGTCCTTGGCGATGCCCTGCAAGTCGCTTACTTCCTGGCCCAAGAAAGCGCCGAAATGCCCGCGCTGCGTAACCAGGTCGCCCACGCACCCGATGCAGCCTTTCAGCGTGCCGTCCGTGAAGTCAACTGCCAGGGTGACCGTTCCCTGGTACTCCTCGATCACGAAGCCGCCCTCATTCTCTCCCCAGCCGCTGCCGAACTCGTATGCGTAGAGACCCCCGGCAGGGCCCGCATAAGAGGCTGTCCCGTCGACCGGCAATTGCGGTACGACGCCATGGTCGAGCGCAGGCCCGTCGATAATCGCGAACAACTCCAGCTCCGGATCCTCGAACGAAAGCAGCGGTTTCTGGCCGGGGAACTCCGCCCACCAGCCGGCCATCAGGTAGTCCGCCGGGTCGTCCGGGTCCCAGCTCACCAGGGCGTGGGCGACCGACGTGCCGTCGTCCGTAATCTTCAGGAACGTCCAGGCCCTTGCCTGATGGCCGGGGACGGGCGTCAACCCGGGTTGCACATCGTAGACGTGGTCGGTCGTGTTGACGGAGGTCTCGGTTCCGTCTTCGAGATTCACGAAAAGCCGCAGGTTTTCGCCGTCGAACTCGGTATTCCGGTATAGGTTTATCGGAACCCCGTCAGGCGGGCCGCTGCCACCGCCGCCATAACAGGCGGTAAGCGCCAACATCATTACGAGCAGCATGGATATGGATTTCATGAAGGGCCCTCTCGCTACACACGCAGGAATGAATCGGTGCTTTTTTGATCGAGCATTTGAGTCCTCGAAGCCAATGCGCATATTTCTCTCATCATTGAAATGGAGAGTCAAGCAATATTGATCAGACGGAAAACAGGGGTGGAAAATTCAAGACTGGCTGTAGATCGAAGCTGAAGGCGCCGAAAGATGAAGCTCTTCAGGAAGATGCGCGAGCAGCGTTATCCGGACGATATATTCTCGAATCAGATACGGGCGGGTTTACGGTTTTGAGTGATGCCCATCATGTCGAATGCGGCGGCTCCGTGACGCATCTGAAGCCGAGGTAGCCGTGGCCCGTCGCCTGCCTGCCGGGCATCACGACTTCGCGGCTCGTCGTCGTCATGCCGTCTGGCGCGCTCGCCGAATTGCCGCCCCGCACCACGCGCGCATCCACCGCGCTCAGGCTCTCGCGCCCGTCTTTGGGCTTGTAGGGATAGTTCATCGCCAGCGAGGCCGTCCACTCCCACACCTGCCCCGCCATGTCGTTCACCCCGTATGGACTGGCGCCCCTGGGGTAGCTGCCCACGACCGCCGTCTGGCCCCTGAAATCTCCCAGGAGCAGGTATTCTCCTGACGGCTTCTGGTTTCCCCAGGGATAGAGGCGGCCATCCGCTCCGCGCGCCGCCTTTTCCCATTGCGCCTCGGTCGGCAGTTTTTTTCTCTTCCAGCGGCAGTAGGCCAGCGCTCCGCCCCAGGCCATCTCGCTCGCCGGGAATTTATCGAAACCCTTCTCGACGACCCAGGTGTCGCCTTTAGGAATGATCTTGGAGTCGGGATCATCCGTATCCAAATACATCTCCCCCTGAGGGCCCGCCGGGCCTTTCGCCTGGATGAAGGGCAGGTAATCCGCCCAAGTCACCAGGTTCTGGTCGATGTAAAAGGCGGGAAGAAACACGCGGTGCGCGGGTTTTTCCTCATCGGGGCCGTCATTGCGTCCCATCGTGAAGGGCCCCGCCGGGATGAGGACCATCCCTGCGAATCTGCCCTTGCCCATTTTTGGGGAGGCGGCCCAGGCCATTTCCGCAAAAGCCACCGCCGAGATGATGAAAACGAGCACCCAGATGCTGAGCGTTTTTTTCATCATGCGCGTAGTCCTCGAAATGTGGATTTCTGCGATTATAGCGGAAAGCGGGTAGAAAAGTCGCATGGCGGGGTTGAGTAAGCGCGGCGCCATTTCCATGAACTTCAAGACGAAGAAAATTTCCTCCCCCTCAAGGGGGGAGTGAAATCAAAAGCGTGCGAGCAACTCAAAATTGCTTCCCGGGGCTTTTTCAACAACCCCATACATGCGACCCGCATGTCACGAACAGGGAGGGGTGCATATATGTCGGACATATATGTCCGATCTACAACAGAAACAACAATGACGCCGGAATGACGGTGAACATTCATTTTCCCGTCAGCAACGTGGCGTTCCTTCGGCTGGGAAATGTCATCCTGCGGCGGTGAAATACGGCCGGCCGCCTGCAACAAACGGGGGCTGTCCCCGTTTATCTTTTCCATCCCTACCCTGCTTGTTGAAAAACACCTGTTCTCAATCGATCAGTTGCCATTGCGGGGAGGGGATCGAGAAATTCCGTTCTCCCTGAACCGTTCGCTCAGACCCAGGAACGTCCCGACAAACTGACCCTCGCTGCCGTCGCTCTCCTCGAAATAGACGTTGCTGAAGCCCGCCACCAGCCGGGGGTTCCCGTCCGTATCCTGACGCCTGGACAGGGTTCCACCCCAGTCACCCTCCGCCAGAGTGACGCTCCGCTCCGGGTGTTTCAAAATCACCCTTGTGCGCTCGAACGTCCCGTTTTCCCTGATAATCGCTGTGGCGAGGTGTAGCTCGTAGTCCCTGGCGATGCCCTGTACGTCGCGCAATTCCTCACCGAGGAATACGCCGAAATGCGCGCGCTGCGTAACGAGGTCGCCTACGCATCCGATGCAGCCTTTCAGGGTGCCGTCCGCGAAATCCGCGGTGAGAGTGATCGTTCCCTGATACTCTTCAGCCACGTATTCGCCTTCGTTCTCTCCCCAGTCGCTCCCGGCCTCGTATGTGTAGAGCCCCCCGGCCGGTCCCGCGTATGTGGCTGTCCCCTCGAGCGGCAGTTGCGGTTCAACTCGATGATCGAGGTTCGGACCATCCATAATCGAGTACTGCTCCGAACCCCTGAACGAAAGCTCCGACGGTTTCTGGCCGGGGAACTGCGCCCACCAGCCGGCCACGAGGTAGTCCGCCGGATCGTCGGGGTCCCAGCTCACCAGGGCGTGGGCTACCGATGTGGCGTCATCCGTGATTTTGAGGAACGTCCAGGCCCGCGCCTGGTGGCCTGGCACGGGCGTTTCCCCGGGCTGCACGTCGTAGACATGGTCGGTCGTGTTGACGGAGGCCAAGGTTCCGTCTTCCAGCGTCAAGAAAACCCGTAAGCTTTCGCCGTCGAACTCGGTATTCCTCTCGAACTGAATACGGTCTTCAGCCGGCGGGCCGCCACCTCCGCCATAGCAGGCGGTAAGCGCCAGCATCATTAAGAGCAGCATTGGAACATATCTCACGTCATTTCCCCCTCATCTGAACCATAAATCCTCGCTGCGTGTCGCAATTGAAGTCGAAGTATTCCTCATATCTTTCCAGGCCGGCTTCCTCGCGAAGACGCGGGCGCATTCGCTCGTGGCCCGCTCTTCTGCGGCGATGCAAAGGAGAACGGGCGGCGCAAGAACGATAGATGCCTGTTCATGCCTGGCTCGTCTGTGCCTGAATTCTGAAATCGGAGTAAAACAGAACTTTACTGGCGTGCGTGTTGACAAAAGCAAGAATTGTTTCCCATCACCCTCGATTGATGGGAAATCGTCCCTGTGAGTCCTGGAAACGAAGCGTCCGAATTGCCTTATGATAAGACTTTTCGTATCTGGCCGCTATCTTTTTTTCGGAGCGGCGGCGCGGGCTATTTCCGCAAAAGCCGGCGCCAGCAGGATAAAAACGAGCACCCAAACCCAGACTGTTTTCCCATCATGCGCGCAATCTCCTCCGATGTGGACGCTTCAACCCCTACCCATCCTGCGGTGGCCAGATGCGGCTTGCCGCCAGCGGCGAGCCGGGCGGATGCACGAGATACCCGTGCACGCGCTTCGTCCCCTCGGTCTCCTCGAGCGCGATATAGTTCTCCTCCCGCGCTTCCAGGGATGTGTACTCATACATAACGGAGTGCTTGGGCGAAGCCGTGGCCACCAGATATTTCCTGGCGCCGATGCAGCCGGGCGTGTCCGCGACCCGCGCCATGCGCTCCTGGGCGTACCAGGCCTGTAGGTCCTCATCATTGCCCTGCGCATCGTAGCGGCCCATCTGGATGGCGGGCGCCATGACGTCGGGGGCTTCCCGCTTGTCTGCATCCGGGCCTTCCACCCGCCACTCCTCGCAAAGGATGAGTCCCTTGGGCTTGATACGCATCCCCACCATATGCTGAGTCTCTTCATTCTGGCGCTCTTTCAGCTGCGCAGGATTGGGGTCGTAGAAAACGCGGGTGGTCTCCCCGCCGAAGAGCGCGATGAACCCGGCGCCCGAGGCAAGCTCCGGATCGTCGGTGCGGTTCAGGCGCGCCGCTATTTCCTCGAAGCGCTCACCCGGGTGTTTCACCTCATAGTGCGCTGCCCAGACGTATCCCGGACGCGATAGTTTTTCGGGAATGTGCACGCCGTGGAACCAATCCATGTATTCTTCCAGGCCCTCCTCGGGCAGATCGTAGATGATCGCCCATACCGCCCTGTCCATGTTCCGCCTCCGTTTACGTAAGAATAAGTCATGACCGAAGAAAAGATGTTGTTCAATCATTGTATTATAGACGGGTCGTAAGGCACATTATATGAGCAATCCAATCTGAGAAATCCATCTATCGGAGTCCATATCCATGATTTATGAAGTTCGCGCTTACACGTTCCCCTCAGGTTTCGCCTCGGAAGGCGTGGAGGATTTCGGCAGGATCATCGAAAAAAGAACCGCCATATCTCCGTGCATCGGGTTTTTCATCTCCGCCATCGGTGGGCTGAACCGGATTCTCCACATCTGGGAATACGAGAATTCCGCCCACCGGGAGGCGGCGCGTGCCGAAGCCCTCGCCCAACCCTGGTGGCCGCCCTTAAAGGTGGACAAAATCCTCTACCAGCAAACGCGCATCATGCGGGCGGCGCCTTTTTGCCCCAAGCCAAAAACGGGAGAGATGGGGAGTGTATACGAGATCAGGAGCGACGTTATAGTCACGGGCAAGATGCGCGCCATCAGCGCGGCGTGGGAGAAGAACCTGCCCGAAAGGGAGCGTCTCTCCCCGCTTGCGGCGGCGTTCGCCAACCCGGCGGGAGAGTTCGAGTCCGGCATCCTGAACGAGTTTTTGCACATCTGGCCCTACCGGGACCTGAATCACTGGGCCGAAGTGCAAAGGGGGGTGGAAAATCTCCCGAACTGGGAGAGCGGCTACAAGTCCTATCTTCGGAGCGAGACTTCCGAAATCTGGTATCCGGTGGATTATTCACCCATGAAATAGCGGGGAACGCATTCACGCTCCCCGCCAGGTGATGGATATTGGAGCGGGAAACGGGATTTGAACCCGCGACCCCAACGTTGGCAACGTTGTGCTCTACCACTGAGCTATTCCCGCATACAGCCGAAAAAGTTTACCCGACTGGCATCAAGAGTCAAGAGGCGGCAGGCGCCGCGTTCAACTTCCTCAGGTATCCACATCCAGTTTATCCGCTAGCCAATCCGCCGCGAGGGGACGCCACAGGAAAGGAATGTTGTTGCACACGTGGACGCCTTCTTCGTAGACGACGAGTTCGCACGAATCGCCCGCCTCCGCCGCTATCTTGTGGGCCTGTTCAACGGGGCAAAGCCTGTCGCGCGCGCCGTGTATGATCAGCAAGGGCCGATCCAGGCCGCTCAGACACCCGCGCAGGGAAATTTCCTGCGATTTGAGCGCGCCCTGTTCTTCGTTTTCCGTCTGGAAGGAGGCGCAAACCCCCTGGCGGGTCAGCGCGGGCAAGCCCTCCCATATCTCCCCCATGTCGTATGGCCCGCATACGCCGACCCCTGCTTTCAAGCGAGGCTCGAAGGCGAGACTGCGGGGCGCGTAGTAGCCGCCCAGGCTCACCCCCAGGGCACCGATGCGGGATGAGTCCAGCCGCGCATCTCCCGCCAGATGATCCATGACGACCGAGACCACACGCTCGAAATCGGGCTGTAACTGCAAATCTGCGTTTTCCCCCTGGGCGGGGCCGTCGAAGGCGAAAGTCGCGATACCGCGCGCGTGGAAAACTCCTTCGAGCGTGTAGAACTCCTCTTTCGTGGAATCGAGACCCGCGACCAGGACGACGCACGGTGCGCCGTCCTCGCCTTTCGCTCCCTCGGGGATGCGCAGGACGCCCGGCAGGGTTCTCCCGCCCGGCCAGGGGATTTCCACCCGCTCGGCAGGCGGATCCAGATGCGGTGCGCCGCGCTGGTAGGCCGCCACTTTTCTCCTTTGCGCCTCCGCCTTGAGTTCGATGTCTTCATGATAAACGAACTGGGCGAAATGATAGGCGAGGGAGGCGCGCACATAGGCCTCGGCGGCGCTCAACATTCTGCCCGCCTCCTCCATCTCGCGGGCCTCGCGTTCACGGACTGCCGCGCGATCCATCCAAAGGCGGCACCACTCGCGCCAGGAGCGCACCTTGGGGATCACTTCCGAAGCGTCCATATAGGAGACGCCGTTCGCCAGAAGGCGGACGTACCAGTGCGAGAGGGCCTCCTGCGTAAGGGCGTCGGCGGAGGATTCGTTCAATTTGCTTCTCCCAAATCGATCTTTCTGGCATGAATGCGAACCGAAACCACGGGGCGAAACGGGGTGTGGCCGGAAATTTCCACTTCATCGAACCCGGCATCCGCCAGCAGGGACTCCCATTCGGCCTCCTCGCAAACGCCACCGAGCGAGGCGTTCCAGGCCTGGGGGTCCTGGGCGATCTCGACGGGCAAGTCGCCCTCGCGTATCAGCTCGCGGGCGATGAGACGGCCGCCCGGCTTCAATATGCGGCGCGCTTCAATAAGCGCTTTTGGCTTATCCACCGTGAGGTTGAGCGACGCGTTGGCCAAAACGACATCGGCGATGCCATCCGCAAGGGGGACGTTCTCCATGTCTCCGGCCAGGAGATGGGGGCGCGCGCTACTACGGACTCCCCCAAACGCCTCGCGCGTTCGATGCAGCATCTGGGGCGCGAAATCCAGGGCGAACAACCTGGCGCCCGCATCCAGCCTCCCGCTCACGAGGCGCGCGTCCAGTCCCGCGCCGCACCCCAACTCGACGGCCGTGCGCACGCCCTTGAGATCGACTCCTTCGAGCAGATACCCGCAACCGCAATAAGAGGCCGAAACACGCTCGGGAAGCCCGTCGATGAATCGAGCGGGATAGCCCGCCTCCCGCGCCCTGCACGCCCCGCCTTCGGGGAACGCATCCGCCTCGGCCAGGTGAGCGTAGCGATTTCTGACGTAGGATTTCACTTGGCTTTCCCACGCCCTCGGCCTTTCGCCGTGAACGGTGACGGGCACGGTCGGCCTAGTGCGGCATGTGGGTCGGGTTCCAGAACTCTCCGGTCCGAACCATTTTGGCGATCCGCTCGCCGTGAGGC
>VXPH01000085.1 GCA_009839615.1 Nitrospinota bacterium
TTGCGCGGATGTATTCGATGCGCACATCACAATGGAAACCGACCCGGCGCGGGCCATAGGAGCGTTCCCCGGTGTTTCGTGAGCCGAAAAATTCAAGGAGCGAGAAGTGGGCCTTCGCAGCGAGTCTGGCGGGCGTTTTCGTGTTGCTCGCCACGGCGCAGGCGTTCGCGGCCGCGAGCTTCGCCGAATGGGGTTTTACGACAAAAGTCTGGGATCTTCTGAAAAAGGGGGGCTATACGATGATCCCCCTGGGGCTGTGCTCGGTCGTCGCGCTCATGGTGACGCTTGAGCGGCTCATTTCTCTCAGGCGAAAGAAAGTCCTGCCCGATGCCCTGGTGAACGCTTCGGAGAGATACTGGCGGGGTGGTGATTTCGAGGCGGCCTTCGTTGCTTGCGAGCGGTTCGACTCACCGCTCGCGCGCGTTCTGCAGGCGGGTCTGGCGAGGCGGCAGCTGGGGCTTGGCGAGATGGAGCGCGCCATGGTCGGCGCGGGCCAGCACGAATCGACAATCTTGTCGCGCAACCTCCGTGGTTTGGGCGTCATCGCGAACCTCGCACCCATGCTGGGCCTGTTCGGCACAGTCGTCGGGATGATTCGCGCGTTCGACGTCATCAGCCGCGCCGGGACGGGGAACCCGAATCTGGTGGCGGAAGGGATATCCGAAGCGCTTTTGACGACGGCGGCGGGCCTTTTGATAGGCATTCCCGCCCTCGCGGCGTATCATTTTTTCCGCTCGCGCAGCGGCCGCCTCCTGTTCGAGATGGAATCGGTGGCTCTGGCTCTGTTGCAGAGTCTGGCGGCGCAATCCGGTGAACCCGGCGAGAACACCGATGATGCGCTCCACGACGAGGCGCATAGCTTGGAGAGTTTGAGCCCGCAGCGCGAGGATACGTGAATGCGCTTTCAGGGCGATTCGGAAGAGGATTACAGCCTCCAGCTCACATCGCTCATAGACGTCGTTTTTTTGCTCCTCATCTTTTTCATGGTTTCGACCTCTTTCGTGGATTTCACCCGCAGGCTCGACATCGAACTGCCCGAAGCGAAATCGAGCGCCGAGATCCTGGAGAAAAAACCCTTTCTCATCGAAGTCGGCGCGGAGAAGCGAATCACCCTGAACGGAAAGACGGTGCTGCTCGATGATTTGGAAAGCAAGTTGAAAGCGGGCGTCGAAAGCGGAAAGTTCAAGCCCTCTCTCACGATCAAGGCGGATAAGCGTCTCGATTACGGCTATGTGATCAAGGTGATGGGGCTCATCTCCCAGGCGGGCGTTCGCGACATCTCACTGGCCACGAAATAGCGCTGAAATAGGTTTCGAGCGGGGTGTGAAGCATCCGGCCTGTTTTTCATGTTGGAGAAAAAACGTGAACCAAAGGCGGGCCGATTCCACGGTTTCCATGCCCGGCAAGGCCGAAACCACCACGCGCGTTCTTCTGCTCCGGCACGGCGCGGCGGAGGGTTCGAAAGAGGGGTATTTCTACGGCAGCACCGATGCGCCTCTCTTGGCCGAGGGCGAGGCGCAGGTTCGGGAAGCGGCGGCGCGCGTCAAGGGCTGGCTGATGGAGAGTGAAACCGCTCTTTACGCGAGCTCGCTCAGCCGCTCCGTGAGGACGGCGGAGATTCTATCCGGCGCGATGGGGTTGGGCCTCAAACCCGTAATCGTTCCCGGTATCGCCGAGCTTCATCTGGGTGATTGGGAAGGGGAGACGCACGCAAGCCTCAGCGATAAGGAACCAGAGCGTTTGGACGAACATTACAGGAATTTCGTCCATTCCAGGCCGCCGGGCGGCGGGGAATCCGTGGCGGAACTCGCCGCGCGCGTCTTGCCCGCTTTTCGCGAAATCTGCGCCCGGGAAAAAGAGAAGAACGTCATCGTCTGCGCCCATGCGGCGGTGAACCGGGTGATCCTGTGCGATGCGCTGGGCGCTCCGCTCGAGAGCTTTTTTCGGCTGGAACAGGATTTTGCGGCCTTGAACGTCATCGACCTGCACGAAGACGCGCCCCTCGTCCGCGCGATGAACATTTGACGCGCCCCGCGCCTCAGGTGTGATAGCCCTCAAAAACGCTCGCGAGTTTCCATTGCCCTTGAATGCGCCGATATCCGTTGACGATTAAGCAGGAAGACCGCTTTCGTCATACCCGATGATCTCATCGCCGCTTCGCTCGTCTCGTCTCGGCAGCCTGGCGCAATACAGGGCGATGCGGTCCAGTTCATCGGCAAGCGGGGGCCCGCCCTGCATCTTCTCCACCCGGGCCAGCTTCTCCTGTATGGCGCGCTTGACAGCCTTGGCCATGGATTCGCCGGTCAGGCTCGCGAGCCTTTTCGCCAGCGCATGTGTGTCGGCGTCTTTGATGTTGAGCTGCATCACGTAATCCCTGCAAAAGCCCTAAAAGACATTGTTTGTAGCAGTTACTTCTCCCTAAAGGCTTTGATGATAGCGGCGCCCTCGGCGCCTGCGGCATTGGCCCACTCGGCGGACATGATTTCGCCGATTTTGGCGAGACCAGCGGCAAGCCGCTCACCCGGCGCCTGCACGCTCATGCCGCTTGCGGCGAGTTGTTCGAGATAAAAGCCGGTCAACTCGCGCGCCCGTGTCGTTCCCGTCGCTTCTGCCAGCAGCGCCGAGGAGCGAAGGCAGTTTTGGGCGTGTGCGTCGAGCGCTTCGAAGGCGCGCTTGTTAGCGAATATGTAGTTGCGCGGCAGCCAGGCGCGTAAATCGTAGAAATGGCTCATGCGTTTCCAGAGCTTGTGGTAATAACCGGTCGCGCTCGAGGTGATGAAGGCCTCCACCTTACCGCTCTCAAGCGCCCGGTCGAGTTCCGCCAACTCGACGTGCACCGAGGGCATTCCGGTGAGTTGGGCGAATCGCGCCGTAGCGGGATTGTAGGCGCGGAACTTGATCCCCCGCATGTCGGCGACGCCGCCTATCGCGCGCTTGAAATACATCCCCTGCGGCGGCCAGGGGACGGAGTAGAGCAGCACGAGGTTCTGCGCTTCGAGAATCTTCGTCAACCGGCCCTTTGCCGCACGCCAGAGCTTCTCGGACGCCTCGAAAGACGTGGCCAGAAGCGGCACGGAGTCGTACCCGAAGACGGCGTTTTCGTTCTGGTGCGCGCTCAGCAACCGCTCGCCGATGGGAGCTTCCCCGCTCTGTACGGCGCGCTTGATCTCACCGCCCTTGATGAGGGAACCGCCTCCATGCACCACGATCTCGAGTTTCCCGCCGGTGCAAACGCCCACCGCCTTGGCGAAGAGTCTGGCGTTTTGCGTGTGGTAGTTGGCGTCTCCATACGCCGTCGGCATGGTCCATATCTGCGCCGCATGGGCCGCGCCCGCCCAAAGGAACATGCACGCGACCAGTCCCGTCAACCATTTCATGCTCGATTCTCCCCTCGTGTGAACACAGTAACAATCATCGTTTTCAGCAAATGGTGTGCGATAATATTTGTTGTTATTTTATACTATAATCGTTCTCAGAGGACCCTCATATCTTCCTTCTGGAGGGTCCCGTGCAGCTCCTCGAGAAAATCAAACAAAAACGGATTCGCGCATGCGTGATGGGTTTGGGGTACGTCGGTCTCCCGCTCGCGCTGGCATTCGTGCGCGCAGGCTACCGGGTTGTGGGGCTGGACACAAACTGCAGCCGTGTTCGCGATCTGCGAGAGGCGAAGAGCCCCATCCTGGATGTTTCCTCTCAAAGCCTGGCTGAGGAGCTTGAGACGGATCGGCTCGAGTTCACCTGCGATCAGCGGGTGCTTGCGGAAGTGGATACCGTCAGCGTTTGTGTTCCCACGCCGCTCGGCAAGACGGGAGATCCGGATTTGTCTTTCGTGCAATCGGCCGTCGAGAGCATCAGGCGACATCGACGAAGGGGGCAGCTCTACGTGCTTGAGAGCACCACCTATCCGGGGGCGACCGAAGAAATCGTTCTGCCCGTTTTGTCTGAAGGCGGCTGGCGGGCGGGAGAGGAGTTCCATCTCGTTTTCTCGCCCGAGCGCGTGGATCCCGGCAACGAGCGATATGCCGTGAGAAACATACCGAAAGTGGTGGGCGGCGTAACGCCGAAATGCACCGATTATGCCTGCGCCTTGTATGAGGGCGCCGTCGTGCAAATCGTGCAGGTCGCCTCGCCCCGGGTCGCGGAGATGGTGAAACTGCTCGAAAATACGTTTCGCAGCGTCAACATCGCCCTCATGAACGAGGTGGCGAAGATGTGCCACCTCCTCGAGGTGGATGTATGGGAGGTGATCGAAGCGGCGAAAACGAAGCCTTTCGGTTTTATGCCCTTCTACCCCGGCCCGGGCCTCGGCGGGCCTTGCATTCCCGTGGACCCGGTTTATTTGTCCTGGAAGGTTCGGCAGGCGGGATTCGAGGCGAGGTTCATCGAACTGGCCGATGAGGTGAATAATTCGATGCCGCGGTTCGTCGTGGAACTCACATCCAAGGCTCTGCGCAAGATGGGCAAAGCAATCGAGAGAGCGAGGATCCTGCTCGTGGGGGTGGCGTACAAGGCGGACGTATCCGACATCAGAGAGAGCCCCGCCCTCGATGTCTGGATCGGTCTGGAGCGCCTCGGAGCGGTCGTTTCCTACTCGGATCCTTATGTGCCGGAAATCGACGCTCCCCCGATAAAGGCGCATTCGCGGCCCATCAGCGCCGATACGCTGCGTGAATACGATTGCGTGGTCGTGCTCGCGAACCACAAATCACTGGATAGGGAGTGCATCCACGCCCATGCGAGCTGCATCGTGGATACGCGCAACGCCTTCGCGGATTTCGAGCGAAACGAGCGTTTGTTCAAACTCTGATGCGCTTTTCCTCGGGCGAGAGCTTCGCTTCCAAGCGCCGGAGGCGTTTAGTCTGTTAAATAACAATAAAATATGTGAAGTGGCGCCTTCTCGGAAAATTCCTCCAGAGACGGTTGACATCGCCAGGCCATCTGGGGTTTATATACACCTTCGTCTTCTCCAGAGAAGATTATTTGTGAGTTGAAGAAGAGAAGAGAATCGATGAGAATGTATCAGAAGACAGCAAGCCTCACGAAAGAGCAGGCAAACGCCCAGCGCGGTTGGGTGCTTGTGGATGCGAAGGATCAGACCCTGGGGCGTCTTTGCACGCGCGTGGCGACGCTGTTGCGCGGGAAACACAAGCCCGACTGGACGCCGCACGTCGACAATGGCGAGTACGTCGTGGTCATCAATGCAGAGCGTATCGTGCTCACGGGCCGTAAACTTTCGGATAAAAAGTACTACCGCCACTCCGGCTACCCGGGGCATCTCAAGGAGGTGAGCGCGGGGCGCATGCTGGAAACGCATCCCGAGCGTGTGATAGAACACGCCGTGCGGGGCATGTTGCCCAAAAACAAGCTGGGGCGCTCCTTGCTGCAGAAACTCAAAGTGTACGCGGGCGACAAGCATCCGCATGAGGCGCAACAGCCAGAAGCGATAGTATTGGACTGAACTCCGAGAGGTTTTTGAGAACAACATGGCCACGATACCGAAGCACTACGCCACGGGAAAACGCAAAACGGCCGTCGCGCGCGTCTGGATAGAGCCGGGCGACGGCAGGATTCTGGTCAACAACACGCCGGCGGACGAGTATTTTCTCCGCGACACCTCACTCATGGTGATAAAGCAGCCCTTCGAGTTGACCGAGACGTGGGGCAGCTACGACGTGCGGGCTACCGTGAAGGGCGGGGGACTCACCGGCCAGGCGGGCGCCGTTCGCCACGGCATTTCCAAAGCCCTGCTGAGCGTGGATCCCGCATTTCGGGCGATCCTCAAGAAAGCGGGCCTCATCACGCGCGATTCCCGTGTGAAAGAGCGTAAAAAGTATGGTTTGAAAGGCGCGCGCAAGAGCTTCCAGTTCTCCAAGCGCTAACCACTTCGGTGGTCGATTCGGGGGCTGGCTTTGCCGGCCCCTTTTTTTTGTGCGAAAAAACGGATTAAAGCGAATGTGCGCTCTGATCGAGTTTTGATGCGAATGAGCGAGGATTCTGGAGGATAAGGAGATGCCGAAAATCGCCGTGGTGGGCGCCACGGGATACACGGGTTTTGAGTTGTTGCGGCTCCTCGGGTCGCACGGTGGGGTGGAGGTGATGGCCCTCACGTCCGAGACCTATGCCGGCAAGAAGGTGGGCGAGGTGTTTCCGGCTTTGGCTTCCGTGCACGGAGGCGCTCTCATGAAGTTCGAACTCACCGTCTGCGAGGGAGCCGACCTCGTATTCTGCTGCCTGCCGCACCGGGTAGCGATGAACACAGTGCCTTCCTTACTGGATGCCGGTCACCGCGTGGTTGATTTTTCCGCCGATTACCGCCTGCGGGATTTCAGCGTATATGAGACCTGGTACAAGACGGAGCACACCTCGCCGGAGAGGATAGCGGATGCGGTCTACGGGGTGCCTGAGCTTTATCGTGAAGAGATAAAACAGGCGCGCCTCGTCGCGAACCCGGGTTGCTACCCCACGGGTGCGATTCTGGCCCTGACCCCGCTTTTGAGGGCGGGACTCATCAAGCCGGATTCCATCATCGTGGATGCGAAATCAGGCGTTTCAGGTGCGGGTAGAAAAGCAGATTTGAGCATTCAGTTCAGCGAGGTGAATGAGGGCTTCAAGGCGTATGGCGTGGGGACCCATCGCCATACGCCCGAGATCGAGCAGGAGTTGTCCGCCGCGTTGAGGGATTCCGTACAGGTTTCCTTCACCCCGCATCTGGCGCCCATGACCCGGGGAATTCTCTCGACCATCTACGCCGGGGGGGAGGGTGGCGCCGACGCCTCGTCGGTCCGGGCGGCGCTGCGCGACGCCTATGCGGATGAGCCGTTCATCCGCCTGATGCCCGAGGGCGCGTTTCCCAACGTGACGCAGGTGGCTGGCTCGAACTACGTGGACATCGGGCTGACGCACGATGAGCGCACGTCGCGCTTCATCATTGTCGCGGCGATCGATAATTTGGTAAAAGGCGCGTCGGGAGCGGCGGTGCAGAACATGAACCTGATGCTGGGGCTTCCCGAAACGCAAGGTCTCCTTCATCCGGGATTTTGGATGTAAGCGAAAAAGAAGGGGTCTTGAAAGTGAGTGAAAAGGAATTCATACAGGCGATTGACGGCGGTGTTTGCGCGGCCGAGGGAGTCCGCGCCGCCTCGGTGACGGCGGGCATCAAGTATTCCGGCAATCCGGATATGGTGCTGCTCGTCTTTGACCCCCCGGCCGCCGCCGCGGGTGTCTACACCCGGAACAAGATGTGCGCCGCTCCAGTCACACTTTGCAGGGAGCGGGTCGGAAAATCGCCATTGCGGGCGTTCCTCGTCAACAGCGGCAACGCAAACGCCTGTACGGGCGAGCAGGGCTATCGAGACGCCGTGAGCCTTTGCGGCGAAGTGGCGGACGCGCTCGACTGCCCGGAAGCGCAGGTCGCCATGTCCTCCACCGGACTCATCGGCGCTCCGCTCCCGGTGGATCTCATGAAGGCCCAAATCGCCAATCTGGTGTCTGGCCTTTCGGCGGAGGGTGGCCACGAGGCGGCGGTGGGCATCATGACGACCGACACGCGGCCCAAGGAGTACGCCGTGCGGGTGAATGGGCCCGAGGGTCCCTACCATATCGGCGGCATCACCAAGGGGGCCGGCATGATCGCCCCCGACATGGCGACCATGCTCGCCTACGTCGCCACCGACGCGGTGGTTGCACAAGCCGACCTCCAGAACATTCTGCGGGCCGTCGTGCGCAAGACGTTCAACTGCGTCACAATCGATGGCGATACGTCGACGAACGACACGGTAATTCTCGCCGCCACCGGCGCAACCGGCGTGGTCCTCGAATCGGCGGAAGCGATGGAGCGGTTCGAGGCGGGGCTTTACCGGGTTTGCAAGGAACTGGCCTTGTCCATCGTTCGGGATGGGGAAGGGGTGAACAAGGTGGTGGAGGTCAAAATCACCGGTGCCGCCAGCGAGGAGCAGGCGCATCTGGCCGCGAAGTCGGTTTCCGAAAGCCTGCTGGTGAAAACGGCCATTCATGGCGAGATGCCCAACTGGGGGCGGATGTTCGCGGCGGCCGGCTATAGCGGCGCGGATGTGGCACCCGAGAAAATGTCCCTGAGATTCGGTAACGTGGAAGTCATGCGCGACGGCGCGCCCGTCCCGGGTTGGGCCGATTCCCTGGCGCCTTTGCTCAAGCAGCCCGAATACGGCCTCGAACTGGGCCTGGGAGTCGGTCATGCAGAGGCCGTTTTCTGGACGACGGATTTGAGCGCAGAATACGTGCGGTTCAACGCGGATTACAAGACGTGACCGCTTTTGATTCGTTGACTTGAATCGTCCGTAGTCTTATGAGACATTCCATGCGCCGAGCGGTGGCGGACGCCATGGCGGCGGAGTCGGTCGGCGAATAACGCGAATAAAATCAAACGCTTAAAAATTCGGCCTCATCCGCCAGGAGGCTGGCAGGGCCCCCCTCGATGAAAGGCGGGCAAAAGGAGTATTCCCGTGAACCCGATTACTTTGCGAGAGTTGCTGGAAGCTGGCGCCCATTTTGGGCACCAGACCATCCGATGGAACCCCAAGATGCGCCCATATATCTTCGGCGCGCGAAACGGGATTTACATCATCGACCTTCAGAAAACCCTCAAGCTTTTCAACGACGCCCGAGAGGTGATTCGTGACATCGCGGCGAAGGGCGGCAAGGTGCTGTTTGTGGGCACGAAACAACAGGCCCAGGAAATCGTGATGGAAGAGGCCCGGAACGTGGGGATGCCCTACGTCACCCAGCGCTGGCTCGGCGGAACGCTCACGAATTTCCAGACGATCAAAAACTCGATTGCGCGCCTTCTTGATCTGGAATCAATGAAAAATGACGGTACCTTCGAGCTTTTGGCGAAAAAAGAGGCCGTCAGGCGCGAGAAAGATATGGCGCGGCTCGAGAAGTTTCTCGGCGGCATCAAGCATATGGACAAGCTGCCGCAGGCCATGTTTGTCATCGATACGGGCCATGAGTACAACGCCATTCGCGAAGCCAAAAAGCTGGGTATACCCGTCATCGCCGTGGTGGACACGAATGGCGACCCCGACGGGGTTGATCACGTTTTGCCGGGAAATGACGACGCCCTGCGCTCGATTCGCTTCTTCGTGTCGCGGGTGGCGGAGGCCATCGCCGAGGGTGTTACGTTGCGCAAGGAGACGGGGGCCGAAGACGTCGAAGCCGTCGTCGCCTCAGGCGACACGGTAGCGGCGGAGATGATGGCTGCGGCTGCTGCAGGCGAAGCAGAAACGAAGACGAAAGAATAGCCATTACTTTTTTTCGACAGCCGGATTTCATGGGGAGAGACGAAGGGCATGGAAGTCACCGCTCAAATGGTCAAGGAATTAAGAACCCGCACCGGTGCGGGCATCATGGACTGCAAGGAAGCCCTCAAGGAAAATGAGGGGAATTTTGAAGAGGCAGTGCGCTATTTGCGGGAAAAAGGGCTTTCCAGCGCCGCCAAGAAGGCTGGGCGCGCGGCAAGCGAAGGCCAGATATACGCTTCTCTTGGAGAAGACGGGCGCATGGGCGTCATCGTAGAGGTGAATTGCGAGACCGATTTCGTGGCCCGAACGGAGGATTTTCAGGCGCTTCTCGGAACCGTCGCAGACCACGTGAACGACAATGGTGGGGATGATCTCGCCGAAGCGCTCAAGGAGGTGACGACGGAGGCAATCGCCAAGCTGGGAGAAAACATCGTCGTCGCTCGCGGAGAGCGCGTTGTTTTGGGAGATAACGACTCGGGCAAGGTGGTTTCCTACATTCATCCGGGCGGTCGGATTGGCGTTTTGCTCGATTTGAGGTGCGAAACGTCCGAGAAGGCAGGCGATGCCGCATTGGGCGAAACCGCGCGCGACCTGGCGATGCACATCGCAGCGAGCAGCCCACAGTTCCTCTCCGAAGATCAGGTGCCGGAGGTGGTCCTTCAGAGCGAGCGCGAGATTCTTCTCGCCCAGCAGAAGGATTCCGGCAAGCCCGAGAACATTTTGGAGAAAATCGTCGAAGGACGCATCAACAAATACAAGAAAGAGATTTGCCTGCTCGATCAGCCGTTCGTCAAGGACACCGATAAGACGGTTCAGGCGTATCTCAAAGACAGAAGCGCGGAGTTGGGCGAGGAAATCCGGGTTTCTTCCTGGACTCGCTTCCAACTCGGCGAACTCGCCGCGTCGGATGAAGGGTAAGCTCTTCCGACGCATCATTCGCACCGCCCGTTGTCATTGGCTTGAAATTTCTGGGGATGTCCATGCCCGGCGACCTGCGATTCAAGAGGATTCTGCTCAAACTTTCAGGTGAAGCCCTGGGAGGAGAACTCAAATACGGGATCGACCACAACGTCGTTGATGACATAGCGCAGGAAATCAAAGAAATCCACCAGATGGGAGTCGAAGTCACCATCGTCGTAGGCGGCGGGAACATTTTTCGGGGTGCCGCCGCCGCCGAGGCGGGTATGGAGCGCACCAACGCCGACTACATGGGAATGCTCGGCACGGTCATCAATGCTCTGGCCCTTCAGCACGCCCTCGAAAAGGTGGACCTCGCGACGCGCGTCCAGAGCGCCATTCACATGGCGGAATTGTGCGAGCCTTACATCAGAAGGCGCGCGATACGTCACATGGAAAAAGGCCGGGTCGTCATCTTCGCGGGCGGCACCGGGAATCCCTATTTCACGACGGATACCACCGCAAGCCTCAGGGCCATCGAGGTCGGCGCCGAGTGCATCCTCAAGGCCACGAACGTGGATGGCGTTTTCTCTGCAGACCCCAATCGGGATAATACGGCCGAATTCATCGATCAGTTGACGTATATCGAGGTGCTCAACCGCCAACTCGCCGTCATGGACACCACCGCCGTGAGCTTGTGCATGGACAACAATTTGCCCATTATTGTCTTTAACCTGCTCAAGCCCGGCAACATCCGCCGCGTGGTGGAGGGCGAGCAGGTGGGGACTTTGGTGAAGGCGGCCGAGGCCTGATGCGGCGCGAGCCGCGCCTGTCCTTATTCCGCGCGCGAGAAGTTTTCGCGAAAGATGTAGAATGATGATTTTGGACTTCCAACAGGGAGAGTCGGTCCATGGATGAGGTTCTTGCCGCGTTAAGGAAAAGAATGCAGGCCACGGTGGAATCATACAAGTCCGAAATCGCCCGCGTGCGAACCGGGCGCGCTTCCACGAATCTCATCAGCGGTGTGCTGGTCGACTACTATGGAACCTCTACGCCGCTGAATCAGCTTGCCACGCTGAACGTACCCGAACCCCAACTCATCATCGTTCAGCCTTTCGACATCAACTCGTTGGGCGACATCGAAAAGGCGATTCAATCGGCGGAGTTGGGCCTGAACCCATCGAACGACGGCAAGATCATCCGCGTGCCGGTGCCGGCGCTCACCGAGGAACGCCGCAAGGAGATGGTGAAACTGCTCAAGAAGATGACCGAGGAGCACAAGGTCGCGCTTCGCAACATTCGGCGCGATGGCAACGATGACATGAAAAACCTCGAGAAGAGCAAAGAGATTACCGAGGATGACCTCAGGAAAGGACAGGGAGATGTCCAGAAGCTGACGGATCAGTTTGTCTCCGATTTGGATGACTTGCTTTCAGCCAAAGAGAAAGAGATTCTGGAGGTCTAGTTCTCACCGGAGCGCGTATGGAATCTCGCATCGACCTACGCATCGATCTTGAACGGCTCCCCCGCCATATCGGCATTATTATGGATGGCAACGGCCGCTGGGCCCAGAAACGGTTTCTCCCCCGGGTCGCCGGCCACAGGGAGGGCGTGAAGTCGGTCGACAAGGTGGTGGCGCATGCGCGCCGCATCGGCATCAAGGCCCTTACCCTGTACAGCTTTTCCCTGGAAAACTGGAACAGGCCCAAAGACGAAGTGGACGCGCTCATGGACATTCTGGCGGATTACCTTGAGCGCGAACTTCAAAGGATGCTCAGGGAGGGCATCCGCTTCAATACGATCGGGCACGAAGAGGATTTGCCCTTGTTTGCGCGTGAAATCGTTCAGCGAGTGAAAGAGCAAACGGCAGATCAGGGCGGAATGGTCTTGACCCTGGCGCTGAGTTACGGAGCGCGGCGCGAAATCACCGACGCGGCGAGGGCCATATCCAGGGAAGTTCAAAAGGGAATTCTTCAGCCCGAGGAAATCGATGAAAGTGACATCGAGCGTCATCTATATACGGCGGATTTGCCAAAACTCGACCTCCTGATTCGAACCAGCGGTGAACTGAGGCTCTCGAACTATCTCCTCTGGCAAGCGGCGTATGCGGAGCTGTATTTCACCGATATCAAATGGCCGGAATTCGGAGAACGCGAACTCGAAGACGCCATTCTCGCTTATCAGTCCCGGGTGCGGAAATTCGGTCTCACCGAGGAGCAGTTCACGACTCGGAGAAACTAGGTTTTGACCCGCCTCCTCAGCGCCCTGGTGCTTGCGGCGCCCATTCTCGTCGTCTTGTTTTTCACCTCCTCCGTCGTATTTCTCTGTGTGGTGCTTCTGCTCGTTTACCGTGCGGGGTGGGAATTTCAGACGCTGATCAACCTTTGCGGCTGGCGCGTGAGAGCATGGGAAGGAGGCCTGGATGCCTGTGCATTCGTGCTCGCCCTTTGGGTGGGCGGCGTTTTGCCGGCATTGGTCCTGGCTATCATTCTGCTTCGTGTCTTCCTCAAGGCGTTTTCGAGAGAGACTTTTCGGGAGAGCCTTTCCTTGACGAGCGTATCGCTTCTCGGCGTGACTTGGGTGGGCGGCGCCGGTGGCTTGATCGCGCTCCTCAGAACTCTCCCGGGTGGCGTGGCGGCGATCTTCTTTTTGTTCGTCGTTGTCTGGGCGAACGATATCGCGGCGATGTTCACCGGCAAGACGCTGGGAGAAAGAAAATTGGCGCCTAAAATCAGTCCCGGAAAAACGGTGGAAGGGGCAATCGGAGGAATCATCGCTGGTATCTTCGTGGGCGTCCTCACGACGTTCTATATGGATGTTCCCGGGGTTGACCCGTGGCTCGCGATTCCTGTTTCGGTATGTATCGGGCTGTTCG
Organism: Nitrospinota bacterium; assembly: GCA_009839615.1. Lineage (GTDB taxonomy): Bacteria > UBA8248 > UBA8248 > UBA8248 > UBA8248 > Bin107. Next base: position 13,051 of record VXPH01000085.1, read on the forward strand.
CGCTGATCGGGGATTTGGGCGAATCGATCTTAAAGCGCGCGGCCGGGGAGAAAGACGCGTCCGACATCATCCCGGGCCACGGGGGTCTGCTCGATAGAATTGATGGTTTGCTCGTGGCGGGTCCTGCGTTTTACTGTTACTTGTACTGGGTACGGTTCTAAGTCACCGTGAATCGGGAGTGAGCCGGAAAATGGAGCCGCGAAAAATCGCCATATTGGGATCAACGGGCAGCATCGGGGTAAATGCCCTTGATGTCGTGGCGCAATTTCCCGAAAAAATCGATGTGGTGGCGCTTGCCGCCGGAAAAAACTGGAAGCGGCTCGTAGAGCAGGCGAAGCAGTTTCGCCCAAAGATTGTATCCGTCGCCGAAGAGGCGGACGCAGCGCGTATTCAAGATGCGCTCCCTCCCGAGACCAGAGTGCTTTCGGGTGAGGAGGGCTTGCGGGAGGTAGCAGCGGGTGCGGGTGCGAGCCTGGTGGTCTCCGCGTTGGTGGGCGCGGCGGGACTCCCGCCGACGCTGGCCGCCATCGACGTGGGCGCCTCGATCGCGCTTGCAAACAAAGAAGTGCTTGTCATGGCCGGGGCGCTTGTTACATCGCGCGTTTTGGCTCGTGAAGTCGAGTTGCTCCCGGTCGACAGCGAGCATGCGGGCGTGGCGCAAGCGCTGGCGGACAGGCCGCAGTCTCAGGTGGAGCGGATCGTGCTGACAGCGTCGGGCGGCCCGTTTCGAAACCATTCAATCGAGGCGATGAAGAACGTTTCTCTTGAAGAGGCGTTGAATCACCCGAACTGGAAGATGGGGCCCAAGATTACGATTGATTCCGCATCCATGATGAACAAGGGCCTTGAAATCATCGAGGCGAGGTGGCTGTTCGGGTTGGAGCCCGAACAAGTGGATGTGCTGGTTCATCCGCAGAGCATCGTCCACGCCATGGTGGAGTTCGTCGACGGCAGTTTCGTAGCGCAAATGAGCATGCCCGACATGCGGATTCCCATCGCGCAGGCCATTTTCTCGCCGGAGAGGTTATCCATTGAAGCGCCGAAACTCGATTTGGCTCAGGTCGGCTCCTTGACGTTCGAAGCGCCGGATACAGAGCGGTTTCCCTGCCTCACACATGCGAAAGGTGCGCTTCGCGAAGGAGGAACGGCACCCGCCGTTCTCAACGCGGCGAACGAAGTGGCCGTCGCCTCGTTTTTGTCGGGCGCGTCGCAATTCATGGATATTCCCGATGTAGTGGGGGCTACGCTGGCTGCGCACGAGAACATGGAGGCGGATGATTTGGGGACGATACTGGAGGCGGATCGTTGGGCAAGGGAGTACGCCTCCGCCCGACTGAACGGAACCGCCGCAAGCCACTAAAATCAATGAGCCACCGAGACGAGTGCGAGGCCTTGCCCCGGCTTGTCGCTACGTTGGGTGGCCTTGGGCTGGTTCCTCTGGCCCCCGGGACGGTCGCTTCTCTCATCGCCGTTGTGGCGTATTTTCTGCTCTATCAGATCAACGCCTATGTTCCCCTCTTGTTTTTGATTTTCCTGACACCCATCGCCATATGGGGTTCCGGCAAGTATGAAGCAAGTACGAATCGGCAAGACCCGCCGGAAATCGTCGTGGATGAATGGGTGGGCCAATTCATCTGCTTCATCGGAGTCGAGCCGAGCCCAAGCGCTTTGGCAGCGGGCTTTTTCCTTTTTCGTATTTTTGACATTATCAAGCTGCCGCCGGTTCGGCGTTTGGAAAGGTGCCCGGGCGGCGTGGGCGTCGTGGCGGACGACGTCGCCGCGGGAATAATCGGCTGGGCAATCTTGTTTGTTCTGTCGCAATGGGGAGTCGTCTGATTTCGGGGGAGCAAAGGGAGATGGTGGGATCCGTGGAGGAATGGCTCGGGGTATATCTGGGTGAGAAGGGCTGGCGCATCGCCACGGCGGAGAGCTGCACGGGCGGTCTCATAGCCAGCCGCATCACGGATGTTTCCGGCAGTTCCGCTTATTTCGAGCAGGGCTTCATCACCTACAGCAACGAGGCGAAAATGGCGCTTCTGGGCGTATCAAAAGATATTGTGGCAACCGAGGGCGGACCGGGCGCAGTGAGCGAAGCCTGCGCGCGCGCGATGGCGGAAGGCGTACGCGCAGCGACGGGCAGCGAGATCGGGTTGTCCGTCACGGGCATCGCCGGTCCCGCGGGTGGCAGCGCCGAGAAGCCGGTGGGCACGGTGTACATGGCCGTCGCCACGCCTTCGGGTGCCATCTGCCGGCATCACCTGTTCGAAGGCTCCCGTCTGGAGGTGAAGGCGCAAGCGGCGCAAGCCGCGCTCGATATGGCGCGTGATGCCCTGGAGGCGTCGGACTGACGATACCGATACGCGAGAGTGCGCATTCCCTCATGAACGGGCATTCTCATGTTTCGGGAGATGTCGCCGGCCCTGAGAAGGAGATTTTCCATGCGCGCATTTTTGGCGATTCCATTCAGCCCGGATGAGCACAAAATGCTGGAATCGCTTCAAGTATCGCTCGCCACCATGCCGGCTCTCGATGATTTCCGCTGGGCGAGGCCCGGGAACATTCACATCACACTGCGATTTCTGGGTGATATCGAAGAGGAGAAGGCCGAAGCCGCCGCAGAGGCGCTGCGCCGCGCGGGCGAGGACGCGCCCGCTTTCGATGTTTCCATAGATCGCTTCGGTGTCTTCCCGCATCTCAAGCGTCCCAATGTGCTTTGGGCGGGTCCCTCGGAGACGCCGGAACCCCTGGTGGAACTGGAAGAGAATCTCTCCCGCTATCTGGCCGAAGCGGGGTTCCCCCCTGGCGAAGGATCTTTCCACCCGCATTTAACAATTGCGCGGCGTCGCTCCCGCGATCGACCCCCCGCAGGACTTGAAGGAGAGCTTGAAATCGCCGAGCAGCGATGGCTGACGCCACCTCTCGTCTGCCGAGCGCGCGAGGCGGTTTTGTTCAGAAGCGAACTCAATCCCTCGGGGGCCATACACACCGAGTTGGAAAAGGTGACGCTTGCCTAGGCAACGCCAGGCTCGTCGATTTCGCAGTGTCCGGTACGGCGCGGAGATATGGGTGCTGAAAATTTGCCAGCCTGTGTGAAACCTTTCATTTTATAGAGTGGAAGGCGACCCCGGCGATGTATGAAGTCTGCTGCGCGAACGTCTTTTGCTCATGGATTAGCCTGTTTTCCTGAGAAAATAAGCTTTCTTGAGCATGTTTTCGCTTTTTATACTTGATCCTGAAGGTGCTTTCACGTATATTTAGCGAAAATCAACCACCGCCGTCTTTGGGAACCGTGGATAGACTATGGGATGGGGCTCAATCCCCACGAACCCTTTCGGAAGCAGCGGCGTTTGCCGTATTGCAGAAAACGGGTCGATCCCCTACATTCAACCTATGTCCACCATCGCCCGAACCGGTGCGCATTCCTCCATCCAAGGGAGTTTTCCGATGAATCTCAAAAACGGGTCACCTTCCGAGAAATCCGAGAACCCGCAAGGGCGTGAGCGCCGTGAGAAGGCGCTGGACATGGCATTCAACCAGATCAACCGCCAATTCGGCAAAGGCTCCATCATGCGCCTGGGCGAAGGGCCGGGCATGGAGGCGATTCCGGCCATTTCAACGGGTTCGGTATCGCTCGACGCCGCTCTGGGCTGCGGCGGCGTGCCGCGCGGGCGCATCGTGGAGATATTCGGGCCCGAGTCCTCGGGCAAGACGACCATCGCGCTGCAAATCATCGCGCAGGTACAGCGGGGCGGCGGAATGGCCGCCTTCGTGGATGCGGAGCACGCGCTGGACCCGCTCTACGCCAAGGCGCTCGGGGTGCAGACGGACAACCTCATCGTCTCCCAGCCCGATACGGGCGAGCAGGCCCTGGAGATCGCCGAGATTCTCACGAGCAGCGGCTCGCTCGACGTGGTCGTCATCGACTCCGTGGCCGCTTTGGTGCCCAAGGCGGAGCTGGAAGGAGACATGGGGGATCACCACGTGGGCCTCCAGGCGCGGCTCATGAGCCAGGCGCTCCGCAAGCTCACGGGCGTGGTGCACCGTAGCAACACGTGCTTCATCTTCATCAACCAGATCCGCATGAAGATCGGCGTGATGTTCGGCAACCCGGAAACGACTTCGGGCGGAAATGCGCTCAAATTCTACTCCTCGGTGCGCTTGGACATCCGGCGCATCGCCTCCATCAAGGAAGGCGAGAACAACGTGGGCAACCGGACGCGGGTGCGCGTGGTGAAGAACAAGCTCGCCCCCCCGTTCCGCACGGCGGAGTTCGACATCATGTTCGGGCGCGGGGTTTCGCGAGAAGGCGACGTGCTCGATTTGGCCGTCGAAAAAGACATCGTCGCCAAGACGGGGGCCTGGTATTCCTACGGCGAGGAGCGCATCGGCCAGGGGCGCGAGAACGTGAAGCGTTTCCTGAGCGAGAATGCGGATCTTTTCGCGGAAATCGACGGCCAGGTGCGCGCCGCCGTCGGGATCGGCGCGCCGAAAGCGGCCGCGGAGGAGAGGGAGGCCCCCCAGGCGGCGGCGCCGAAATAAGGGGCTGAAACGCCATAACAATAATTATATCAATAGTTTATGTTTTCATTTAAGGGGCTCGCAATAGAAGGCTCTCGCTTCAAGATCGTAAAAACTATCGACAAATCGACAGAGAATTTCAGGATTGCCAGAACAGAAATCGAGTACACCCATCCTGATGGGATGGTCATAAAGTTTGGATTGAATTCGAAATCCATTCTTATTTGATTTCGCATCTATTTGTTGCTACGGGAAAGATGCGTTCAGAAATTTATCGAAAAACCCCGTGAATTTATCGAATTTTATCGATATTTTCGGAAATTCGAGGCGGGCGTTTTCGTTCTGCGCCCGGGACGTCCCATTGTTTCGACGCCCCGTCCACATCGTTTTTTCACCCGCACGGTTTGAACGCATGAGAACGCTCTCCTCGCGGCGGATTCTGCCGCATCCCGGGGAAAAACCGGGGACGGCAAATGCGGGCAAATGCGCGCCGATCATTTTCTCCATTGTCAGGGCAATCGCTCTCCTTGAGAGGTGTTGAAAAGTCCTTTCGGGTCGGACCGAACCGCTCTCCCTCGAGGGCCGGCCCGATGGAAAAGGAAGGGAAGCGCTTTTGGTTCGTCATTGCGGTGTCGGAGCCGACCGGGGAGGGGGTCGAACCCGATTGATGAATGAGG
>VXPH01000023.1 GCA_009839615.1 Nitrospinota bacterium
AAGCGGTTGAACGCGAGGGATCGGTGATGAACGCCCCCGAATCGGCGGGTATGAAGGGCAAGGTGGTTCTGGTGACGGGCGGCTCGCGCGGCATCGGCGCCGCGATTGCGAGGCGCTTCGCGCGCGAGGGCGCGCATCTGGTCCTGAATCACAGGGACGGCAAGGGCCGCTCCGCCCGGATGGCGGACGAGCTTTGCCGCGAGTTCGAGGCCGCCGGAGTACGGGCGGTCGCCATCCCCGCGGACATTTCGAAAAAAGACGCCGTCAAGGCCATGTTCGCCCAGGCGGAAGAGGAGTTCGGGCGGCTCGACGCCCTCGTCCTGAACGCGGCGCGCGCCCCCTTCAAGCCGTGGGAGAAGCTCCTGGAGCGCGACCTCAAGCTCCTGGTGGAGACGAATTTTCTGGGCAACGTCTTCTGTATGCAGGGGGCGCTTCCGCTACTCTCGCGCGAGGGCGGGGCCGTCGTGTTCATATCGAGTCTGGGGAGCCGTTTCTATCACCCCGAATACCCGCTGGGACCCATGAAGGCGGCTATGGAGGCGGCGGTCCGGCATTGGGCGGAGAGCTTCGAGGAGAGAGGCGTATCGGTGAACGCCGTCTGCGCGGGTCTGGTGAAGACGGACTCGTTCAAGACGCTGCGCATGATTCAGCCGGAACTGGAAGAGCTGCCCGAGCGTTATTTCGTGACGCCCGAAGAAGTGGCCGAATCGGTCTGTTTTCTCGCGGGCGCGGGCGCGGCTTCCATACGCGGGCAGACCCTCGTGGTCGACAGGGGACTCAGCAACCGGCTCAACCGCCCGCCGGGATGATGAAATGCGGTATGATGCCTCGGGGGAAGGTTGATTTTCACTTCTCTCCTTGGTTGTATACGCTTGCATGAGTCGGGAATTTCCGCGCACGCCCGTGCGCGAGGACGGGCTGCGCGCTTGAAGGTTACAGAGGACGGCAATGTCGCAAAACCTGGTATCAGACGATACGATTCTGAATGAAGTGAAAAAAGCGATCGCTCACACCACCGGAATCGACGAGGAGACCATCGAGCCGGACAGTTCCCTGGTGGACGACCTGGGCGTCTTGTCGCTCGATTTTCTGGACGTGAACTTTCGCCTCGAGCAGGTGTTCGGCATCAAGATGGCGCGCAATTTCGTTCTGGAGCACGCCGAGGAGATGTTCGGCGAGGGCGTGGCCATCAACGAGGAGAGCGAGGTGACGGAAACGGGGGTCGAGGTCCTGAGGCTGCGCTTGAACGAAGCGGCTGCAGACCTCGAGCCGGGAATCCCCGTGGATGAACTTCCGGCTCTCGTTACGCCGAAGACGCTGGCGGGCGCGGTGCGCGACGTGCTGAACTGCCTGCCCGAGAAGAGCCCGGCGGGGGCGGACTGGAAGGCCGAGGATGGGACGCGCATCGTATGCGCGGAGACGAACGAGCCCGCCTCATTGCCCAGCGGTGATGAAGTGGTCCAGAACTGGCTGAACCGGGTGCAAGAGGAAAGGGGCCTCTTCTCTTCCTGAGAGCGTCGGCTTCATCCAAGCCGTTTTACCGGGAGAACATGGGGATGACCGGTAGCGACAGAAGGGTCGTGATCACCGGGTACGGGGCGATGACGCCCCTGGGCGGGGACGTCGCCTCCACGTTCGACGCCGCGCGCGAGGGGCGTTCGGGAATCGACGAGCTCCGGCGCTTCGACCCCGACAAGCTCCCCTGCCGGATCGCCGGCGAGGTGGACGACGCGTGGCTCGCCTCCCAGGAGAACGGCGCTGCGCGCAGGCTCGACAAGTTCTCCACCCGGGGCGTTCGCATGATGCGCGCCGCCGTATCCCAGGCGGCGCAGGCGGCGCGCTTGGGTGAAGTATCTGAGAGAAAGCGAATCGGCGTCGCGCTCGGCTCCCACGGGGATCATCCCGACCTCGAAGAGTTGCTCCGCATCTTTCCCTACTGGAAGCCCGCGGACGGCGATCCCTTACAAGGCGGGTGGGACATCGAGGGGCTCAAAAGCCGCGGCGCCTACGACCTGATGACGTTTTTCCGAAGAAAATCCGACGTGGCGACCTCGGTCGTCGCTCTCGATTTCGACTGCCGAGGTCCCATGGTCTCCATCTGCTCGGCCTGCGCGGCGGGAGCGCAGGCGATCGGCGAGTCCGTGCGCTTGATCCGCGACAAGAAGGCCGACGTCATGGTGGCGGGAGGCTGCGAGGCGCCCATCACGTACGTGGGGTTTCTCGGGTTCGTCCTGCTCACCGCGCTCGTAGAGCGGTACGAGACCCCGCAGAGCGCGTCCCGCCCCTTCGACAGGAGGCGAAACGGTTTCGTGATGTCCGAAGGCGCCGGCGCGATGATTCTCGAGAGCTACGAGCACGCGCGCGCGCGCGGGGCCGGTATTCTCGGCGAAGTGCTCGGCTACGGCGATTCCTCGGATGCTTTTCGCATCACCGACATGCACCCGAGGGGCCTCGGCGCGGTGTTCGCCATGAAGAAGGCGATAGAAGACGCCCGGCTCACGCCCGATCAGGTCGAATACATCAACGCGCACGGCACCTCGACGCCCAAGAACGATTCCACCGAGACGAGGGCCATCAAGGAGGTGTTCGGCGCCCACGCGGAGAAGATACCCGTCAGCTCCAACAAATCCATGATCGGCCACACCATTGGCGCGGCGGGAGCCGTCGAGGCGATTCTCGCCGTGGAGGGGATGCGTCGCTCCGAAATTCTACCGACCATCAACTACCAGAACCGCGACCCGAAGTGCGACCTCGACTACGTGCCCAACGAGACGAGGGCGCAGACCCACCGCGTGGCTCTCTCCAACAGCTTCGGTTTCGGCGGGCAGAACGCCTGCCTTTGTCTGGGCGGCCCCGAGATCGCGTGAATTTCCGGCCCGTTCCGATCACCGGCGTCGGTCTGGTAACGGCGGCGGGGCGAGGCGTCGAGCCCGCCTGGGAGGCCCTTCGCGCGGGTCGCTCCCTCCTTGCTGCGGACGCTGACCCCGAACTCGCCGGTTTTCCCCCCATCGAAACGGCGCGGTGCGCTCGAATCGACCCCGAATCGGTCGGGGCGGACCGCCGCGCGGCCAGAATCATGGGTCACCACACCCACATGTTCCTGGCGGCGGTTCATGAGGCGATGGGCGACGCTTCCACTCTCCCCGAGATGGCGGAGGAGGACGTCGCCTTTTTCGCGGGCATGGACTCCGTCGATCCGGATAAAGACGATTTGGTGAGCGCGGTGCGGGAATCGGAAGGCCGTGTGGACCTTGGGCATTTCTTCAGCGAGGGGATGGACGCCATCCCTCCACTTTGGCCGCTTGGTCTGTTGAACGCAATCGGTTTCAGCCAGACGGCGATTCAGTACAGGTGGCGGGGCGAGAACGCCGTTTTCAGCGCGGGACCTGAGGCGACGGCGCGCGCCCTCTGCGAGGCGGCGGACTCGGTCGGATCAGGCAAGGCGAGGCTCGCCCTCGCCGCCGGCGTGAGCGGAGTGATTTCCGCAAGGATGCTGGCTCGCGCCATGCGGCGGGGCGCGTGGCCCCAGGCGGGGGGGCTGGGCGAGGGAGCGGGCGTGATTCGCCTCAATCAGCCCGAAATAGCCGATTCATCCAGAATTCTTGGTTGGTTCAAGGGATATTCTTCTGTTCGCGCGCTCGAAAAACGGGGCGGCCTCGCCCGGGCGATTCAAGAGTCGGCCCGGGGAACGCTCGCCTGCGCGGGTCTCAAGCCTGATGATGTGAACCTCCTCGTGATTCATGGAGAAGGCGAATCCAGGTCGGATAACGCGGAGGCAGAGGCGATTTCCGCCGTTTTCGGCGGCCACAAGCCTTGGGGGCTTGCGACGAAGGGCGTATTCGGCCACCTTTGGGGGGGAAGCCCGGCGCTGGACCTGATCATGGCGATGAAGGCGCTGGCCGAAGGCGCGTCGCCCCCGTCTCCCGCGACGGCGGGCGGGTTGTTCCGTGATGCGGCGGGTGGCTCCGGGCGGGATGAGCTTCAAAACGCGCTCGTACTTGTGCAGGGCTTCGACGGCGTATGCGCAGCCTTCGTGGTGGGAAAACATGCTTGAGGGGAGAACGGGGAATTGCGGTTTCTCTTTTTCGATCGGATCAAGGAGGTGGTGCGCGGCGAGCGCATCGTGGGCGTCAAGACCTTTCCGCTTTCAGAGGCGTACCTGAACGCCCATTTCAGCCGCGCCCCCCGTGTGCCGGGTTCTGTCCTCATCGAGGCGATGGCCCAGATTACGGGGTGGCTCGTGGTCTACACCCATGATTTCAGGACCTCGTGCGTCATCTCGCTCATCGACGACGCCGAAGTAACGAGCGACCTGCGGCCGGGCGTAACCGTGGAGATTCACGGCGAGATCATCGACACGAACGAGCGGGCGAGCCTGTGCCGCGCGCGAATCGAAAAGGACGGCGTTCCCGTGGCGCGGGCGGAGCGGTTCGTGTATCCCCACTTTCCCAACGACGATCCCGATGGTTTGAGGAAGCGCTTCAGGAACTACGGCTGGCTGGCCTTCGAGGAGACGGCATGAGCGCGCAGGTATTCATCACCGGACTCGGTATGGTGACCTCCCTGGGCGCCGACGTGGAGACATGCTGGCGGCGAGCGCTGGCCGGCGATTCGGGCCTTGCGCCAATCACGTCTTTCGACGCGAAAGCGCTGCCCGTCGCCGGAGCGGGAGAGGTATCAGAGGAGACGCTCCGCGCCATCAGGGAGAGGCTGCCTGAGGAGTATGCGGGCGAGGAGGAGCGCAGGGTGCTGTTCGCGCTCGACGCCGCGCAGAACGCGATGACGGACGCCGGGATTTTTCCGGACGATTACGCGCCCGAACGCGCGGGCGCCGTGATGGGAACCGGGTTGAGCAGCTACCGGCTGGAGGATTTCGCCGCCTGGGTGGACGCTGAAAACGGTTTCGACGCCGCCCGCTTCGCCAAAGAGCTTGAGATGACGCAAGCCTCCGGCTACTTCAACAACCCGCCCGAGCGGGCGACCTCTCTCATGGCGGAGTGGTTCGAACTCGCCGGTCCCACCGGCACCATCACCTCCGCCTGCGCGGCGGCGGGGCAGGCGATAGGCCTCGGGATGCGCATGATCCGCAGGGGCGAGGCGGACGTGGTTCTTTGCGGCGGGGCCGATTCGATGGTTCACCCCGTCGGGATGGCCATATTCCTCCTGTTGGGCGCGGCGTCCAAATCGAAAGACCCGATTTGCCGCCCGTTCGACAGAAGGCGCTCCGGTCTCGCCGTGGGCGAGGGGGCGGGCGTGGTGGTTCTGGAATCAGAAGCCCATGCGCGGGCGAGGGGTGCTGCGCCCTACGCCGTTCTTTCGGGTTATGGGGCGAGCATGGACGCGCATCAGGTGACGGCCCCGCACCCGGCGGGCCGGGGCGCGGTGCGCTCGATGAGCGGGGCGATGGAGGACGCGGGCCTCGCGCCCGGCGAGGTGACTTACGTCAACGCGCACGGCACGGGCACGAAGCTCAACGATCCGGTCGAGACCCGGGCGATTCGCGAGGTGTTCGGCGCGCGGGCGGATGCGCTGGCGGTGAGTTCTTCGAAATCCATGATCGGGCATCTCATCGCCGCCTGCGGCGCGCCCGAATTCATCTTCACGGCCTTGAGCGTCGCGCGCGACATCGTGCATCCTACGACGAATTTGGAGAACCCGGACCCGAAGTGCGATCTCGACTACGTGGCCGGGGGGGCGCGGGAGATGCCCGTGCCCGCCGCCCTCACGAATTCCTTTGGCTTCGGCGGACAAAACGCCACTCTCCTCGTGAGAAAGGCGGCCTAGATGAGAGGTGATTTGCAATGAAAATCGATTTGAGCGGAAAAATCGCGCTGGTGACCGGAGGCGGTCGGGGCATCGGCCGCGCCTGCTGCACGGCCCTGGCGGAGGCGGGCGCTTCGGTGGCGATCAACTACAGCCGCTCGGCGGAGGCCGCCGAGGAGGTACGGGGGGAGATCGAGGCGGCCGGCGGGCAGGCGCGCACCTACCAGGCCGACGTCTCCTCTTTCGAGGACGTGACGGCGATGTTCGAGCGGGTGAAGGAGGATTTCGGCACGCTCGATATTCTCGTCAACAACGCGGGCGTGATTCATGACACCTTGCTGCTCACCATGAAGCCCGACGGCTGGCGCAAGGTGCTCGGCGTGAGCCTGGACGGCGCTTACCACTGCACGAAGGCGGCCGGCGAGATCATGCTCAGGAAGCGCTCGGGCAAGGTGATCAGCATCTCCTCGGTCGCCGGGGTCCTGGGCGGGGCCGGGCAGACGAACTACGCCTCGGCCAAAGCGGGCATCATCGCCTTCATGCGCGCCTGCGCGGCGGAGATGGGAAAGCGGGGCATCCAGTTCAACACCGTCTTACCGGGCATGATCGTTACCGACATGAGCGAGCGCGTGCGCGAGAAGGGCGGCGACGTGATTTTAGGGCGCATACCGGCGGGCCGCTTCGGCGAGCCCGAGGACGTGGCCAGGCTCGTGGTGTTCCTGGCGTCTGCGGAATCGGACTACATCAACGGCCAGGCGATAGCCGTGGACGGCGGCCTGCTCACCGGCTGAGCGCGGGGGATTTTGGAAATGCGGCTGTACCAGGGGGTGGATTTGGTGGAAGTGGCGCGCCTGAAGGAGGCCTACGAGCGCCACGAGGCGTTCGGCGAGGACGTCTTCACCGAAGCCGAGCGGGCGTATTGCCTGAAGCGCAGCAACCCCTACCCCCACTTCGCGGCCCGCTTCGCGGCAAAAGAGGCCTGCCTCAAGGCCTTCGGCCTCGGCATTTCCGAGCCGGGCGGGCTGGGCGGCAGGGGGCGTTTGCGCGAGATCGAGGTGGAATCGGCGGTCTCGGGCAAGCCCACGCTCAAGCTGAGCGGCTCGATGGAGCGCATGAGCGCGCGAAAGAAGATCGCCCAGTCCACCATCTCGATGAGTCATACGCTCGATCTGGCGATAGCCCAGGTGATTCTCCTGGGCGAGGACGCGCCGGAAGAGGCGGACTAGGGGGCCTTTGGTTTGAGGTACATGCTCGTGGACAGGGTGACGGCGTGGGAGGCGGGAGTCTCCATCCAGGGGGTGAAGAACGTCACGATGAGCGAAGATTTTCTGGAGTTCCATTTTCCCCGGTTTCCCGTCATGCCGGGCGCGCTGATATTCGAGGCGCTGGTGCAGCTCGCGGGCTGGCTCGAAGCGGCGGGTTCGGATTTCACCTGGTGGATTCTTTTGGAAAAGGTTCGAAGCGTCAGGTACTATGGATTCGCCTTCCCGGGGGATCAGATTCTCCTGAGCGTGGAGGCGCGGGGAGAGGAAGAAGGGCTCAAGAACTTTCGGGGCGTTGCCACCGTGGAGGGGGAGCGCCGGGTGGTCGCCGATTTCGGCGGAAAGATGGCGCCGCTTGCGGATTATGAGGATCCCGAGGAGCAGCGCCATCATTTCCGTGTTCTCGGGCGCGAGATTCGGTTGAGCTAGGCGGAATGAGCGATGCGAGGCGCGGAAGTGTGGATAACGGGCGTGGGGCTGCTGACTTCCGTCGGCAAGAACGCCCCGGAGAACTGGGCGTCGCTTCGCGCCGGAATATGCGGGGTCGCCCATCACCTGAGCGAAGAGAACGCGTCTCATCCGGGTAATTTCGCCTACCACGGCGCCGTTTCCGGCCATGAAGACCCGCCCGAGGTGCCGCCCAAACTCGCGAGCCAGCGGAAATTCCTGAACCGAAGCTCCATCCTGGGGCTGTATGCCGCCGCCGAGGCGGTGGTCTGCGCCGGTCTCGACATGGGCGAGGTGGCGCCCGAGAGAAAATCCCTCTACGTGGGTTCGGGCGATTTCACGCGGGTGGGCTACGTGGATTTCTACGCGGCCCTCAAGCAGACCGCGGGCGATGCGTGGGGCGCGCCCGATCCCGCCTCCCTCAACGAAGCGTCGCTCCACAGGGTCAGCCCTTTTTTCCTGCTGGAGGGCTTGCCCAACAACCTTTTCAGCTATCTATCGGCCATGTACGAGTTCATGGGGCCGAACGGCAGCTTCTCCAGTCTCTCTTCGTGCGGCGCGCAGGCGCTCGAGAACTGCGATCGCGTGCTTCGCTTCGGCGAGGCCGACGTCGGCTTGGTCGTGGGCTGCGGGAGCTGGGCGCACCCCATGGTGCTCCTGGAACTCGACGGTCTGGGCATTCTCTCCCGGGCAAAAGAGGGGGCAGCGTCGTTTCGGCCCTTTGACAAGAGGCGCGACGGGTTCTTTCCCGGAGAGGGCGCCGCCGCCCTGGTGCTTGAGAGCGCCGAGTCCGCCCGTGCGCGGGGCGCGAAGCCCCTGGGTCGTGTTGGCGGTACGGCGAATTGCCAGGAATTCTCATCCGAGCGCTATATTCCCGTTCCTGCCGAAGCGGTGCGCCATTCGGTGGAATCGGCGGTGGCCGAGGCGGGTCTCGCGAGCGATGATCTGGCCTTCATCCTTCCCCACGGGAGCGCGACGCCCCAGGGAGACGCGGGCGAACTCTCCGCCTTGCTGGAATCCAGCAACAAAGGGAAGGACCTGATTCCGCTTGCCGGCTGGAAGCCCTATACGGGACACATGGGTTCCGCCAGCGATTTGGCCGAGATCGTGCTGGGGCTGTATGCCCTCAAGGACGGCCGCTTTCCCCCCACACCGGGCTTCGAGCAAAAAGACGATGCCTTCGAGGCCCTTCACATCCCCACCGAAGAATGCGCCGTCTCGGGGGCCGCGTTCTTGTCCCTGAGCCACGGCATCGGCGGGCAATCCTCCGCGACCATCGTCGCCGCGCCGTGAGCAAATCCGCGAAACGCCCCGGGAGAAAGCGCAGCAAGGACAAGGGCGCGTTTCACCAGTGGGTGGAATACGCCCTGGTCATCTCGTTTCTGAGGCTGATCCGCCTGCTGCCCTACGGGGTCTGCCGCGCGGTCTCCACCGCCGTGGGAGAAGCGATTTTCCGGTTCGCTCCCAGGAGAAGGCGCGTCGCGCGCGCCAACCTGCGCATCGCGTTCCCCGAACTCGACGAGGCGCAGCGCCTGGCTCTGGCGAGGCGCAGTTGCTGCTCGTTCATCCTTACTTGTCTGGAGGGGGCGAAGTTTCTCACCCGCTTCGATTTGCGGCGCGCAGAGAAGACGGTGCGCGAGATCGTGGAAGACGCGGAGGAGACGATAGGAAAGGTACGCGCAATTCACGAGGATGCAGGCGGCTGCGTGTTCGTCGTGCCGCATCTGGGGAACTGGGAATTCCTCGCCCATGCCGGCGCGCTGGCGGGCATTCCGCTCACCATCCCCGTGCGCCCCCTGGACAATAAGAAGCTCGAAACCTCGCTGTATGAAATGCGTGCGTCCTCGGGACAGGAGATACTCTCGAAGAAAAACGTTTTCTTTCACCTGCGCGAGGCGCTGCGGAAAGGCCGTTCGGTGGCGATTCTGGCGGATCAGAACGCGGGCGGCGAGGGAATCGACGCGCCGTTTTTCGGCAGGCCCGCCAGGACGACGCCCGCTCCTGCCGCGCTCGCGGTTCTCTACAACCGGCCCATCGTCCTGATCTCGTGCCTGAGAAAAGGCGCCGCCCGGCGCTATGAGGTCTTGCTCAGCGAGCCGATAGCGCCCGATATGAACACACGGAGTGCGAAGAAAGAAATGGAGAGGCTCACGAAGGCGGTGAACGAGGAGATGGAAAACTTCATCCGAAAAGGACCGGAGCAGTATCTATGGATTCACGACAGGTGGAAGCTCACCAAAGAACAGGGCCGGCCGCGGTGGGCCGATTCAGGTTGAAGTTTCATGGGAAGATACGGTTTCTTTCAGGTGCCTGAAGAAGGGGATGCCTAGTTTTTCGAGTTTCGCCTCGAGCTTCTCCGTGCAGTCGCAATCCCCGCACACGGGATAGCCCTCGCAATCTTCGGGTTTGCGGGCGAAGCGCACGTCGAGCTCCTCGAAATACGCCTCCCAATAGGGAAGTTCCTCATACAACTCATAACCCGGCCCGAACGCCTCGCGGCAGTAGCACACCTCGAGCCAGCGAACCTGGCCCTGTTCGGTGAGACGCGCCTCTTTCATGCACTTGAGGAACGTCCGGTGCGCGATCGAACCGCGCCCGAGTTCGCCTGACTCGATAGCTTCGAGCAGAGCGGCGCTTTTGCCCTCGATGACTTTTCCGCGCACCAGATAACGCATGGAACCTCCACGCTTTTTTCATGAACCCTTCATTCGATTGTAACATACGCGATATGATTCATGTATAGATTGCCGAATGCTTCGGAGTACCGAGGGCATGAGGAGGGAGGGCGAGGAGCCCGTAAACCTTGGGAAAGGCGGCATGACGGACAAGCCAATCGAAATCACCATGGTGGCGAGCGAGATGTTTCCCTTCGCCAAATCGGGCGGGCTGGGCGACGTCATCGGCGCGCTGCCTTTGGCGCTAGGGCGAATGGGCCACAATGTCTGCGTCTATCTGCCCGCGCACCGCTCGATTCTCCGGGAATATGCGCCCGGCTCCCCCGTGCGGATACCCGGCGTCTTCTCCGATGCGCGCTACGAGATATTCTCACTCGAACACGGGGGCGTTTCGGTCAAACTCGTCGCGGCGGATGACCTGTTCGATCGGGCGGGATTCTACGGAGACGCGCACGGGGCGTTTTCCGACAACGCGGAGCGCTTCGCCCGCTTCGCCCGGGGCGCGCTCTCCCACATGGAGCGCGAAAGTGCGTGTCCGTCTATCATCCACTGTCATGACTGGCAAAGCGCCCTGATACCGCCTCTGTTGAAGTATCGCCGCGCGGACGATGAGAGATGGAGCGGCGTCTCCACCGTTTTCACCATCCATAACCTCGCCTATCAGGGCCGCTTCCATCCGGATGATTTCACGCACACCTGTCTGCCCGATGAGGCGATGGGCGTCGAGGGCCTGGAGTTTTACGGTGACTTGAACTTCATGAAGGGCGGTATCCTGTTCAGCGACGTCATCTCCACCGTGAGCGGGCGGTATGCGCAGGAGATGCTGACGGAAGAACAGGGAGAGGGGCTCGAAGGCGTGGTCGTTCTCAGAAAGGAATCTCTGCTCGGCATCATGAACGGCATCGACGATGCGGTCTGGAACCCGGAGACTGACCCGCATATTCCGGCGCCGTTCTCGCTCGCCCGCCCCGAAGGCAAGGCGAGGTGCAAGGTGGCGCTTCAGAAGGAGTTGGGGCTGAACGCGGGCGCGGAGGGGCCCTTGTGCGTCGTCGTCTCGCGGCTGGCGCATCAGAAGGGAATCGACCTGATCCTCGAGGCGATGGATGAATTGATGCGTCTGGGCGTCAGCCTGGCCGTCCTGGGAACCGGCGAGGAGGCGTTGGAAGAAGGACTCGCCGAGGCCGCTTCGTCCCATCCGGGCCGGGTGGCGTTCGTGCCCGCCTATGACGAGGCGCTCTCCCACCGCATGTACGCGGGCGGCGACGTCCTGCTCATGCCCTCGCGCTATGAGCCTTCGGGGCTGAACCAGCTATATGCGATGCGCTACGGCACGCTGCCTTACGTGCGGCGGGTCGGCGGACTTGCCGATTCGGTTTCCTCCTCACCCACGCCCGGGGTTGACTCGGACACCGGCTTTCATTTCGACGCGTTCGCCCCGGCCGATTTCATCGCCGGGATGGCGGGGATTTGCCGGGTGTTTCTGGAACAGGGGCTTTGGCGTATGATGATGCGCAACGCGATGGAGAAGGACTCGAGTTGGGACGGCGTCGCGCCCCGCTACGTCGAGTTGTACGAACAGGCGATGCGCCCGCGGCCGCGTTGAGACGAATCGAAGGAAGGAGCCGGAGTTTGGATTCGCGTGATCCCAGAGTCATCGCCTTCGTCATGGCGGGCGGCGCCGGAAACAGGCTTCGCCCCCTCACGGTCGCACGCGGCAAGCCGGCCGTGCCGTTCGGCTCGAAATACCGCATCATCGACTTCGTGCTGAGCAATCTGGTGAACTCGGGCTATCAGTCCATCTACGTGCTGGTGCAGTACCTGGCGCAATCGCTGATCGAGCATTTGCGGCGTTCGTGGAACATCAGCGGGACGCTGGGCAAGAATTTCGTGACGGCCGTACCGCCCCAGCAGCGCGCAGGCGAGTTCTGGTTCAAGGGCACGGCCGATTCCATCCACCAGAACAGAAACCTGGTGACCGACAACGCGCCCGACATCGTCCTGGTGTTCGGGGCGGACCACATCTACCGCATGGACGTGAGCCAGATGGTGCGCTTTCACCTCGAATGCGGGGCGGACGCGACCATATCGGCCCTGCCCGCGCCCATCGAAGACGCCCGGGAATTCGGCGTACTGGCCGTGGACGAGGATGGCCGGGTGGAGCGTTTCGACGAAAAGCCTCCCGACCCCCGGCCCATGCCGGGCGATCACTCGCGCGCGCTGTGCTCCATGGGGAATTACGTGTTTTCCTCCCAGGTGCTGATGGATGCGCTCATCAGCGACGCGGCGCGCGAGGGGGAGCACGACTTCGGGCGCACCATCATCCCCGCTCTTCTGGGCGAGCGCAAGAAACTCTACGCCTACGATTTCATGAAAAACGAGATTCCAGGGGTCCGGCCCACCGAGGAGAGGGGCTACTGGCGCGACGTGGGCACCATCAAGAGCTACTGGGAGACGCAGATGGACCTCCTGGGAGAGACGCCGCGCCTCGATTTGAGCAACCCCGACTGGCCGATACACACCAGCGCCTACCCGGGGCCGGGCAGCCGCATCGTATCCACGCAGGTGGATAACGCCCTGATCGGAGAGGGGTGCCAGATTACGGGCGCGCGAGTCGAGCGTTCCGTCATCGGCCGCGGCGTGAGTATCGGCAAAGGGGCGGAAATCGTCGATTCCATCGTCATGGACCACACCCTCATCGGAGCAGGCGCGAAGCTCGAAAAAGCGATTGTCGACAGGTTCAACCGGATCGAAGCGGGCGCTTCGGTGGTAGCCCAAGAGGCCGAATCCTTCCCCGGCGCCGTCGCCGATTCTTCGGGCATCGTCGTATTGCCGCGCGGGTTCACCCGGCCCGTCATATAAATCCCATGCACATTGCGGACATCCGTAAGCGCGCGGAGGCCTTTCTCCGAGAAACGCGAAAAGAGTGGTACGAGGTCGGCGCGGGCCTCAAGGAAGACGTGCGCCTGAGCGAGATTTTCGCCGAATACGCCGACCTTTTCACCCGCGGGAACGTCGAGGCGCTCGCTGCACTCGCAGGTTCCGAAGAAGACGAGGCCGAGCGTTTGCGATTGGCCGAGTTGCGCGGCTTCCTGACCTTGGCCCACATTCGCAATGCCACGAGAGAATCGAGCGAGCAGGCGCTTTTGTTCGAGACCAGGACGATGGTGAAAACATCCGATGGCGAGTCCATCCCCTACCGGCAAAGCGCCGTCGCGCTCCTGAACGAGCCGGACCGCAGGAAGCGGGGTTTTCTGGAAAACGCCCGCTGTGAGGCCCTGGCGGAGAAAAATACATTTCTGGAGCAGACCCATCGCACGACCCACGAGATGGCCGATGACTTGGGGTTCGAGGGCTATCTGGGGATGATGACGGCGCTCAAGCGCTACCCGCTTGCGCCTGTTCGAGACGAGATGGCGCGGTTTCTTGAGCGCACCGAAGCGCTTTATTCGGAGGCGATGGGAGAGGCGATGAGGGAGGCGGGCGTTCCTCCTTCTTCCGCGCTGCGTCACGACGCGCAGTACCTCTCCCGGGGCGCTAAGTACGACGGTCTTTTCCCGGCGGAGAAGATCGAAACATCGGCGCGGGCGGTATGCGCCTCGATGGGTCTCGATCTTCAGGCGGAAGGCAGGGTGCGCCTCGACATCGAGGATCGCCCGCTGAAGAGCCCCCGCGCGTTTTGCGCCTCACTGCGTGTGCCCGAAGAGGTCTATCTCGTCATCAGGCCCCGCGGCGGGTATGACGATTACAGCGCGTTCTGGCACGAACTCGGCCACGCGCTTCATTTCGCAGGCGTGGCGGCGGACGCGCCTTTCGAGTGGAAGCGCCTGGGGGACAACTCCGTGACGGAGGGGTTCGCCATGCTGTTCGATCATCTGCTGCTCGAGCCGCTCTGGCTGGAAGACGTCCTGGGCGGGGAGGCCTCGGACTACGCGGCGTTTCTGGCGCATCACGCGCTCTTCGAACTCTACATGCTGAGGCGCTATGCGGCGAAAATCGACTATGAGCTCACGCTTCACCAGGGTGCGGAACTTGGGGGCAAGGACGCCGCTTACCGGGAGAAGCTGAGCGCGGCGACGTGTGTGGATTACCCTGAAGTCTCCTATCTCGACGACGTGGACCCTTTTTTCTACTGCGCGAACTACCTTCGGGCGTGGATGCTCCAAGCCCAGGTGGCCGAGGCCTTGAAGACGAAGTTCGGGGAGAGGTGGTGGGCCAATCAAAAGAGCGGTGGGTTCCTGACGGAAATCTGGCGCGACGGGCAGCGCCACGACGGCGATTCCCTCTCCCGCCACCTGGGCTATCGACAGCTCACCACGGAGCCGCTCGAGGCGCAGATCAGAAACCTCATACCCCGCTAGCGGGAGAGCGAGCGCAAACTACCCATCAGGGAATACCTCCGCAGTATCCGCGCACAGCCTAAAGCGCGACGGGCTGCCCCTCTTTGCACGAGCGGTCCGCCGCCATGGTAAGGGCGAGCACCTCTCTCGCGTGCGCGCCCGTGGCGAGTCCCACGCCGCCGATTCCCAGGATGTGGCGCACGAAGGCGTCGGTTTCCTCTTTCATGGGACCGAAGAACTCGCCCATCACGAAATCACCCGGCATGGCGGAACCCAGGAAGGCGACGTTCACCTGATGCTCGGGCGTATAGGGGCAGGGAATCGGATCCTCGGGCGCCAAGATGACGTCCCGGTGCGCGTCGTCCACGTTCAGCGAGCCTTTCGTGCCTTGCAGGTCGATCTCCATCGTCGCCGTGTAGGCGGGCCAGTGGTGGGGCGGGAGCCAGCTCGTACCCAGCGTGGCCACGCTCCCGTCGTCGAAGGTGACGATCATCCACTGGAAATCGTCGCGGTTGTATTTTTTGAACACGAAGCTCGCCGCGCGGGCGTAGACCTCGACGGGTTTTTTCCCTTCCATGTACCAGAGGATGAGGTCGACCATGTAGGTGAGCGTGTTGATGGAGGGCGTGGTGTTGGGCGAGCGCTTCGCCACCGCCTCGCCCACGGCGCGCGTCACGTAGATCTTGCCGAGCGCCATCACGATGTCACCGAGCTGGCCGGCGAAGGCCGCCTGCTTGGCGAGCAGAAAGCGTCTTCTGTAGCGCTGGGTGTAGCCCACGAAAATCTCCGCGCCCGACGCATCGGCTTTCGTGAGAATGTCGTCCGCCTCGTCCAGATCGAGGACGAAGGGTTTTTCGATGAGCACGGGCTTTCCGAGTTCGGCCGCCAGGGCGGCGGGGCCGTGGTGGTATTCCTCATCCGAGGAGACGATGACGGCGCCCACGCGCTCGTCCCGAATCGCCACCTCGTATTTTTCCGTCGCCACGTCGGCCCGCACCGACTCCGCGAGGCGGTCGAGCTTCTCGGGCACGATGTCGCACACGGCGAGGTAGTCCACCTGGGGAATCTGCGCGCAAGAATGCGCCCTGAGCGTTCCGATGCCGCCTGCGCCGATGACGGCTACACCTGTCGTTTTCACAATCGTCTCCTCACATTTATTTGCATCCGCTGCGTTTCAGGGGAATAATCCCCCGTGTCCCATATATGATTCCACCATACATCTGGAGAATTCCATGCGCATCGATGTTCAGACCCATCATGTACCACAAGCCTACGTGGAAGCGCTCGCCGCCCGCTCCGATTTTCCGCGCTACGAAAGAGCGGAGGATTTCTGGTGGGCGTGGGCGAGCCCGTCGCAAAAGCTCCCGATGCGGCTTCCCGCCCTGGACATCGACATCAAGCTCGCCGAGATGGATGAACAGGAAATCGATATTGCCCTAATCAGCATCAACATTCCAGGCCCCGACCTCGCCAAAAACCCACAGGACGCGGACGAACTCGCGAGAATCGGGAACGACGGCCTGGCCGAGGCGGCCGCGCGGCATCCGGGGCGCTTCCGGGGCGTGGCGTCGCTCGGCTTCGGCGATATGGATGCGACCTGCCGCGAGTTGGAGCGTTGCGTAAACGAACTCGATTTCGTGGGCCTTCAGGTGTTCGCCTACATCGGCGGCGAACGCTATATCGACGACGCGGCCAACGAGCCCCTCTGGGGGCTTCTGGCCGAGCGCGGGGTGCCGCTCGTGCTGCATCCGGGGCCTTCGCCCTCCGGGCCGCATTATGAGGATCACTGGCTGGGACCGATGATCGGCTTCATGTTCGACGAGTGTCTGGCGGCGCTCAGGCTCATCCTGGGCGGCGTGCTGGAGCGCCACCCGGACCTCAAGGTGCTCCTACCGCATGGGGGCGCCTCGCTTCCGCTGTTCATCGGGCGGGTGGACAACCTGAGTTCGCGTTACCGCGAGGATCAGGACCTCATCACGCGCGACCCGAGCGAATACTTCGCGCGCTTCCACACGGACACGGTGGTCCACTCGCAGACGGCGCTCGAGTTCTCCTTACGGGAGATGGGCGCATCGCGCATGATGTTCGCGAGCGACGCCCCCTGGGTGCCCGTGAAGCGCCACGCCGAAATGATGGACGCGCTCGATATTTCGGCGGAAGACGCCGAGAGAATCTGGAGCGGCACGGCGAAAGAATTTTTCGAGTTGTAAAGCGTTAGCTTCAGGCTTCGCTTCTGAGCAGCATACGCTTCACGTCGTATTCGAGCACGATCTCGCTGTCCTGGTTGAGCACCCGCTGATGCGTGGAGACGACGCCGCGATCGGGCCTGCTCCTGGAAGGACGCACGTCGGTCGTCTCGACTTCCACCGTGAGCGTGTCGCCCACGTAGACCGGCGCGCGCGCCACGAGGCCATCCACGCCCAGAAGCGCGATCGCGTAATCGTGCAAGACGCCCGTCTGGACGATCAGGGTATCCGCGATTCCGCAGGTGAAAAGGGCCGGTGCCATGCGTCTTTCATGGCCTTTTTCCCGCAAGAATTCCATGTCGAGGAACAGGCTTTCCGTATAGCCCACGAGGTTGACGTAGTTCACCACGTCGGTCTCGGTGATGGTCCTGCCCCGAGTGGTGAACTTGCGCCCCACTTCCCATTTTTCGAACGCAACGCCTTCGTTCATCGAAACTGAAACCTCCTGAATGATGGTGTGATTCCACAGGAGGGCGATTCTACAGGCGGGGGCGGCGATCTTCAATTTTCGCGGGGGTTCGGTAGTGTCTCAAATTTTGCAAACAGGAACGTCACAAAGGTTGGATAATAAACCGGCGGGTTCCGGCCTCAGCCTCTGGTGCGCTCGATGAGCACCTTTTGCCCTTCGATGAGCGCCTTGAGCGCAGACATGTTCTCTTCATGGCGGCGGACGCTCTCGCGCTCCATGTATTCCGTGCCGCGTTGCATCTGCCATATTCCGTAGAATATCAACCCGAGGCCAATATATTGCCCAATGAGGCTGTAGGTCTCATACGGTGTCATGTGTTTTTCCCACCGCGCCGCAGCGCCGTTTTGGGCTATCATTTTGCATCGCCCGGTCTTTTCCGTCCACCGGGGTCCGCGGACGCTCTGCTTTCCCCCGTTGACGGAATACCAAAGTCTCATAAGACCTCAGAGGGCGTCAAATCCATTTTTGAACGATCGATATAATTTCCCTCAGCAGAAGAAAATGCTCTCGCTCCCGAAACGGAGTTTTTCGACGACCGCGTGTTGTGAGGTCTTTGATTCGAGAATGGCCACATCTATACTGACCTGCATGAATTGACCGGGTACGTGCCCGCGTCCGACTCGTCCAATTAAAACCATCTGACAATAACCGGAGCATATACATCGCCATGACGCGTATCTTGTGCTGGAACATCGCGAAGAGAAAACTACCCTGGACGGAACTGCTGGAAATGGACTTGGACGTCGCCCTGCTGCAGGAGGCGGATGCGCCGCCCTCTGATCTAACCCGCCCGGTCGAAACCGGGCCTCAAGACTACTGGGAGCCATGGGAGGAGGGACTTTACGACAGAGGGGCGATGATCGTGAAGCTCTCGGAACGCGTCGGGGTCGAATGGTTCCGGCGTGTTTTTCCAATCAGCGTAGCGAAGCATGATGAAATCCCCGTCAGCGGCATCGGCACCATTGCCGCCGCCAGGGTGATTCCGGCGGAGGGGGAGCCGTTCATCGCGGTGTCGATGTATGCG
>VXPH01000161.1:0-8270 GCA_009839615.1 Nitrospinota bacterium
GACATCTACCCCGGTAATATCGGCGGCTGCGTAATTTGTGAATAACAGCCTCCCGCTCCCCTGCGCCTCCACCCCGGAAAAAGGAAAATCGCCTCCCCCCGGCCGGAAAGCGCTGCAGGCTCACGGGCTGAAAATTTATATCCCACGGGCGCGCCTCCATCAAACGCCGCACGAGAAAGGCCCAAAATAAAGGATTGAATCCCCACCCGAGACCTCATACAATGATCATCTTTCTTTTATCCCGGAGTCATCAAGCGGCACAGGGGGACAATCAAATGGAACATCTCGACATCAGGGAAACGCCGAAGCTCAGAGACCCCGCGCTCCTCATGGCCTTCGCGGGCTGGAACGACGCCAGCAGCGCCGCCACGACCGCCGCGAGCTTCATCACCGAGAAGATGGGGGGATCGGAATTTGCCCAGATCGATTCCGACCCGTTCTACAATTTTCAGGACATGCGGCCCCACGTGAGCCTCGACGAGGACAGCCGCCGGAAAATCACCTGGCCCTCGAACACGTTCTATGCGTGCGAAACGCCGAATCTCGAACACGACGTGGTGGTGTTCCTGGGCGTGGAACCTCACCTGCAATGGGGGCGCTTCTCGAAAATCATCCTGTCCATGGTGCGCGAATGCCGCGTGCGGATGGCCGTGACGGTGGGCGCCCTGCTCGCCGACGTCTACCACCGGAGCCGCGTCCGGATCACCGGCACCTCCACGAACCCCGATCTGGCCTCTCAACTGGGCCTCAAGCCCTCGCGCTATGAGGGCCCCACCGGAATCGTCGGCGTGCTGAACAATCTGTTCCGCGATGAAAACCTGCCCGCCGTGAGCGTCTGGGCGAACGTGCCCCACTACGTGAACGTGACGCCCAACCCGAAGGCGGCGCTCGCCCTGGTGGAGCGGCTCAGCGAGTTTCTCTCTTATCCACTCAATCTCTCCGAACTCGAGGCGGGCGCGCATGAATTCGAGGAGAAAGTCGATGAGGCGCTCGAGAAGAACAAATCGGTGAAAGATTACGTGGAGCAGCTAAAGCTCAGAGACGACGGCTTCGACGAAGAACCCCAGCCGGGCGAACTTCCATCGGGAGACGAACTGGCCAGGGAGCTGGAGCGTTTCCTGAGAAACCGGGGCGCCGATGGGGATGCGCCCGAGGAGAACTAGCCAAAAAATTCTTCGCCCGAAACGGGCTATGCGGCGGGCAACCGCCACCGAAAACCACGGAACAGCGCCGATTCGCCGCCAGCCGAAAACTTCGAACGCGCCTACGCCGGCCTCCAGCGATTTATGACGGCCTCTTTCACCAGACTCCTCAGACCTACGGCATCCACCGGCTTGGGGAGGCAATGGGCCGCGCCCATGTCCAGAATGCGCTTGCGTTCGTCCCCGTCGACGCCGCCGAGCGCCACGACGCACGTTTCGCCGCCGGCTTCGCTCTGCTTGATCTGGCGGCACACCTCGTAACCATCCACGCTGGAATGATTCAGATCGAGTATCACCACGTCCGGGTGCGAGGTGGAATAGAGCACGCCGGCCCGGAACCCGTCGTGCGCCACCTGCACCTCATAGCGCGGTTCATCGAAAGAGAGCGCCTCTTTGATAGAATCGGCGAGTCCCTGGTCGCCGTTCACGATGAGCACCCGGGGAACTCCACCCTTATCCGCAAACGGATGAGGAATGTCGCGAGATTCCAGGAAAGAGAGAAGCGCCTCTTTCCTCACTCTTCGATGGCCTCCGGGCGTTCGGTATGCGCGCAGCCAGCCCTTGTCTATCCAGTTTTGAATCGTGACCGGCGTGACGTCGCAAATTTCCGCGACCTCGAACGTGGTGAACACATTTTTCCTGGACAACTTTTCTGCGCTGGACAATGGCTGCCCCCATTGTGGCAAGGATATGACGCCGTATTCGCGTTGACGTGATTGCGTAACCCGAAAAATTTTGCAACTGATTTCTCGCACATTGCTCCCCGCATTTCAACCAAGGAAAACCACGCAGGGGGCCCGATAACGCGGCGCGGGCAGGGTGATGTTTCAAGGCGTTGAATTTCAAGAGGCTCGCCGTATATTCTGGAGCCATCGCCGGGGTAAAGTGGATACGAGAAGCAGCGGTGGCCTGGAGAAAATGCGATGACACCACAGGATGAACCGACATGAGAGCCGTTGTTCAGCGCGTGAGCGAGGCCAGCGTCCGGGTGGATTCCGAGGTGGTCGGTGAAATCCGGGGCGGACTCCTCGTTTTTCTGGGGGTCGGTCGTGAGGATGATGAAAAGGACGTCGATTTCCTCGCCGGGAAGATAGCGAACCTGAGGATATTCCCCGATGAGGCCCGGAAAATGAACCTCTCGCTTTTAGACTCTGGCGGAGCGATGCTCATCGTCAGCCAGTTCACCCTGCACGGCGATTGTCGGAAGGGGAGGCGTCCCGCCTTCATCGCCGCGGCCCCGCCCGAGCAGGCGGCGCCTCTCTATGAGCGGTTCGTCGCGCAGGTCGAAAGATTCGGGCTCCGCGTCGCGGCGGGCCGTTTCGGCGCGATGATGGAGGTATCGCTCGTGAACGACGGCCCCGTCACCTTGCTCCTCGACTCCAGGGGCGCTTTCTAGTGGCTCTCAGAGCGGGAGACGTCCCCCTTCTCAAGGAAAAACTCGACGCGCTCGCCCGCACCTATCACGACGCCTATCTCGCCACCGACCCGCTCGGAATCGCGCACGCCTACCGGGGCGCGCGGGACCGCGAGGTTGCGGCGTTTCTGAGCGCATCGCTCGCCTTCGGCAACGCCGCCGCCATACGGATGAGCGTAAAGCGCATCATGGAGCGGCTCGGCCCCCGGCCCGCCGCCGCGCTGCGCCGCATCAAGCCTGAGGAGAGCGTCCGCCTCTTTGAAGGCCTCTACCACCGGTGGGTGGGGCCCGAGGCCATCGGACTTTTCGCCCAGGCGACCGGGGCCGCGCTCAGGAGCGAGGGGTCGCTCGAAGCGCTTTTTCTCAAAGGCTACCGCGCCGAGGAGGAAACCTTACACGGGGCGCTCATCAGGTTCAGGAACCGTCTGCTGGGCTTCCTGCCTGTGGCTCCCGCGAACGCAAAAGTCGGGCGCGGCATTTCCTACCTCCTTCCGGATCCCGCGAGCGGCAGCGCGTGCAAGCGGCTCCACCTGTTTCTCCGGTGGATGGTGCGGCCCGAAGACGGGCTGGACCTGGGCCTGTGGAAAGGGCCGAAAACGCATCAACTCATCATTCCACTCGATACCCACATCGCGCGCATCGGGCGTCTTCTCGGGCTCACCGACAGGAAGACGCCCGACCTCAAGATGGCGCTCGATATCACCAGAAACCTGAAGCGCATCGACCCCGACGATCCGGTGCGCTACGATTTCGCCATCTCGCGGATGGGCATCTTGAAGCATTGCCCGAGCAAGCGAAACGTAAAACTCTGCGCGGGCTGCCCGCTTCAGGACGCCTGCCGCTATTGGCGGCGCCTGCCCCGGCGAAGAAAAGACGCCGCGCTGCAGGCGCGCGGGTGAGCGGCGGGCGCGGTTGCCGACGCGCAGACCCTGGGATACCTTGCCACCGAGGCTGATTGGGAGATTCATCAAGTGGCGACGAACATCGAAAGCATCGCACTGACCGCATGGGCGGAGGCGCAAAAAAACCCGCTTGACTTCGCCGGGCTGGCCGCATGGCTGAAAGAAAGGGGCTTCGAGGTCCACCTCGATATGGACACGGCCCGGATGGCGGGAGCGGAAACGGGCGCAGCGCGCGAGGAGGTCGTCAAGCGCGCCGATCTGGTGATCGTCTTCGGCGGCGACGGCTCCATGCTGCGCACCGCGCACAACATCGGCGAAGATTCCCCCCTCTTGTTGGGCATCAACACCGGACACCTGGGCTTTCTGGCCGACGTGCCCCAGGCCGAACTCTACCCGGCGCTGGAGCGGATACTGATCAAGCAGGAGTTTTCCATCGAATCGCGCATGCGGCTCGGCGCTTCGGTGCGCAAGAACGGGGGCGCGGCGCCTGCGCTGTCCGATACGCTGAACGACATCGTGCTCACCACCGGGCCCCTGGCGCGCATGGTCGAATACGAGGTCCAGATGGAAGGCAGGCATCTGGGCTATTTCCGCGCGGACGGCCTCATCGTCGCCACGCCCACCGGCTCCACGGCCTATTCCCTCTCCGCGGGCGGGCCGCTCGTGCTGCCCGACCTGAACGTGATGCTCATCAACCCGATATGCCCGCACACGCTCAGCAACCGGCCCATCGTCGTCCCCGCCGAGGCGGAGCTTGAAATCACCATCTTCCCGGACACCGAAGCCGAGGGACGCGAGGTTCTGCTCACGCTCGACGGCTTTCCCGGGTGTGAACTCGAGGCGGGCGATTCGGTGAAAATCCGGAAAAGCCGGACACCGGTGCGGATCATCCGGCCCCAGGGGGCGGATTTCTTCGAGACTCTCAGAGAAAAGCTGCTGTGGGAGACCCACCCGCGCGGCGGACGAAAAACCTGAGAACCCCATGCTCCGCCTGCTCAAGATCACGAATTTCGCCATCATCGACGACCTGGAAATCGCCTTCGGCCCGGGACTGAACGTCCTCACGGGCGAGACGGGCGCCGGAAAATCCATCATATTCGACGCCCTGAACCTCACCCTGGGCGCGCGCGCAGGGGGAGGCCTCGTCCGGGGCGGCGCGAAAGAAGCGGTCGTCGAATCCCTTTTCGAGATACCCGACACCGCGGGCGGCCTCGCGGCACGCTCCCTGCTCGAAGAGGCGGGCGTGGAAATGGAAGAAGAGGGTGAACTCATCGTGCGCCGCCGGGTCGCGGAGGCGGGCAGAAGCCGCATCTATCTGAACGGCGTTCTCGGCACGGCGTCGCTGCTCTCCCGGGTGGGCGATCGCCTCGTGAACATCCACGGCCAGCACGCGCACCAAAGCCTCCTGCGCGCAGCCTCCCACCTGGGGCTTCTGGATGATTTCGCTCAAACGAGCGGGACGCGAGCCGTCTTGGGCGGGATGGTGCGCGATTTGAAATCCGCAGAGGAAGAACTAAGTGCGCACCGCGACGGCGTGCGCGAGCGCGCCCAGAGGGCGGACCTCTTCCGCTTTCAGGTGGAAGAACTCGAAAAAGCCGCGCTGCGCGGGGGCGAACTGGCGGAAATCGAGACCGAACTGCCCCGGCTCAGAAACGCGGGCCGCCTGATAGAAGGCGCCGCCTCGCTCTACGAGCGGCTATACGAGGCGGAAGGCGCGGTGATCGAGAAAACGGGCGAAATCCAGCGCGAACTCGAGGGCATGGCCGCACTCGACCAATCCCTGGATTCCCTTGCGGAGGAAGCCGCATCCGCACAGGCGCAGCTTGAGAGCCTCGCGGATTCGCTCCGCGATTACGCGGAAGGAATCGAGCACGACCCCGAACGCCTCGAAGCCCTGGAAGCCAGGCGCGTGGTGATACGCGAGATGATCAGAAAATACGGGAGCGATGAAGCGGAATGCCTCGCGTATCTCGAGGAGTGCCGGAGCAGCCTCGCCGCGATTTCAGATGAAGAAGGAACCGAGGCGCGCCTCGTGGATGCGCGCGACGCGCTCCGGGCCGCCCTCGCAGAAGCCGCCCTCGCGCTATCGGAAAAAAGAGCGCGTGCCGCCGAAAGCCTGGATGCGCGCATGGAAGAGGCCCTGAGCGAACTGGGCCTCGCGGGCGCAAGGTTCGAGACGCTCATCACGCATCAGGAAGATCCCGAGGGCTTCATCCGCGCAGGCGGGCGCGCGGTGGCCCTTCGCGCCGACGGCGTCGACCGCGCGCAGTTTCACTTCTCGCCCAACCCCGGCGAGCCGCCGAGAGGTTTAAGCCGCGTCGCCTCGGGAGGGGAACTTTCACGACTCATGCTGGCCCTGGAATCGGTCTTAAGGCGCGCCGACTTGATACCCACCCTAATCTTCGACGAAGTCGACGCCGGCATCGGCGGGGCGGTGGCCGAGGTGGTGGGCAGAAAACTGAAAGGGGTGTCGGCGAGCCATCAGGTGCTTGTCGTCACCCACCTGCCGCAGGTCGCGAGTCTCGGCGACCGCCACTTTAGGGTCGAGAAGCACGTCGCCGGGGAGCGCACGCAGACGCGCGTCGAACTTCTCGATGACAATGAGCGCGTGGAGGAGATCGCCCGCATGGGAACGGGGCTAGAGATCACCGACGCTGCCAGGGAACACGCGCGAGAGATGCTGGGAAAAGCAGAGTAGCCCTGTGCCTGTCCCCATATTGCTACCAACCCGTAAAGAGACAATCACAGAGGACAGGACAACCCGGAAGGGCTGTCCCTACGGGCGACGCAATACGCCTCGAAATCAATCCCCCTTGCGGAGCAATTACCCGATCCCGTTTCCCGTACGCCGGATGAGCTCTTTCAGCGCGGCCATGTTTTCGGCATGTTGCCTTTCCATAGCCGCCATGGTTTCCGCGTGAGCCGCCATGGTTTGCTCGTGCCGCGATTCCATGGCCGTCATGGTTTCTGCGTGCAACTGATCCCGCGCGCGCGAGGCCGCCCGCATCTGCCGGAGTCCGCTGAAGATCAGCAGGCATTGCGCGCCGCCGACGCCGAGCGCCACGACAGGCCCGGCGGCTGTGGCCAGCAATATGTAGAACTGGTAATCCGTCATTTTTCGCCCCACCTTTCAGAAAAGAGATTCAGATGGGTCTTGGAACGCCCTCGCGCACGGCCATGATACCACCTCCCCGCGCACGCCGCCAAATCGCCGGGAACTCCCGGAGGAACCCTCGCCGGTGGATGGAAGTGATGATGGACGACCACGGGGGCTGGCCCTTGCTATGGGTATGTTACTAAGTCCAACGGGACGTAGTTTCGAAATTACTCCCCCCTTGAGGGGGAGTCCGAGGAAGCCGAACCGACAGGTGAAGGCCGACTCGGTGGGGGGAATGATTCTAAAAACAAAAGCTCTCCCCCACCGGCGCGGCTGCGGACTCCGTCCTCGCCTTGCCGACTCCCCCTCAAGGGGGGAGTGAAAAACTTTCCTAATTTCGCCCGATAATTTTCAGGATTATTGGGCGTCAGCGTTCAATCAGTGTCAACTGGGTACCGAATTTCACACCCGCGACTTCGCAGGCGATTTGGATGCTTGTTCGTACCTTGTCAGAAGAGATATTAGTTCCTAGCCACCACCCATTCTCCAAATCTAGAGAATAGGTAATCAAGTGAGGCTGGTTGTAAAGTTCATCGCGGTTTTTCGCCACTAATCGTCGTCTCCGACTTTTCGTTTTAGCCTCGAAACGAGACATAAATCCTGGGTCAATAAGTTGAAACCTCTTCAACGCTTCGGCTAAAGTTCGATTAGCAGCTCCAGTTTCCACAGGGTTATTGTTGAGTATAAAGCCGACAATTTTAAGCCTACTTTTGTCCGGTGGCTGAGGCAAACTGGAGTCAGAGATCGACGAATGAGGATGAGGTGTCGTTGAAGAAACCTCGGGCGTCTGGGACGGAGCATCGACAAGTAGATTGCTCAAAAACACCTCCACATCGTCAAGCTCCGGTCTAGTTCCACACTCACTTTCAACTTCTGACACAATTCGTTCATAGAGTTCTTCGTCCGAACTCTCCACTAGGGTTCTCCAAACACGCGGAATGGCATCACGTGCTTTTACTCTTTCCAAATTACTCTCATGCCTTTGTTCCGCTTCGCGTCGGGCTTCTTGTGAAATAACGCGATTTTTGCGAAGGAATTTCTCGAAAAATTCTACATACTCGGACATTCTTTCATCACGTGTTAATTCCGCTCGATAAAAACGCCGCTCGGCGGGGATACCAGCCGCCATGCTGAGATAGAAGTCCCAAAGGTTACCGTCTGTCAAGATAAGAAATGGAACGCCCTTGTTGACGGCATATCGAAACAACTGTTCTTCACCTGTACCTATACGTTCAAGATATTTACTTTCGATGAAAACCAGCGGGTTATCAGGCGCTCGGAGTAGTGCATAGTCTACTCTACCTTCCGGAACAGCTAACTCAGGAACAAACTCGTCAGGATTACTATCGTCCCAATCCAACTCGCGCAGAATTGGTAAGATAACCGCTTGCTTAACTTGCGCCTCATTGACCAATGACCCAGAGTTGATGCGTTCGACCGCTTTTCTTAACACTTCTTCCAAGTTCATTTTTCAAAAAACCTCTTTTCTTTAGGCTTTGATATAAGTAAGAGACGCAAATATGTGAGTGGCGACCCCGATGAGGGGTCTCCACCAACCAATGAAAACATGACTCGGCTAGAGCGCCCCGAAAAGT
>VXPH01000161.1:8280-18220 GCA_009839615.1 Nitrospinota bacterium
TTTATAATATTTATTTTTTTAAAAATAGTTTTTTTTTTTTGTTTTTTAAAAATTTAATATAGTATATTTTTTTTTTGCCGACCCGTTTGAGGGGTCGCCACCTACCAATGAAACCTTGACTCTGCTCGCTCGCGCCTACTCGTCCTGGTATTGCTGGAGGCTCTGGAGGACGGAGATGTCCTCGAGCGTCGTGGTATCGCCGATCTTGTCCGAGCCCGAGGCGATGTCGCGCAGGAGCCTGCGCATGATCTTCCCGCTCCGCGTCTTGGGCAGCGCGTCGGTGAAGCGCATGTAGTCGGGCCGCGCGATGGCGCCGATCTCCTTGACCACCCACTCTTTCAGCTTCTTCTCGAGCTTGTCGTTCCTCTTGTTCGCGCCCTTCATGGTGACGAAGGCGGCGATGCACTCGCCCTTGATCTCGTGCGGGATGCCCACGCAAGCGGCCTCGGCCACATCGGGGTTCGCCACGAGCGCGCTCTCGACCTCCATCGTGCCGAGGCGATGGCCCGAGATGTTGATAACGTCGTCCACCCGGCCCATGATCCACACGTAGCCGTCCTTATCCCGCCGCGCGCCGTCGCCCGTGAAGTAGCAGCCCTGCACGTCGCTCCAGTATTGCTTCTTGTAGCGTGCGTCGTCGCCCCAGATGGTGCGCAGCATGGAGGGCCAGGGTTTCCGCACGACGAGCAGGCCGCCGCCCTCGGGGCCGACCGATACGCCGTCTTTCGTCACCACGTCGGGCACGATGCCGAAAAACGGAAGCGTGGCCGTGCCGGGCTTGGTCGGCGTGGCGCCGGGCAGCGGCGTGATCATGATGGCGCCCGTCTCGGTCTGCCACCAGGTGTCCACGATGGGGCAGCGCTCGGAGCCGATGACCTTGTGGTACCACATCCAGGCTTCGGGGTTGATGGGCTCGCCCACGGTGCCGAGCAGGCGCAGGCTGGAGAGATCCCGCGCCTTGGGATGGTCGTCGCCCCACTTCATGAACGCACGGATGGCGGTGGGGGCGGTATAGAAGATGTTGATGTTGTATTTCTCCACGATGTCCCAGAAACGCCCCGGGTCGGGGTGGTTGGGCGCTCCCTCGTACATGACGGATGTCGCACCGTTCAGCAGCGGGCCGTAGATGATGTAGCTATGGCCGGTGACCCAGCCGATGTCCGCCGTGCACCAGTAGGTGTCCTCGTCCTTGAGATCGAACACGTATTTCGAGGTCAGGTACGTGCCGCACATGTACCCGCCCGTGGTGTGCATGATGCCCTTGGGCTTGCCCGTCGTTCCGCTCGTGTAGAGGATGTAGAGGGGGTGTTCGGAATCGAGCCTGGCGGCGGGGCAATCGGTGGAGGCGTTCTCCATGAGGTCGTGATACCAGTGGTCGCGCCCGCGCTTCATCGATACCTTGTTGCCCGTACGGCGCAGCACGATCATCTTCTTGACCGACTTCGCGCCCTTGCATGCCTCGTCCGCGTTCTTCTTGAGCGGAACGATGTTCCCGCGCCGGAAGCCCCCGTCCGCCGTCAGGACGGCCTTGGCGCGGCAGTCGTCGATGCGATCCCTCAGCGAGTTCGCGCTGAAGCCGGCGAAGACCACGCTGTGCGGCGCGCCGATGCGCGCGCAGGCGAGCATGGCGATGGCGGCCTCGGGCGTCTGCGGCATGTAGATGATGACGCGATCGCCCTTCCGGATGCCGACGCTTCTCATCGCGTTGGCGAACTTGCACACCTCGCGGTGAAGCTCCTGATAGGTGAGGATGCGCGAATCGCCCGGCTCGCCCTCCCAGATGATGGCCGCCTTGTTCTTGCGCCAGGTGGTGAGGTGGCGATCCAGGCAGTTGTAGGAGATGTTCGTCTCACCGTCCACGAACCACTTCGCGTGCGGTTCCGTCCACTCGAGGACCTTCCCCCACTTCTTGAACCAGTGGAAGTTGTTCGCCACTTTCGTCCAGAACCGCGAGGGTCTCTTGACGGACTCCTCGTACATCTCCCGGTACTGGGCCATGGACGTGATGTGGGCCTGTTTTGAAAAATCGCGGCTTGGCTTGAATACCCGTTTTTCCTGCAACAAGGTGTCGAACTGTTTGTCGTCGACCATGAGAGTACCTCCCGGATCGGTCAGGTGAAAAAATCATAGCTATACGATTTTCCGCTATTGTTGGATATTCGCGCGGATTTCTCAAGTAGCCGCGCGGATGTGGACAGGACGAGTCAAGCGGAGAGCGCCGCGCGCACCTCCCGCGCCGCCCGGGCGGGGTCGTCCGCCGCCAGGATCGCGCCGATGAGCGCGACGCCATGCGCGCCCCGCGCGAGACACGCCGAGGCGTTCTGCGCACCCACGCCGCCCAAGGCGTAGACGGGGCCGTCCGCAATCGCGCATTCGCGCTCAAAGGCCTCCAGCCCCAGGAGGGGGCCGGATGAGAATTTGCTGCTGGTGGGGAAGACGGGGCTCAGCGTCACGAAATCAGCACCCTGGGCGAATGCGGCCGCCCCTTCTTCTCCGGAATGGGCGGAGTAGCCGATGAGGCCCGCATATCCTCCCGCGCGCACTGCGGAGACCGAGATCGTTCCCTTGCCGAGGTGTACGCCGTCTGCGCCGAGAGCATCGGCCAATTCCGGATCGCCGTTCACGAGCAGGCGCGCGCCGTGTTCACTCGCGAGAGAGGCGACCTCCCGCCCGAGCTTCAGGCGCTCATCGTAGGGTAGATCTTTTTCCCGGTACTGGACAAATCGCACCCCGCCGGCGAGGGCGGCTTCCAGCGCGCCGAGGAGATCGCCCGACGGGGGGGCGTTCCTGTCCGTGATGAGGTAGAGCGGGTCGAGCGCGGATGATTCCAAAATGTTCGCGGATCAGCCCTAAGAGCCGATGACGCCCGCCAGCGGACTCGACGCCGTGGCGTAGAGCTTCATGGGGATGCGCCCCGCCTCGTACGCGAGCCTGCCCGACTCGACGGCCAAGTTCATGGCGCGCGCCATCTTCACCGGATCGTCCGCGCCCGCGATGGCCGTCTGCATCAAGACGGCGGCCGCACCGAGTTCCATCGCGACCGCTGCGTCCGAAGCCGTGCCCACGCCCGCGTCCACGATGACGGGAACCGAAACCTGCTCCAGGATGATCCTGAGGTTGTAGGGGTTCCGTATCCCCAGTCCCGAGCCGATGGGTGCCGCCAGCGGCATGACGGCGTGGCAGCCCAATTGTTCGAGTTTCTTGCAGATCACCGGATCGTCGATGCAGTAGGGCAGGACGATGAAACCGTCGTCCAGCAGAATCCGGCATGCTTCCAGCAGGCCCTCGTTATCCGGGAAGAGCGTGTCCTCATCGCCGATGACCTCGACCTTCACGAAGTCCGACCCCGTGGCCTCGCGCGCGAGCCGCGCCGTCGTCACCGCGCTCTTCACGTCGTAACAGCCCGCCGTGTTGGGCAGCATCGTGTATTTTTCCTTGTCGAAATGCGCCCAGAAGCCCTCGGACGAATCGTCTTCGAGGTCTACGCGGCGCACGGCGACGGTAACGATCTCCGTCCCGCTCGCCTCGAGCGAATCGCGCATCACGGCGAAACTCGGATATTTGCCCGAACCCACCAAAAGGCGGGAAGTGAACGTCCTGCCCCCAATCTCATACGTGCTCATCACACCCCCTCCCGGCGCCGGCTCTCACGCCGCGCCCGTTATCATTCAGGATCAGCCCCCGCCCACGGCGCGGACGATCTCGACCTCATCCCCATCGGATAAATGCGTGTCCCCGTATTCGCCCCGGCGGACGATCTCCATGTTGAGCGCCACGGCGATGCCGTTCACCTCGAGCGACATCGAATCCAGAAGTGACGCGACGCTCACGCCCTCTTCCAGTTCCCTGTCCTCTCCGTTCACCCGGACACGCAAGAATTCATCTCCCCGCGCGACGTTCAATATGAAACATCGCGCACCCCATAAAAAAGCCGCCCCGCGATTCGGGAGCGGCCAGAAACACCCGGATTCTTTGGCCCGCTTCCCTTCGCTGGAATTACCCAGTGCAGGTTCCAAGGGTTGCCCGCAATGCCGGGCTCTCAGCACATACACCCCTAGCAGGAACTATCTTGAAAGAGCATATACGGATGCTCCACGACTTGCAACGCCCAAAGACGCCAGCGCGCGCCGATGCGGAGTGCAATTCGCACCTTTTTCGGGTATGAATACGAAAAATCACAAAATATGGCCGGGATTCACCAACACCCGACCGAGCCATCCACCGAGGAGCATGCCATGAAAGCAGCCATCTTCCACGAAGTCGGCAAACCGATGACCATCGAACCCATCGAGGTGGAACCGCCCAAGGAGGGCGAGGTGCTCGTGCACTACCGCGCGGGCGGCGTATGCCACAGCGACCACCACGCCATCGCGGGCCTGTTCCCGGTGCCCACCCCCATCATCATGGGGCACGAGGGCGCGGGCGTCGTGGAGGAAGTCGGACCCGGCGTGACTTCGGTGAAGCCGGGCGATCACGTGGTGACCGTGTGGCGCTACAGCTGCGGTTCGTGCGAGCTCTGCCTCTCGAACCGGCCCGCCATCTGCGGCGAGGGTATCCGCATGCGCGCCGACGGCACGCTCTCGGACGGCACGACGCGCTTTTCCATCAACGGCCAGAAGGTGCACCACTTCCTCGGCGTATCCACGTTCAGCTCCCACTCGGTGGTGTCGGAGAAATCGGTGCTCAAGATTCGGGAGGACATGTCGCTCGAAAAAGCGGCGGTGGTGAGCTGCGCCGTCATCACGGGCGTGGGCGCCGTGGTGAACGGCGCGCAGGTGCGTCCGGGCGAGAGCGTGGCGATATTCGGTGCGGGCGGCGTGGGGCTGAACGGGATTCAGGGCGCGGCCATGGTGGGGGCGGAACCCATCATCGCGGTTGATCTCATGCAGAACAAGCTCGAGATGGCGAAAAAATTCGGCGCGACGCACACCGTAAACTCCTCCGATGAGGACGCGGTGGAGGCCATCCGCTCGCTCACCGACGGCAAGGGCGTGCACTACGCCTTCGAGTTCATCGGCGTGCCCGAGGTGATGTCCACGGCGTTCAAGAGCGTGCGCACGGGCGGCACCGCCGTCATCGTGGGCATCGCGGACGTGAAATCCCAAGTCTCGGTACAGCCCACCTCCCTGGTGACGGAGGAAAAACGCCTCATCGGCTCGCTGTACGGCTCGTCCAACCCCCGGCTGTTCGTGCCCCGGCTCATCGACCTCTACATGGCCGGAAAGCTGAACCTCGACGACCTGCTCACCAAGGAGTGGCCCATCGAGCAGATCAACGAGGCCTACGATGCGCTCTTAAACGGCGAGGTGGCCCGCAGCGTCGTTGTGCACGAATAGGGAGAAGGACTGCCCCTCGAAGATGAGGAACGCTTAGATTAGGGATATTCAATGAACGAACAGCTCGATCACTACGCGAACAAGCTGGCCTATGAAACCGATTCATGGGACCTGAAAGTCGCATTAGAAGCGGGCGAGAACGTCGTCGTCGTCGATGCGCGCTCGCCCGAGGCATACGAGGAAGAGCACATCCCCGGCGCGATCAACATCCCGCACCGGGAGATGAACCCCGATACCACCGCGCACCTTGACGGGGATGCCCTCGTCGTCACCTATTGCGACGGCATCGGCTGCAACGCCTCGACCAAGGGCGCGCTCAACATGACGCGGCTCGGCTTCCGGGTGAAGGAACTCATGGGCGGGCTCGACTGGTGGAAGCGCGACGGTCATCCGACCGAAAGCGCCGCCCGGTCGGCGAAAGCGTAAAGGGGAAGCCCTTTTCAGATTGCTTTATGGCTCATCCACCGGGAAGTTATCTTCTTCTATAAACGTCTCTTCGATGACCGACATCCAGGATGATGATTTTGGAACTGGCGGGGAAAGTGTATAGAACTCTGTAATCACCGATTCTTATTCGAAAAACGTCGTTTCCGTCCAACTGCCCTTTCAATTTTATTGCTCCTCGTACGTTCTCGTCACTGATTAGCGCATCGATTCTGTTTTTGATTCGATTTTTTGCGGTCTCGGGTAAATTTTCAATGCTCTTGCGCGCAGCGTTCGTGAAAGTTGCTTCGTACAATTTTTATTTTACGAATTCATCAAAATCGACTACCCGCCCCTCATCCGTAACGAGCGAGTCGCGGCCTTCCTTGAGATCGCGCCAACGTTTCGCCGCTATCTCGAAATCAACCGCATCCTCGGCGGTTTCTTCCGCTTCGTTCGGCGGTTCATCCTTGCGCCGGTTTTTCACAGGATGAGAACCCATCGCTTCGTCCTTCCCGTTTTCGCCTCGTCATGAATTTCTTAAACTCCATTTTCTCCATCCGGAAAACCATAGCACATGCGGCCTGTTTTCTCCATGCGATACAAAAGGGCCTCGCTTTGCGTTCGTTGCCCTCGCCTTAAGTCCCGACCCCCGAAACCCCCCTTTGGACATGCGCGGCCTCTTTTTGATATCCTAGCCTCATCCAATCCCACCCCATCCCGCCGGAGGAGAGCGCATGGCCATCATCGACATATCCGTTCCCGTAGTAGAAGGAAAAATGCCCATCTTTCCCGGGAATCCGGGGCTTTCGATGCGCTTTACAAAATCTTTTGATGCAGGGGACGACGTCTGCCTCACCGAAGCCATAATCGGCGTGCACACGGGCACGCACCTGGACGCGCCCATGCACTACCTGCACGATGCGGGCGGCATCGAGACGCTGAACCTGGAGACCCTGATGGGCCCCGCCAGGGTGATCGCGGTGGAAAACCACGAGTGCATCACGGCGGAAGAACTCGCCACCAAGAACCTGGAGGGCGCCACGCGCTTCCTCATCAAGACGCGAAACTCGGATGATCAGTGGTGGACGAAACCCTACAGCCCCGACTACTGCCACATGACGGCCGAAGCCGGGCAGCTTCTCTACGACCACGGGATGGAGCTTCTGGGCGTGGACTATCTCGGCGTGGACGCGCCCGACCCCAACGTGCCCGTCCACACGCTGCTGTTGCCGCTCGGCGTCGTGCTGCTCGAAGGGCTGAACCTTAGCCATGCGCCCGAGGGGGATTACGAGCTCATCGCCCTGCCCGCCCTGTATCCGGGACGGGACGGCGCACCAGCCCGCGCGGTTTTGAGGCCGCTTTAGGCCAAACTCAAATCCGATCTCTCTTTCCCGACGTGGACCGGCTCACGTGTAGAGTCTGCCTGGGCACAGCCCCTTCTCTGCCGGGAGCATTGGAAAATCCCCGAGAAGCGATTTTTTTCGCGCACGCTTTTGAAGTTCACTTCCCCCCTTGAGGGGTTTGTTGAAAAAGCTCGATGAATGAGCGTTTGCGTCTTTTGTAGGGGCGGACCCGCGTGTCCGCCCCAAACGCGAAGTTCGCATATCGAACGGATATCGGGAACTGGAACACCAAAGGGGTAGAAAAACCTCAACAAGGTCCGCATCAACAACCGGGCGGACACGCGGGTCCGCCCCTACGGGAAACCCGTTCCCTGCTTCCGGGGGCTTTTTCAACAACCCTTCATCAGTCGCGTCAATCGCTCCCTAATCAGTCGCGTCAATCACTCCCTCATCAGTCGCGATTGACCCGCCAGGCGCTTGCCTGAACAGCGATTTTCTGGGAATACTCCCCCCCGCAAGCCGATATTCCCGTTCTCATCGAGGAGCCGCATGAACACATCCAGGGAGCAGCGAGAGGCCGTACAGAAGATATACAACCAGGATTCGGACTACTACGTCACCAGCGCGCCGCACGCGCGGAGCAGCTCCCTCGCGCGCTCGGCCGAGGTGCTGAACCCGAGCGGCGGCGTTCACCTGGACATCGCCACGGGCGCGGGCCACACGGCCTACCAGATGGCGGAGGGGTGCCGCCACGTCATCGCGAGCGACTTGACCGCCGGGATGCTCGACTCCGCGCGCAGGCTGGGTGCGGAGAAAGGCGTCGGGAACGTCTCCTACCTCAGAACCGACGCCGAGAACATCGCCGTCCAGACGGGCGCGCTCGATTCGGTTTCGGTGCGCATCGCGCCCCACCATTTCCCCGACGTGCAATCCTCGATGCGCGAGATGTTCCGCGTCTTAAAGCCGGGCGGACGGCTCGTCTACATCGACAACATCGCGCCCGAAGAGCCTAAAGAACAGGAGAGCTACAACGATTTCGAGCGCCTGCGCGACCCGAGCCACAACCGCTGCGACAGCCTGCCCGACCTGGTGGAGATGCTTGAATCGGCGGGTTTCCGCGTTCTCTATTCGGAAACGCTCCGGAAGAAGATGGTGTTCGAAGACTGGGTGCGGCGCCCCCATCTGACGGATGCGGACAAGGCGTCGCTCCGTGCGTATCTCGAAAACGCCTCGCCCGCCATCGCCTACTGGCTCGACCCGCGCGAGGAGGACGGCGAGTTCGCCTTCGATGAGCAGGAAGCCGTCATCCTCGCCGAACGGCCCGCATGAGCACGGACGAAGCGCAGCGCCTGCGCCGCCTGACCCACGCGGACAGGAAGCACCTCTGGCACCCCTTCACCCCCATGGACGAGTGGGAGCGCGAAGACCCGCCGCTCGTCGTCGAGCGCGGCGAGGGAGCGTACCTGATCGACGTGGAAGGGAATCGATATCTCGACGGCGTGTCATCCCTGTGGGTGAACATCCACGGACACAGGAAAGAAGAGATAGACGAGGCCGTCCGCGCGCAGCTTGGGCGGATCGCCCACACCACCCAGCTCGGCATGGCGAACCCCGCCGCCATCGAACTCGCCGAAAAGCTCACCCGAATCGCGCCCGCGGGCCTCACGAGAGTCTTCTATTCGGACTCGGGTGCGACGGCGGTGGAAATCGCCTTGAAGATGGCCTTCCAGTACCAAAAACAGAGAAAAGACCCGAAGCCTGAGAAAGACAGATTCCTGACGCTCAACCTCGCCTACCACGGCGACACGGTCGGCGCGGTCTCTCTGGGCGGAATCGACCTGTTCCACCACATCTTCGGGCCGCTGCTCTTCCAGACCATGCGCGCGGAGACGCCCTATTGCTTCTGGTGCCCGAGGGGAGCGGCCCATCCGCCGTGCTCGGTCTGCTCGGGCGATGAGATAACGCATCACATCGCGGAGAACGCGCCACACCTCGCCGCCGTGGTGGTGGAGCCGATGGTGCAGGGAGCGGCGGGGATGATCGTGCAGCCATCCGGCTTTCTCCGCAAAGTGCGCGAGGCGTGTGCAGAGCACGACGTGCTCCTGATAGCGGACGAGGTCGCCACGGGCTTCGGGCGCACCGGCCCCATGTTCGCCTGCGAGCACGAGGGCGTGGCGCCCGATATCCTGTGCCTCGCCAAGGGCATCACGGGCGGCTACCTCCCTTTGGCGGCGACGCTAGCGACCGAGGAGATTTTCGACGCCTTCCGCGGCCCGCCCGAGACGGGCCGGGCGTTTTTTCACGGACATTCCTATACGGGAAATCCCCTCGCCTGCGCCGCGGCGCTTGCGAACCTCGAAATTTTCGAGCGAGAAGACACGATTCAAAACAACCAGGCGAAGATAACCCACCTGTGGAGCGAACTCGAAAGACTGAAAGCCTCGCCCCGCGTGGGCGAGGTGCGCGGCCTGGGCTGGATGGTGGGCGTGGAGCTTTTGAAGGAGAAGGCGACCAAGGAACCCTACACGCCTGCGGAGCGCAAGGGGCGCGCAGTCACCCTGGCGGCGAGAAGGCGCGGCCTCGCCGTGCGGCCGCTTGGCGACGTGGTCGTCCTGATGCCGCCCTATTGCGTGACGAACGAGGAGATCAGCCGGATGGTCGAAGTTCTGGAGGAATCCATACGCGAGGCGTGCGCCGCAGACTAGCGGACGAAGCCGTAGGGACAGGCCTCCGTGCCTGTCCTGAGGAAGGACAACCACAGAGGGTTGTCCCTACAAACCACCCCCCCTACCCCCCCTTGACAGGGGTCAAAACCGACCGAAGAGGGAGGTTTTG
>VXPH01000233.1 GCA_009839615.1 Nitrospinota bacterium
ACAGGGAAGCTATGTTCTGCCCTTCTGCATCGTGGTCATTTTCCAGGCGGTTGCGCTCCTCGTCTGCCAGTTCGTCTATAGCACTGAAAGGTGAAGCCCGGCATGGCGAGGGGGAAAACCACGCGTCCGTGGATATACTACGGATGGATCATCGTGGGCACGTCCTTCACGGCCATGGCGTTTCACCAAACGGCGCGTTTTTCCTTTTCCATCTTTCAGGTTCCCCTGATCCAGGAGTTCGGCTGGGGGCGCGGCGCTCTGGGCGGGGCCTACGCCCTGATGCTGGGCAGCTACGCGGTGTTCAGTCCCATCATGGGCAACTTGTTCGACAAAAAAGGGGCGCGCGCGGTCATGCCCTGGGGTTCGGTGCTCGTCGGTACAGGTTTCACCCTGGCTTATTTCATCAGCGAACTCTGGCACGTCTACCTCGTTCCCTGCCTGTTCGTGGGAATCGGAATGGCGCTGAGCGGTTTTGCGATGCACAGCGCCCTCATGCCCCAGTGGTTCCAGAAAAAACGGGGCCTCGCCACGGGACTGGCTCTCTCTGGAAGCGGAACAGGCATTCTGCTTTTTATTCCCCTCATCGAGTGGCTGATCGCCACGTACGGCTGGCGACAGACCTATCTGATTTTCGGCCTGGCCGTACTATCCATCGTCGTCCCTCTCACGGCGCTTTTACTCAGTAGAAGCCACGAAGATGTGGGGCAGCACATCGACGGGGAAGACGAGCCAACCGCTCATTCACCACCCAAAACTGGCGAAAAATCGCTCAGCCCTCCCTTGCTCGAGGTGTTTCGCCAGGTTTGCAGGCAGAAAAATTTCTGGACACTCCTCATCGTCGTTTTCTTCATGGGGCTCAACAACAACTCGATATTGAGTCAACTCCAGCTCTATCTGGTCGACGCCGAGTACAGCACGGCTCTGGCGGCTTTTTTCTTCGGGATGCTGGGCGCGATCCGAATGCTCGCCACGTTTTCCATGGGCTGGCTGAGCGATTACATCGGCAGACAACGCGCCCAGGCGCTCTCTTCGCTCATCACTGTTTGCGGAATCGCTATTTTGCTATCCATCCCTCATATGCCGTCGAAAATCCTGATGGGATGGGTCTTCATATTCGTGTACGGAATGGGCCTCGGCGGAATGAGCGTATGCTACTCCTCCATGTCCGCCGATGCGTTCAGAGGCCCCTCGTTCGGAGCCACTATCGGCCTGCTCGAAATTTTCTTCGGCCTCGGGGGGTTCATCGGCCCCCCGCTGGCGGGTTTCCTGTTCGACTATACGGGGAGCTACATGATTCCCTTCGTCGGGATAGCTTTCGGCCTGGTGTGCTGCATCTTCATGAGCTTGTTCGTCTATGAAGCGCCCAGAGGGACTCCTCAAACGTAGCGAGCTTCAAAATGGTCGACTCAAGACATCCAACACCAGGGCGGCCTGCGTCCTATCTCCCTCGATGCGGAGGCGGCCTGCCCTTTCCTTGTCTTCCAGACTCGCCCGCCCCGTTGTGAGCAGAACGAGGTCGCTTCCATCGCTTACGACGCGCGCGTCGCAATCCCCATGATCGGCATACACGATTTCAGAATGCCCCTCCTGGATGATTAGCGTCCATTTCCGCTCTGGTTCTTTCGTCTCGAAACAGATGGCGCCGCTGAACTCCCTGTCTCCCCGCGCACCGAAGAAGATGGGGAAGCGCTCGGGCAGGCAATCCACAGCGATGGACAAGGACGAAGAGTGCAGAGCGCTATCGGGCTGATTTCGAATGTCCCAGTCGTGGAGGAGCAGTTCATACAGCCTTTGCCCGGGAAACGTGCGTATCGGACACGGCGCGAGCCAATGCCAGGCATGTTTGTCCAAAGCATCTGGGTGAACCCCCTCAAAGACTTCTTGCAGCCGCCAGACGGCTTCAGCGAAGGCGTTTATACGCTCATCGGCTGATAGGGCGACAAGTTCATCCCCCACTTCCTTTCGATACGCCCAGAACGATTCCAGATCCCCAGCGCCGAAAGGCATCTCCAGGCGTCCGGCGGCGCCGGCGGGGATGACGTGCGCATAGAAACGCGCGCCGAGCGTCATATGCGCCACCACGTCGGCCACACACCAGTTCGGACAAAAAGTGGGAGCGCGCCACTCCTGCTCGCTCAAGCCTTGCAAAATCCCGATGAACCTGCGGTTTTCCCTCTCCACCCAGGATACGACATGCGCAAAAAAATCAGTCACCACGAAATTCATCCCTTATGCCTGGTGATGCGAGACTCCAGACTCCCGCACAAGTCATCGCCAAGAAAGAAAAACCGGCAGGAGACAACAACTTTCAGGATGAAACGAGATATTCGAAATTATTCATTCAGGAATACGAAACTTCCGTCGGCATCAAATGGGCATCGCCACCTTAAGTTCAGCCGAGATTTCCGCCACCTGCTCCCACACCCCATCGCCCACCGGGATTCCCTC
Organism: Nitrospinota bacterium; assembly: GCA_009839615.1. GTDB lineage: Bacteria > UBA8248 > UBA8248 > UBA8248 > UBA8248 > Bin107. Next base: position 2,449 of record VXPH01000233.1, read on the forward strand.
CCGCAGCCTTCTTTCCTTCTCTCTGAAGCTGCGCTCCCCCGGCACGCGAATCTCCTCCACGCCGGGGGCCCTGCGCGTGTTCTTCACCTCGACGACATGGGCCTCCACCATTTCCCTGAACATCTTCGGGTCCCCAAAGGCGGACGGGTCGATGGCAATGAACAAATCCCCCTTGTCGTAATGTCCCTCATGCACTGATTGGCTGAGCGGCTTGCCGACCTTGGCTCCGAGCAAAGGCCCCGCCAGAAGACCGATCAACAAGCACAGGCCGTAACCCTTGTGTCCCCCAAATGGCGCGACCGCGCCCGCGGCGGCCGTTTTGGCGTCCGTCGTCGGCTCGCCATCCGGCCCCACCGCCACGCCTTCTGGAATCGGTTCTCCCGTTACGCTCGCTTTCAAGATCATCCCGAAAGGAATTGCACTCGTCGCGAAATCGAGAAGTACGGGTTCGTCCCCACTCCTGGGAACGGCGATAGAAAAAGGATTGGTGCCCATAAGGCGCTCCACTCCCCCGAAAGGGTGAACGAGCGGCTGCGTGACGCCCGCTATGATTCCCACACAACCGGCCCTGGCGATTCGCTCCGCGTAATAGCCCGTCATGCAGATGTGGTCGCTGTTCACGACGCCCACGGCGCAAGAACCCGCTTTTTCCGCTTTCCGAGCCGCGAGACTCGCGCCATAGGTCGCCCCCACGGGCCCCATGGCGCGGTCGCCCTCGACCAGCGCGGACCCTTCCCGCTCTTGCACGATGTGGGGCCGGGCCTTGGCGTTGATCATCCCGCTCTGGATTCTTCGAATCATGTTCGGCAGGCGTATGAGGCCATGGGTGGAATAGCCCCTGAGGTCGGCTTCTATCAATACGTCGGCCGTCGTCATCGATTGCTCGTGCGAACATCCCGCGGCCGCCAGGATGCGCTCCATCAAATCGCGCAGAGCGTCCGCGTTGACGATGCGCTCTTCATTTTGACTCATTTGTGAGGAAACCTTCCAATTTCTAGAGATCAGGGTTGGGAGCGGAAACGCTCGGCTTGGTGACGCGCATCATCCAGCAATAGATTTCTATCCGGTTGCCGTCGGGATCGAGAAAGTAGAACGCATGGCTCCCGCTTCCGCCGATGAACCCGTTCTCATCCAGTCCCTCATGCGCATGGACATAGGGGCCGGAGACGAACTCTACCCCGCAGGATTTCACGTGTTCCTGGGCGAGAAGCCAATTTTCGCGGTCATCTACCTCAAAAGCGATATGGTGCAACCCTACATCAGTCCGATGTTCAGAGTCGGTTGAGGTCAATCCCGCTTTAACGGCATCTTCGGGCAACTCGAAAAGAACCAGGGTATGGTGTTTTTCCGCGCAGCGCATGAAGCAAATCGGACGGAAAAAATCGGGAGGACCCCACTTGCCCGTCAACTTGAGCCCCACCACATCCCGGTAAAACTTGATGGAGCGGTCCACATCACTCACATGGATTCCCATGTGACCAAGCCGTGCGATATTGCAACTCATTCCTATCCCTCCAAGAGCGAATGCAGAGCAGATATATTCCGTTTGCCTTAAATGATGCGCCATCATACCATGCGCTGGCGTGGTTCGCGCGCGCGAGTCCAGCCTGTTTTCAAGCCGCTTCATACCTGATGAAAGGGTTTTCGAATGTCGAAAAAAACGGGGTTCATCTCCATCTTGATTGCCGGAGCCATCATCTTCTCCGGCGCATACCTGCTTCCATCCGCGAACAGCCAAAAAGTGAAATCCTCAGCAATCACGCTCGCCTCGAATCTGGCGAAGCCGAAAGGGGCGCCCAACCCCACCCTCTTGGCGCAAAACTTCGACAAAAAGCAAATCGAGAAAATCATCAGAGAATACCTTATCGCCAACCCCGAAGTGCTCGAAGAGGCCATACAAGCCTTACAGGCCAAACGACAAGCGAGGAGGCAGGCCGCGGCGCTGTCCTCCATTCGGAATAACAGGAAACAAATTTATGCGGACCCCGAAGACCCCGTGGGAGGCAACCCCAAAGGGGACGTTACGATTGTGGAGTTTTTCGATTACCGATGCGGGTTTTGCAAACGAGTGGCCCCCGTCGTGGAAGATGTGCTCGCAAAAGACAAGAAAATCCGCATCGTCTACAAGGAATTCCCCGTCCTGGGTCCAAATTCCGTATTGGCGGCCCGGGCGGCGCTCGCCTCACGCACGCAGGGCAAATATCTGGCTTTTCACAAAGCTCTCATGTACGCCAAAATATCTTATGATGAAGCGAGCATCATGAAAATCGCCGCCAAAGTGGGTATCGACACGGCCCGCCTCAAGAAAGACATGCAAGCGCCAGGCATCCAGGCCCAACTCGCGAAGAATCGCGCCCTCGCGCGCGCGCTCAGCATACGCGGCACGCCCGCCTTCGTCATAGGGGATCAACTCTTCCCGGGTGCGCTCAACCCGGCCCAGCTTGCCCTCATGATTCAACAGGCGAGAAACAAATAAACCGAAAAAAAGCCCCGGAGAGGTTTCTCCGGGGCTTTTTCATCTCCTACAATTTCAGTCTACCGTTACCGAGCCCATCAACATTCTGCGATAATCCCACCATTTCCACTTCCTGGGCACCATGGTGATGCGCACTCGTATTTTCTGCGCGATGGGCGTGTTGACGTAATTCGCCCACATATCCGGCCCAAAGAAATGATCCACCACGCTTTTGAGCCCCTCGTGGTCCGTTCCCATGACCTCGGAAACCTGCGCCTCTCCCTCCACGACAACGGCGCGGAAAGGAGCTTCATCGTCGTCAATGCAGATAGAAAACGCCGGGTTCCGCTTCAAATTCCGCACTGAAACCGAATCTTCACCCGTGCTGATGAAAAAACTCGCATCCTCGGGATTGAACAGATATAAAAGCGGTATGACGTGCGGCGAACCATCCGCATTGGTGGTGGCGATTCTCGCCATGTGGGGTTCTTGTAAAAATTCATCCATCTCGGTTGGGCGCTCGGCCATTTTCCATCTCCTTTCGAAAAGTCATGACTTTATGAATCATTCCTGTAAAAAATTGCTCCAAAATGATACCGGAGTCCTCCATCACTTCACAATCAGATTCACCAGGCGGCCCGGCACGACGATGTGTTTCACGATTTCCTTATCTCCGATGTAACTGGCCGTGACGGCTTCCGCTTTTTCCTTCAGTTCCTCCTCGGGCGCATCCGGCAGCGCCATGAACGTACGCCTCGTCTTCCCGTTCACCTGTACGGCGAACTCCTTCTCTTCGGCGGCTATGGCCGCATCGTCCACTTCCGGCCACGACTCACGGAAGATACTCACCTCTCCTCCACCTCCGAGGAGAGCCTGCCAGAGTTCCTCCGCCACATGAGGCGCCATGGGCGCCATGCAGCGAAGCAGAATCTCGGCCGCCTCGCGCTGCACCGCATTTTCGGCATCGGCTTCTGCGCGAAGCGACGTGGCCAGCTCCATAATGCGCGCCACCGCTGTGTTGAAAGAGAACGTGTTTTCATACACTTCCGTCACTGCCTTCAAGGTGGCGTGGGCATCGCGCCTGAGTTTTCTCCCGGAAGCAGACAATCCGCTCCCATCTCCGCAATAGGCGCTCGTTTCTCGCCAACCCTCGATCCGCTCAGAGAACGTGACCCAAAGCCTTTGCAGGAAGCGATGCACACCGATCAGGCCGTCATCGCGCCACTCCTTGGAACGCTCGGGAGGACCGATGAACAGTGTATACAGGCGGCCCGCATCCGCACCGTATTTTCCCGTGCACTCTTCAATCGAGACCCCGTTCATCTTGGATTTACTCATTGAGGCCATCTCGGCGAGTACTTTCTGCTCGGCTTCGTAGCCGCTGCCACTGGGGCCGTCCGCCGTAACGACCAGGGAGTCTTCATCCACGTCCTGATAGGGCACCCAGACGCGGCCACGGGCATCGGCCACGTAATAGGCCATCCTGCACACCATTCCCTGGGTAAAGAGGTTTTCGAACGGTTCTTCGAAGGAGACGAGGCCCAAATCGTATAGTACTTTTGTGAAAAACCGGGAATACAACAAGTGCATGACGGCATGCTCCGCGCCCCCGATGTACTGCGTCACGGGCAGCCAGCGGTTCACGTTTTCCGACTGGAATACAGCGCCTTCGTCGCGAGGGCTTACGTATCGCAGGTAATACCACGACGAATCCACAAAAGTGTCCATCGTGTCGGTCTCACGGCGCGCAGGCCTGCCCGTTTTCGGGCTGATGACGTTCACGAAATCCTCACTCTTTTCCAGGGGATTCCCTCCCCGGCCCGAGAACTCGACGTCGCGCGGGTGCATGACGGGCAGATGATCGTCCGGCACCGGGGTGATGCTGCCATCTTCTTCGTAAATGACGGGTATCGGCACTCCCCAATATCGCTGACGCGAAATGAGCCAGTCTCTCAGCCGCCAGTTGATGGTCTTGTCCCCGAAACCCTTTTTGGCGAAATAATCGGTCATCTTCGGATACGCTTCTCGGTTCGGCTGCCCGTCGAATGGGCCGGACTTCTCCATGACACCGTCTTCGACGTACGCCTCCTCCATCGTGCCGCCATCGAGCCCGCCCTCGGGATGCTGGATGACCACTTTGACGGGGATGCCGTATTTTCTCGCAAAGAGAAAATCGCGCTGGTCGTGCGCGGGCACGCCCATGACGATGCCCGTGCCGTATTCCATCAGCGCGTAATCGGCCACGAGCAGGGGCACACGATCGCCATTGACGGGATTGATGATGAAATGACCTGTATCGATGCCCGTCTTTTCACTCTCTTCGCTCATACGCTCCGCGGTGCTTTGGGCCTGCATGGCGTCCACGGCCTCGCGGATGGAGTCCGCTCGGGGATTCCCCTCCAATAATTGATCGATAAGCGGATGCTCGGGCGCGCATACCATGAAGGTGACGCCATAGACAGTATCCGGCCTGGTGGTGAAGACAGAGAGCGTCTCGCCGGTCGTTTCGAGTTTGAAATCGATTCGCGCGCCCTCGCTGCGCCCCAGCCAGTTTCTTTGTTGTTGCTTGACGTGCTCGGGCCATCCGACGAGGCCATCCAGATCATCGAGCAAGCGCTGCGCATAGTCGGTGATCTTCAAGAACCACTGGCTAAGCCAGCGTTTTTCCACCTTGGCGCCGCTGCGCCAGGCGATTCCGTCGTGAATCTGCTCGTTCGCAAGAACCGTGCCGTCTACCGGGTCCCAGTTGACGAGAGCCTCGCGCTTGTACGCCAGACCATGTTCCAACATTTGGAGGAAAATCCACTGCGTCCACCTGTAATAACCTGGATGCGCGGTGGAAATCTCGCGCGTCCAGTCATAGGCGAGACCCGCCATGCGAAGCTGGCGTCTCATGTTGTCGACGTTTTTTTGCGTCCAAACGGCGGGATGCACGCCGGCATTGATGGCGGCGTTCTCCGCCGGCAGCCCCAAGGCGTCCCAGCCCATCGGGTGCAAGACCTCGAAACCGCGCATCTTCCGGTAGCGGCTGATGGCGTCGCCCATCGTGTAGTTACAGGCGTGGCCCATGTGCAGATCGCCTGATGGGTAGGGAAACATCATCAGGGAATAGTAGGTGGGCCTATCACCGGGATGATCGGAGGTTTCGAATATCTTCTCCTCCGCCCAAAGATTTTGCCACTTTTGCTCATACCTTGATGGACTGTATTCGCCGAGCATGAATTTCCTCAATTTTCGGGATTTATCCTAAAATCTTCAGTCAGACGTTATGCCCGCTGCAGAAGGATTGCGCTAGTTTAGATGCGGCCCCTCCGTGATGGGCACCGCCTCCTCCATTATCTTTTCGAGAATTTCCGTCGGGATTCGCCTCGGTTTTCCGTTCGCATCGGCTCTCGCATGAAGCGTATAGCCCTTCACAAGAACGCGCCCCTTCTGTTCCACCAGATAATCGATCCGGACACGGACACCCCTGGGTTTCCTGAACCAGCCAGTAACCTTCACTTCACCGTCATATCGTGCGCCTTCTTTGTACTCGCAACGGCTTTCTATTACGGGAAAGAAAACGCCTTGCTCTTCAAGCTGCCCGTAGGGAAATCCGATTTTACGGAAATACTCCGTTCTCAACTGTTCGAACCATACATAATAGACCGCGTGGTGCACCACGCCCATCTGGTCGGTTTCGGCATACCTTACACGGAAATCGATGGAAAGAGCCAAGCCGGATTAACCTATGAGCGGTTATATGAACAGAAACAAGCGGGCAATGTTAAAATATATCAGAAGCCCCAAGACATCGACCCCGGTCGTCACAAACGGCCCTGTCGCCACGGCGGGGTCCACGCGAAAACGATGGAGCACGAGCGGCAAAACCGACGCGAGAAGCGCAGAGAACATCATTACGACGCAAATCGCAAGACCTACGACGAAACCCAGCCACGCGACGGAGGCGAACTGATACGTCGCCAACAACCCCAACAACAAGCCATAGCAAATGCCCAGAAGCGTTCCGACTGTTACCTCTTTCGAGATGACACGAAGCCATGATTTGGGATCGATGCGCCCTGTCGCCAAACCACGCACTACGATCGTGGCACTTTGGGTACCCACGTTACCCGCCATGCCGATGATCACCGGCATGAACGCGGCGAGCGCCACAATCTTGCTCAATTGATCCGAATACTGATAAATCAACTGGGCGGCGAGAATACCGCCCAGCCAACTGAAGAACAGCCATGGCAAGCGAATCCATGCAAGACGCCTGGCGGAAAGCGACGTCACCTCGTCCTGATAGGAGTGCGTTCCCGCCATCTTCAGGATATCCTCGGTCGCTTCTTCTCTGATGACATCGAGCACGTCATCCACCGTGATGATCCCGACCAGTACGTTGTCGTCATCCACTACGGGGATGGCCAAAATGTTGTAGCGCGAGACGACGCGCGCAACGTGCTCCTGGTCGGCATGTACGCTCTCGCTCCAGACGTTGGTGATCATGATTTCGGACAAGGTTTTGGACGGGTCCGCCAGCAAGAGTTGCCGCAGACTGATAACCCCCCGCAGGCAACCATTCGAATCAATAACATAGACATAGAAAATGTAGTCCACCTCGCTGGCTTTTCGCACCTGGGAGATGGCTTCATTCACCGTCAGTTCCTCGGGAAGAGCCACATAGGAATCCGTCATGATGGCGCCTGCGGTTTCCGGCAAATACGCCATCATGTCCTGTATCGCCTCGGTTTCCGGCGCATCGAGGAGCGCAACGATTTCCTGGGAACGCTCATCGGGCAGGGTTTCGAGAATATATCTCGCGTCGTCGCTGTCTAATTCCTTGATCAGCGGGACGACGTCCTCATTCGGCACCGGCTCCAGAAGCTCCCGAACGATGTGAGAATCCGATTCCGTCAGAATGGAGGCGCGGTGTTCCCGGTTTCGGACGAGGGAAAACGCCTCCTGGCGTTCTTCGGGCAGAAAATGCTGAAAAATCTGCGCCACTTCAGCCGCGTGCATTTTTTCCAGCGCATTGGAGAGATTGGCGTCGGCCTTATGCCTCAAAAGCCGTCGCACCATGTCTTCTACGCGAAGAAGTCTTGGATCACGCTCGTTCACCATGGCTGATCCCTAAAATCCCAAGCAGCAGACCCGGTGTCCAAAGGGCGTAGAGTCTATTGAACACCATGGGGAGTGTCAATCATCTTGTGTTACGGGCAAACTTAGCATATCTTGGTGGTAGATTGTTGCTTGCGGTATGGAGATAATCGCTGGCGCGGCATCGTTATGGTATGTTTGTTTGATCGAAGGAGTGTCCTACCATCGCTAGACTTCATGGTCGCCTCACCGGGCTGAAGCCTAAGCAAATAAAGGTCTTGGAAAGGCTTTACCGCCGCAAAATTCCAACCAGTCAATTCATTCATTTAGAGCTTGGTCGCGAACTGGCATTGCTGTCTCATGAGATATCGCGCCAGATCGGGCTGCTTATCGATCGACTCGGCGTAGTGCGCTACGTGATTATCGGCGATGCGCGGGGAATCGAAATACCGGAACTAGGCCGCGCACGCGCCGGGATGGCCAGGCTCAGAGGTCTTCGGTGCGTGCACACCCACTTGAGCCCCTCCCCGTTATCTCAGGAAGATCTGACGGACATGGCTCTATTGCGCTTCGACGCCATGGGTGCCATCGAAGTCCTCGAAGACGGCAGTGTGGGCCGCTTCCATTTTGCGCACATCACACCCCGGCCTCCCGATGAAAGTCGGCAAGTCAACGGCCACTCGACCTTCGTGGAGAATCGTACTCCCTGGGAAATCCAGTCGTTCCCCAATCTCGAATCGAACCGAGTCGACATCGAAACGCTCATCAATTCTCTGGAGAATGAGTTCGCCCGCTTGCAAAAATCATCAATTCAACTCGAAGAAGGAGAGCGCGCCTTGCTCGTGCATCTCGATACCGGGCAAAACTCAAGCCGTTCGCCCGAGACCGAGTTTGAAGAATTGTCCCTCCTCACGCGCGAGGCCGGTTTCATCCCCTGCGGACAAATTCTGCAGCGCCGCAAGAAACCGGACCCTCGTTTCGTCATCGGCAAGGGCCGGTTGGCGGAGGTCCTGATGAACTCGATGCAGGTGGGAGCCGAAGCCCTATTCTTCTCGAAGGAGTTAACGCCCTCGCAAATCAAGAGTTTATCCGAATTCACCGATCTGAAAATCCTCGACCGGACGCAAATCATTCTTGACATCTTCGCACAAAGGGCGAAGAGCCGTGTCGGAAAACTTCAGGTGGAATTGGCGTTGCTGCGATATACGCTGCCCCGCATTTCCTCCCAACATACGGCTTTGAGCAGGCTTACCGGCGGCATCGGCGGCAGGGGTCCGGGCGAAACGAAGCTGGAGATTCACCGCCGCCGCGCATTCGAGCGCATTCGCAGAGTGGAGAAAGAACTCAAAAATTTACAAAAAAAACGCTCTCAAGGCAGAAGACTCAGACAGCGTCGCCAGGTGCCGATTCTCTCTCTCGTCGGCTACACCAACGCGGGGAAATCCACCCTGCTGAACGCTTTAACGAATAGCGAGATCATGGCCGAAGATCGGCTTTTCGCCACCTTGGACACATCAAGCCGAAGACTCAGGCTTCCGCGCGAGCAGGAAGTCATCATCACGGATACCGTCGGTTTCATTCATGACCTCCCTCAGGAGTTGATAGGAGCGTTCCGCTCGACATTGGAGGAACTGAGTGAAGCGGACCTTCTCCTCCACGTGATCGACGCCTCATCTCCCCATTGTGAGGACAACCTCATTGCCGTGGAGAAAATCCTGGATGAAATTGGATTGAAAAACACGCCTCTCATTCGGGTTTTCAACAAAATGGATCAGACGGACGATATCCGTCTCGCCAATCTGTGCCGCCGATTCGACGGCATCGCCGTGAGCGGAATAGACCCCGAAAGCCTTGTGCCTCTTGTGGACGAGGCAGCCTACCGCCTATCGAGCATGGACAAGCAAGATGAGACGCAGGAAATCGAACAAATCGCAAACTAATTTCTTCTCTGAAACAAAATTTCTTCTTTTATCCTTCCTGTTGCTGGGTTTGCTGGCTGGAGGTTGTGCCGGAGGCAACTTTTCGTCCAAAGCCGTTTGGGAAAAAACGAAATCCACCGTTCAATCCGTATACGTCAAAACTCAGCGAGCCGTCACGAACACGCTGATCACGATCGGGAAATATCAGCGAGACCACGCATACGGACGAAAAAAAACCGGAGAAACACAAACAACGAAAGATAAAAGCAACAGAAACCCTGCTCCCCGTCCCACCGAAACGCCCCGTATGGATGATCGGTTTCCATCCAGAACTCCTGATGTAGTGGAAGAAAATCTGAGGCCCGATCAAACCCGGTAAAGAGCCAGGTGAATTACGCGAAGTGAAAACCCGAAAGAAATGACTTTGCCGCCACTTACAACGATGACCCTAGAAGAATTGCGGCAACGCATTCGAGATATCGAACAAGAACGAATTCGCTCAAGAAATCATGCTGAAAGGCGCAGTCTGGCTGCTGAACTGAGAGAATTGGAGCGGATGCTGCTCACATACGAAAAAGAAGAGAACATCATAGAGGAAATGACGCAATTACGCCGCCGGTTGAAAAAACTGCAAGAAGATTTGCACGAGATTCAACAAACCAATCGCCAGAGGGTCGGCTATTTCAAAGTATTGCCCGATACGATCACCAGGCATTCTTTGCTCGATTTCATAAAATAGTGCGCAGCTTCCCTCACGGTGTTCGTATCCACCCGTTCAATTTGCCGCTTTGTTTCTTCGAGCGTCTCCCATCCCAAACCATGGACGAATCTACCCGCCAGGTCGGCCGCTCTCGTATAGGCCCGCTGGTGAGCGCGAGACAACCCTCCAATGAGATAAGACTTGGCCCGCTGGAATTCCTGATCACCGAGTCCTTTGTAGCTCACGCGGGCGAGTTCTTGCCGCATCAAGTCGATGACCAGTTTTTCCATACCCGCGGAAGTAGCCGCATAAATCGAAATGGGGCCCGGGTCCAGAGATTCGTAAGAGGAAACGCTTACATCGTAAGCAAGACCGCGCTTTTCCCTCAGTTCCAGAAAGAGTCCTCCGGCCTGACTCCCCAGGGCCGCTGAGATAATGGCAAGCGCATGTCTGGCCGGATCATGAAAAGTCGTTCCCAAAAACGACATATGAATATGGCTTTGCGAGGCTCCATCAATCTTGTATGAGCGAAAACGCTTTCTTGAAAGGCTTCTGGGCGTTGCGAGCTGGAGAGCAGGCGTTTTAGGAGGAGCGCTTGCGGCCCAGGGCTTTAGCATTTTGGGGAGATGTTCTTCCAAATACGAAACATCGAAATTGCCGGCCATTGCGATGACAAGATTCGCAGGCGATGTCCTTTTGCGCCACTCTCGCCTCAAAACCCTCTGATTAAAGGCGGCCATCGTCTTGGTCGTTCCAAGTGGATGACGGCCCAATGGATGTTTTCCATACAAGAGTTGATATCCCTTGAACCGGCACCATTGCCCCAAGTCGTCGAGTTCGCTGTCGCGCTCTGCATTAAGCTCCGCGCGAGCGAATTCAATATCATCCTTATCGAAAGCGGGCACAGACAAGAGTTCCACGAATCTTTCCATTACTTCGGGCATCACCGCGCTGAGGCCGGAAGCCGTCAGCCCAAAAGTATTTCGTCCCGAAAACCCATCGATATTCGCCCCCAATCCCTCCACCTCTTTGGTATGGATGAACGATGGACATCTCTCGGTCGCCATGGGAGCGGCGGACATCATCAGGGCATGCAGCCCGGCCTGGCGGGCGGATTCATTTCTTTGCCCTCCCAGGAATACGGCTCGCATAGAGAAAACTGGTGGGCCACTATCCGGGAGCATCACCAACCGCCCGCCACCCGGAAGCTTTGTCTCTATCGGTGTGTTCCTGGCTACGGAACGCCTTGTATTTTTGAGGTAGCTTCTTTGGGGAGAAACGGAGCGGGTACGACGAGACGCGGTTGATTTTTCCGCTACTCCCTGGTTTTGATTCGCGTCATTTCGTTTTCGCTCAAGATGATTTTCGAATCCGCTCCATATCGCATTTCGAATCCTTCGCACGCCGACTCGCGGCGCTTCTCCCTTGGGGAAAAATACACCTGCCGTCAATCGCGATGGTGAAAGATAGCGCCTCGCCACAGCCGAGACGTCATTCGCATCCACCTCCAAAAGCATTCTCATGTAATTGAGATGATAATTCGGATCTCCGGTAATCAGCTCGGAATAGCCTGCCACACGGGCGCGGCCCGTCATTCCCTCTCGCCTGAATTCCAGACCCGTCAGATAATTCATACGCACTTTGCCCAACTCATCCGAAGTGAGCGGCCTGTCCTCGATGATTTGTTTCGCCACGTGAAGGATCTGCTCGATGGCTTGCTCGACGTTTTCAGGCATTGCGTATCCACCCAGGAAAAACAGCCCCGGCCCGCCGGAGAGATAGACATCGGTAGAAACATCGAACATCAGCGACGTGTTCATGCAAAGATGTTCATACAGGCGGGAGCTCTCGCCCGCTCCAAGAACGATACCGAGCACTTCAAGCACGGGAGCGTCCCGGTGTGTCAGAGGGGGAATTTCAAAAGCGAGTTCCACGTGCGCCGTTCCCGAACGGCCGCGCCGCACGACGATGCGCGGCCCTGCTTTCAGGGGAGTCGGCAGGGGAACTTTCGGCATTTTTCTACGCCCAGGTTTCGGCCATTCGGTGAGAAAATGTTTTCGCCTTTTTCTCAGAATGGATTTTACTTGAGGGACGTCGAAAGCTCCGGCAAACACCAGGACGGCGGATGAGGGCGTATAGAATTGCTTGTGATATTTCTTCAACTCTGCCGCACCAATGTTCTTGAGCGTCTGCCGCGTACCCAGAATGGCGCGGCCGTATGGATGCCGGGGCCCATATGCCTCAAGATATAGGTGGTATTGAAGCAACTGGTCCGGTTGTTCATAGGTGCGATTGAATTCCGAGAGAATGACCTGTCTCTCCTGGCGGACCTCGCCTTCGCCGAATCGCGGCCACCAAAGGGCATCGAGGAGCGCTTCCAGGCATCCTTCAAATTTATCCGGCATCGATATCAGATCGTAATGGGTGGATTCGTTCGTCGTATAGGCGTTGATGTCCCCGCCGGAAGACTCGGCCATAGAGGCAAGTTCCCCTACTTCCAGATTTTCCGAACCCTTGAATATCATGTGCTCCAAAAAATGGGAGATGCCCTCCAGCGGGTCTGTTTCTGTAAGACTTCCGACGCGAAACCATGCTTGCACGCTCACGGCGGGAGCCGTGGAATCCGGGAGAAAAAGACAGGTGGGGCCGCCTCTCATCCTGTAGACGAGAGGTTTGAGATCCTCGGAAAATGCTTTGCGAATATCGCTTGGAAATTTCTTGAACATTATCGAAACAGGCTCACTCCAGGCCAAGACGACCAATCCGCCAGCCCCGATCACGAAAGCGGCGAATCCCTTGACTTCTAGTGAACGGAGCGTATCATCCTCTTCTGGCAAAGTCATTCAGAGTAGAAGCCGATAGACTTTGAAACCTCGCTCGGGAAAATTCCACCAGAGATCACCCATCATTTAAAAAGAGGATAACCGTGGAACACATCAAAAGACACGTTTTCGTATGCATCAATCAACGCCCGCCGACTCATCCAATGGGTTGTTGCCAGAGCAAGGGCAGCATCGAAGTGGCGCAAGCGATCACGGAGGCGATTGGCTCGAACGACGAACTCGCTGCGGATACGGCCATGGCGGGCGCCACTTGTCTGGGTCCATGCACGATGGGCCCCACCCTGGTCGTCTATCCGGAGGGCGTCTGGTACACGGGCGTAAAGGTGGAGGACGTACCAGAACTCATCGAGGAACACCTGAAAAACGGCCGTCCCGTCGAGAGACTCCGCTTGAGGCTGCCCGGGAATGTCGGAAGCGACGACTAGACTCGCCAAGGAGAGCACCCGATGAGCCGGGCACTGATGATGCACCCGAAAGACAATGTGGCCACCGTGCTGGAGGACATCGCACCCGAGCAGAATTTGGAAATCGAAGGCAACGAGGAAACTTCGACGATTACCGCGACGGAAGCGATTCCTTTCGGCCATAAAATCGCGCTGCGTAAGATCCGCTCGAACGCGAAAGTGCTGAAATACGGCGAGGTCATCGGCACCGCCACAAAAGAGATACCCGTCGGCAGTCACGTTCACGTCCATAACATCAAGAGCACCAGAGGCTAGGCATGGCCCGGAAAAAAACCACGCCCACTTTCTGGGGCTACAGAAGACCTGAAGGTCCTCCGGGCGGGCGGAATCACCTCGCCATCGTCAGCGGAATGGATAATTCCAACCCCATCGTCCGCAGAATCGGCGGGTTGGTGCGAGACGCCACACCAGTCAACACCTCGTTCGGACGCGCCCTGATGGGTGAGGATGAGGCGCAACACTGGCGGGTCATGGGACACACCGCCGCCCACCCGAACGTTGGGGCCGTCATCATCGTGAGCCTCGAACCCAAGAGCGCCAACGCCATTGCGGAAGTAGCAGGGAGAACGTCTCCCTGGATGCCCATAGAAGCCGTAAACATCCAGGAAATCGGAGGCACACTCAGCACCACTTCACATGTCGTGGAACTCGCCACGAAACTTTCCGCCCACCTCGCATCCGCCAAGCGCGTTCGCTGTGAGTTGGGTGAACTCACCATCGGAGCCGAATGCGGAGGCTCGGACACGACCAGCGGCGTCATTTCGAACCCGGTGACGGGCATGGTCGCCGATAGAGTCGTGGAAGCGGGGGGCTCGGTTATCTTTTCCGAAACGCTGGAAATCGTCGGGGCTGAGCATCTTCTCGCCCGCCGGGCCGCGGACAGGAAAACAGCGCGGAGAATCATCGATTCGGCAAGGCGCGCCGTCGATTACGCCGAAAGCATCGGCGTCGACTTCATCGGCTCGAATCCAGCGCCGGATAACATCCGGGGAGGGCTCTCGTCCATCGAAGAAAAAAGCCTGGGAGCCATCAAGAAAGCAGGGAGCCATCCCATCGTCGAGGTCGTCGGCGTGGGGGAACGCCCCTCGAAAAAAGGCACCATTTTCGCCGATGCGCCCTGCGCGGGTGTGGAGAACATCTCCTCCCTGGCGTCCAGCGGAGCGCAGGCGATCGTTTTCTCGACCGGAATCGGCAACCCTATCGGGCACCCCATCTCTCCCACCATCAAGGTGACGGGCAATCCCCGAACCGCCCGGACGATGGCCGAGAACATCGACGTAGACATCAGCGGCGTCATGGAAGGGACGATGCGCATCGATGAGGCGAGGGATTTGCTTGAAAAAGAACTCATCGACGTGATGAGCGGAAAACTCACGACATCAGAACTGTTAGGAGAAACCGAACTCACCGTCAGCAGGGCCGCGCTAAGCCTCTAAAACCGCTAAAAGCCTTTAGCTTAAAAGCCCATTCCCACGATGAGCCGATTCCAGGTGTTAATGAGCGCGATGGCGCCGAGCAACTCCACTATCTGCGCTTCTGAGTAGTGCGCCTTCAGCGCTTCGAAAGTCTCGTCCGAAACACTCACCCCCTGCGTGCTCTCTTCACACAGGCGAAGCGCCGCTTTTTCCTTTTCATCGAAGACGTCACTCGAGGAACCTTCTTGCGCGGCTTTTGTCTTCTCATCCCCCACTTTGTGCATCCGCGCCATATTGGAATGCATGTTGGCGCAGAAATGACACCCGTTAAGCACCGACGCGCGAATGTTCAAGATTTCCTTGAAGCCGACGTCGATCTCTCCCGGGCCATCGGCCACCGTGGTCAGGCTCAGCAAAGAGCGCAAAAAATCCGGTTTGTGGGCCAAGGCCTTCACCGGCGGAATCACGACACCGAACTGCTTTTGCAGGTTCTCCATGATGCGTTTCGCGGATGATTCCGCCTGCTCGGGTTCTAACAAGGAAATTCGTGGCATTCCATGCTCCTTCGATCGATTCGTCAGAATGTATGTTTGCGTACGAGAAAAATCTCATCTCACCGATATTTACGCCACCTCGACGCTACCGGTCAACGAATACGCTAAAATCCCTCCCTTCCCCCGTTATAAAGGCGTATGAGCACAAGCACAAAACATCTACTTTTGCTAAACTATGTTGAACAATTTTGTTCTCCGCTTTATGCGCCCCAACTGAATGGGTGGATACTGTTTATGAGCAAACAAGTTTCCTTACAAGAAGCCGTTTCTCTCATCGAAAAAGGAGCCGCGATTAGTCCCGGCGGTACCCTTTTGCACAGACCGCCCGCCGCCCT
>VXPH01000135.1 GCA_009839615.1 Nitrospinota bacterium
ATACACACTGACCCCCCGCGCCCCCGTGGTTGATATTTGTCACACCCCGCTGTTGGGGCTGGCCACTACAGAACCATTCCGCCCTGCGCAGGGCCATCCGACGAACCCGCTTTTCCTCTCCGGCAGGTTCGCCCCCGCCGTCATTCCGGCGCATGCCGGAATCCAGGGAATTTGGTTTTGGCTTTATTGTTTTTGTCTTCTTGTTTTTTGGGCTGTCCGGCGCTGTTGTCTTTCTCGTCGGCTCTGGATTCCGGCATTCGCCGGAATGACGATCAAAGGCCGCCTCCGCGAATGAAAGATTTCCGTGAAGGTTTTTTCAACAATCCCTCACCGATCGGCAAACCCTCATTCATCAGTCGGGTTTGACCTACCAGACGCAGCCGCGCGCGGCCACGGGGATCACGGCTTCGAGGACGCCTTCCTCCATTCCGCCGCGTACGCCGTGGTAGACGTCGTAGAGGTTGATGGTCGGGTCGCAGTGGCTGGGCTGGAACAGGAGCGTCTCGCCGATCTCGGGCCGCCTCGAAGCCGGGGAGAGTTCCAGCACACCGTGCTCATCGGACGCCCGCGCGTGCACGGCGCCTTCGAGTTCGAGACAGGGCGCCAGCCCGCTGTCGGAAGAAAGCGCCTTGTGGCCGGCGTCCATCACGACGTGGCCGGGACCGGGCGCGCTCACCACGGTCGTCAGCACGAACAGGCTGGGCTGGAAGTCGTCGTAGATATCCGAATCCTCGCCGCCGA
This sequence comes from Nitrospinota bacterium, assembly GCA_009839615.1. Lineage (GTDB taxonomy): Bacteria > UBA8248 > UBA8248 > UBA8248 > UBA8248 > Bin107. The sequence goes on from VXPH01000135.1 coordinate 742, forward strand.
TACTGCGGTAGTGGGAATCCATGAACAAATAGCTGCCCGCCTGAAGCTCGTTCAGCACGCCCGATTCCGCGTCCCAGCGCCATGAACCCGTGCCGCCGCCGCTCCTGACCTCCAGCGGAAGCCCGGCGGCCTCGAACGCGTCGACTGTCTCGCGCATCCGCGCCACGGCATCTGCGTAGACCTCGCGCCGCTCGACGAAGCCGTCCACGTGCTGGGCCTTGCCCTGGTAGGCCTGAATCCCCTTGAGTTCGAGTCCCCGCGCCGCCTCCACGCGCCGGGCCAGCTCCACCGCCGGGGCGCCCGGCGCCACGCCGCAGCGGCCCTGGCCCACGTCTACGTCGACGAGCACGCCGATCTCCGCTCCCGCCGCCGTCACGGCTTCTGCGAGCATCGACACCCCCTGGGGGTGATCCACCACCACCATCAGGTTCGCATGGCGCGCGAGCGCGGCCAGACGCCTGAGCTTCGAGGCGGCCGTGACCTCGCTGCTCACGAGCACGTTCTCGATTCCTCCCTCCACCATCACCTCGGCCTCGCTCACCTTCTGGCAGCACACGCCCACGGCGCCGAGCGCCACCTGTTTGCTCGCGAGCCAGGGGCTCTTGTGCGTCTTGGCGTGGGCGCGGAGCCGGACGCCCGTTCCCTCCAGGCGCTTCGCCATCAACGTGAGGTTCTTCTCCATGACGTCCAGGTCGACTATCAGGGCGGGCGTTTCGATTTCGCGCACCGGCGTTCCGATGCTCTGTGTGGGGGGCATGGGAAACTTCCTCCAGGATAGATCGTCTTTTTCACCGTGAGAACATTTCCCGGAGAATATCACCTGAATGACGCGGCGGGAACCGGCTTGCCCGCCGCCCCCTCATGGCGCATGATGGATTTTCATGATCTCAGGCGATTTTCTCACCCGTACCCGGAGGGTTTATCTTCATGCGCACCAAGGCGGACGATCTCCTCGAAGGCGCCATCGACGTTCACGCCCACATCTTCCCCCAGGTATTTGTCGAGGAACCCGGGCGCGTGCTGGACCATGAATGGGCCGAACTCGCGCGCGACGTCGGCATGCGCGGCTTCGTGATGAAGAGCCACCTGTGGCCCACCATCGCCCAAGCCCGGATTCTGAACGAGGTCTACCCGGGCGTCACGGCCTTCGGCGCCATCACGCTCAACGCCAACGTGGGCGGGCTCTCGCCCTTCGCGGCGGAAAGCGCAGCGCGCCTGGGCGTGAAGGTCATCTGGATGCCCACCTACTCCGCGGCGAACGACATCGAGGTGGGGGCTTACAGCAAGCGCATCGCGGAAGCCTACAGGCAGCCCCCGCCCGCGCAGGGCCTGACCGTTATGGACGCAGACGGCGCGATACGCCCCGAGGCGGACGCCATACTCGAAATCGCCCGCGACGCGGACGTGGCCGTGGCCACGGGGCATCTCTCCGCGGAAGAAGGCGTCGCTCTGGCGAGGCGCGCGAAGGAGATCGGCGTCAAGAAATTCATCTTCACCCACCCGATCATCTTCATCATCGACGCGAGCGAGGGGCAACTGCGCGAGGTGGCGGATTTGGGCTACATCGTCGAGTTCACCTGGATATCGGCATTCCCCATGTGGCGCGACCTGGACCCGGTGAAAGTGGCGGAAACCGCGCGCGCGCTCGGGCCCGAGCGATGCGTGATGAGCACGGACGCGCAACTCGACCTGAACCCCCCGCCGACGGAAATGCTGCGCATGTTCATCGCCACGATGCTGCGCCTGGGGTTCGAAGACGAGGAGATTCGCTGGATGGTGCAGCGAAACCCCGCCCGCCTGATGGGTCTGGAGGAATAGGAAACGCCCGCGCGGCGCGCTCTGATGGATAGCCGTAGAGACAGGTCGCGATCTGTGGGACAGCCCCGACGAGAGCTTTTTCAACAGCCCGATGACTCCCCCGGCGAATCAAGAGCCGGAAGAGTCGAAAACACATTTGAAAAGGAACAACGTCATGCGAAACCTCCATAAAGCACTCATGATCCTCCTCGCGGCATCTTTGCTCCCCCTCGCATCGACTAGCGTGAACGCCGCCGCGCCGACGGTCATCACCCTCACCCAGACGGGCTGCCAGTTCACAGAACCCGAGGGGCGGGAGCACGGCTTCAAAACCGCGGGGGCGGCCGACTGCAAGGCCATCAACGCCCGAAGCGGGAAAAAGCGCCTCGCCGGATCCAGTACCATCACGCTCAAACCGGGCCCCTACGTCTTTCGGGTGACGAACAAGAACGTGCCCTATCAACTCGGGTTTTATCTGCGCGGCGCAGGCGTCGGACGCCTCACGCTGCCGAAGGTATCGGGGGGCGGACTCGTGAAGGGGAAATCGAGGGACTACCACATCACCCTCAAAGCGGGCGATTATTACTATTCATGCCCCCTGAACCCGACGCCCGACTACAGGCTGAAGGTGGCGAACTAGACTTATGCGGGGTTGTTGAAACACTCCAATGCGGGAGGATTTGCGTTTGTTGTAGGGACAGGTCGCGACCTGTCCCTACGGTAGGCGGTGCGCTCTCCTCGGGAACCACGACAATTTTGGTTTTCGTTCGTCATTCCGACGAAAGCCGGAATGACGGCGATAGTCAATTCCGAGCAAGTAGGAACTTTTTCAACAGCCCCGACGAATTTCGATTTGGACACAGCCTGGGCGTTCCGCACATCCGGAGTCCGCCGATTCCGTTCTGATTCGGATGAGAAACCGACCGAAAAAGCCCGGACGCGCTAGAGCCGCGCACTCACCTTATTCTATAATTGCGCATTCGCCTGAATATAGACGTGAACAATACACCCATCTATGGAAAACCCGATGGAGAGATGTCCTTGACCCTTGAAAATCCTCCCACCGTCTGTGTCCTGGGATTCGGCATGGCGGGCAGGCCCATCGCTAGGGGGCTGGCGGAAGCCGGCGCGGCGAAAGTCCGCGTCTGGAAAAGACCGCCCTGGCGGCCCGAACACATCGACGCCTCCGCCCACCCGGCGATTCTCATGACGCAGTCCACCGAAGAGGCGCTCGAGGGCGCCGGTCTCGTCCTCTCGCTCGTCACGCCGGAAAGCGCGCTGGAAGCGGCGCGCGGCGCCTCCCCCTTCATCCGGGACGCCGTCTACCTGGATTTGAACACCACGACGCCCGAGGCGAAAAGAGAGATCGGCCGCGTCATCGAGGCGGGCGGAGGCCATCCGGTCGACGGGGCGATATGCGACCCCGCGGAAGTATACGGGCACGAGGTCGTCACGTTGATCTCGGGGCCCGGGGCCAAACGCCTGAGCGAGGCCATGGCGCGCTACGGGATGCGGCTCCAGGTGCTCAGCGAGCGCGTGGGAGACGCTTCCGCCCTCAAGGTCGTGCGCAGCGTGTTCACCAAGGGGCTGATGATGACATTTCTGGAATCCATCGAGGCGGCGAGGCGCTGCGGACTGGTGGAGGAATTGCTTGAATCCATCGCGGGAACCGTGGAGGGACTTCCCTTGCGGGACCTGGCCCTGAGCCTGGCGGGCACGAGCCTCATCGTCGCCGAAAGGCGCGCGCAGGAGATGGAAGGCGTCGTCTCGGCCCTCGAATCGCTGGGGGTGGACTCGCACATCAGCGCCGCCTCGCTCGAGAAGTTCCGCTGGCTCCAGGGGTTCGATTTCCACGAAGAACTCGGCGGCGTGCCCCCCGAATCGGTCGAAGCCATGCTTCGCGCGCTCGGGAAAATTTTCGACCCCTCGACGAAACCGGCGAGTTGAAAAAACCCCGTCTGCAGGCGAAAGAATCTTGATTTTGTGCTTCTCTACCCTTGATTTTCGGGAGCGGCATCTGCTAGCATCGCTCATCGCTTGGGGTATCCAGGTGAATTTGAATCAAATAGACGCGAATCGCCAGGGGTCGTTCCCTCGGGGTTCCAACCGTAACAATCTTAATTCTCTGTAGGAGGGAATCATCCATGACATTTGTCATCGGGGAAAAATGCCTGGGCGAGCGCTATGCGACGTGCGTGAGCGTGTGTCCCGTGGACTGCATGCACCCAGGCGAGTACAAAGGGGAACCCTTCCTGATCATCGACCCCGAGGAATGCATCGACTGCGGCGTCTGCCAGCCGGAATGCCCCATTGACGCCATTCTGGAGAGCGAAGACGACGACCCCGTATGGGCGGAAATCAACGCGGAACTCACCGAGGAATTCAAGAACAACGAGCCGGTCGAGCCGCGCCCGGCGAACGACCCGCCGCGAAGAGCAGACAACACGCTGCGCTAGCACCACCCTGCTGATTCAAACACCGCGGTCACCCGGCCGCGGTGTTTTTTATTTATATTTGCACGACAACGCTTATTCATACGCCACACCCTCAGGAAACGGGGAACTCGGGGGAAGCCATGGTATTGAGTCCACCCGCAAAGGACGGCCCGCTCATCGCCGTCGCCGGAACGCGCTTCGGCCCCCCCACGGTCGAGGAGGAGATACTATCGCCCCTGGGCCCCCGCCTGCGCCTGGGCATGGGAGCGGACCCTGAATCCCTCGTCGAACTCTGCGCGGAGGCGGAAGGCGTCATCATCGGCTCGATTCCCACCTTCACCGCAGAGGTCATCGCGCAGCTAAAGCACTGCAGGATTCTCGCGCGCGGCGGCGTGGGCGTGGACAACATCGATCTCGAAGCCGCAAGAACAAAGGGCATTCTTGTCTCCTACGTGCCCGATTATTGCGTCGATGAGGTATCGGATCACGCCATGGCGCTCATCCTCTACTTCGCCAGAAAACTCGAGCAAGGTATCGCGGAAGTTGAAAAAGGCGGCTGGGGGATCGCCGCACTCCGGCCCATCGCACCGCTTCGGGGCGCGACGCTGGGCGTGGTGGGAATCGGGAGAATCGGCGCGACCCTGGCCGGAAAGGCGCGCGCCTTCGGGATGCGGGTCATCGCGCACGATCCTTTCGCGCCCGAATCCGTTTTCGAGGAGCTAAGCGCCGAGAACGCCGCGCTATCGCAGATTTGGGAGGAATCGGACTACATCTCCCTGCACGCGCCCCTGACGCCCGAGACGCGCGGCATGGTGAAGGCAGAAGTACTCGATCGCATGAAGACGGACGCCGTTTTGATCAACGTGGCGCGCGGCGAACTGGTGGACGAGCGGGCGCTGGGCGATGCGCTCAAGAGAAACGCCATCCGGGGCGCGGGCCTCGACGTGCTCGAAGAAGAACCCCCGGGGCCGAATCACCCGCTGCTCGCCCTCCCCAACTGCCGCGTCACGCCGCACAGCGCGTGGTACAGCACGGCTGCTCTCGAGGACATGAGGCGGAAGGCGGCGGCGGACGTGCTTCGCGTCCTGCAAGGGGAGGCGCCGCGCTATCCCGTGAAATAATTACCCTGCGAGAACAACCCGTCGGCTATTTTTCTATCGGAAAACCGACGATACTTCCCCACTCCGTCCATGAGCCGTCGTAGATCTTCACGTCTTCATAGCCCAGCAGATACCGCATGGCGAACCAGACCAGACTGGCCCGGTGGCTGAGGCGTCAGTAGAGGACGAGTTCGATCTCGTTATCGGGCGCGGCGGCGGCAGCACCGAGGATCCGCGCGAGTTCCTCCCTGTCCTTATAGGTGTCGTCCTCGTTCAGCAGTTCCCGGAAGAACAGGTGGGCGGCCCCCGGTATGCGCCCGGCGCGCTCGGCCCCGTGGTCGAAGCCGGGCGGCGGCATCACCCGCTCGCCCCTGTATTCCTCTGGGGACCGCACGTCGAGCAGCACCCGGCCCGGCTCCCCGAGCCTGTCGCGAATATCGTCCCTGCCCACGCTCAATATCTCGCCCCCATCCGGCGCGGGGTGGGCGACGGGGGCAGCGCCCGGCGCGTCGGTCGAGACGGGCATCCCGTCGGCAATCCACCTTTTCTTCGAGCCGTCGAGCAGTTTCAGGTTCTGAAAACCCGCCATCTTGAGCACCCAGAACGCGTAGGTGCCGAACTGCACCGGCTCGCCGTACAGGACGATTTCATCATCCGGCCCGATACCCATCCCGCCCAGACGTTCCGCCAATGCCTCGGACGCCGCGAACGCGCGGTCCGTCTCGTGCCAGAGCGCCCCTTTCCAGAACCACCAGTGCGCACCCGGCACGTGGGCTTCGCGGTAGGAGGCGTCGTCGCTCGCCGAGGAAACCTCGATGACGTGGAGATTCGGATTTTCCAGGTTTTCAGCGAGCCACGCCGCCGAAACGAGCGTGGAACCATCGGTTTGCGTCATGTCTCATACCTCATGCCAACAACTGATTACCAATGGGCAAAGCCCGTGACCTAACAAGCATTACAGCCTACAATCTTACTGTGATACTGCCGTTGGAACTCTACCTAACTTCTGACCAAGCATACGCCTGATACTCATATCTATGTGGTAGCGGGGTAGAACAGCCGCAGTAAGAGCAGCTTCATCCCAAAGTTCGTTAAGCTCCTCCGAACTCCACCTACCTGTTTGTTTCAAACCAAGCGCGCTCATTACTGCCTCGATCAATTGTTGCTCGAACCATTCTCGGACAACTTCTTGTATAGTTTGTCTAGAACCTGGAACTTGGCCATATCTGTTGACCCATCGGTCGATCATGTCAGTAAAACAGTGGAAATCTCCGTTGATAAGAAGGAGGTTTTGTTCCGGTATATATCTTGCGGCCCGGTCATCCAAATCTCCTGCTGACCGCGACCCATCCTGCTCAGTGATCCATTTTGGCTCCGGCTCTAAGGGATAATTTATCAATTCAGTTGGTTCCCCTGATTCAGCGGTGAAAAGTGCGTAAATATCACCCGCTGTACCACCACGACCGCCACTACGAGAAACCCCATTGCTAGAACCACCTAGTCTTGCAGGCCTACCTCCTGCATTCTCGCTCGGATTTGCAGAATATTCGCCTCCTGGCTTTGGGCGATAACGTCCAAAACGAAAAAATTCGCGGATGGTTTTTAACCGCTCACGAATTGCTCTGCGGTGGTCCGTTTGATTTGCAGTCATACCCACTTCATCCTGATAATCCCTCAACTCCTGAGGCATCTTTTCACGGAACTCAGCGGCATATATGGACCAGTCGAGTGCTTGACCAGCGATCAGCAAATGGCTACGAGCTGTATTGGATGTCACAGGCTGGGTAGAGTCGTTGTCGGGCTCCAAGTAGAGCACAACGCGATTCCAGCCGAACACAATACCAAAAGACTGAAGTCTCGCTACGCCAGCTCTCCCTGATGACAACTCATACAATTCATCCTTAAACAAAGTCGCGATATGCCCCCACGAAATATATAGGCCTCTAGTATTGTTTCCTTCTTTGATAATCCACCAATGGACAGTTGCTTTGGTTTCATCAAGACGCACACTCCCTTTGGATTGGCTGTGGCGATCCAGCCAAGAGCATTGTCCATTGATTGCACGAAGTCTATGATATTGATCATCAGAAGGCAGATCCCATCCTTCTCGACACTTTACAGTTATGCCCTTTGGAAAACGAAAGAATCGAGAATTCAAATAGCGTGCCACCCATTTGCTTGGCAACTGTGCACCGGGAGGTGCCTCCATGGTGGAGGAATTATCCGATTCCCCTAGCAGAACAACCATCGTGCCGTGAGTATCTATAGCCTCTGGTTTTATGTCATCAGAAATACTCTGCCAGAACTCTCCGTTGCCAAATCGGAGTAATCCATATTCCCCATTCAGACGCTCTCGGCAGAGATGAATCATATAGCCATTACCATCTTTCCAACTCAAATATACAAGGCCTTGTGGATTAAGCGGCGCGGCGGCAATCTTTGCCCCCACTCCAAAGTTTCCCGAGACAGATTGCTGGTTAATTGAAGAAGATAATTTGTTGATATACTCAACCATTTCCGGGCCAGTCATACCTACGCCCGTATCGATCACGCATAGCTTTTTCGCAGAATCGTCGCCTGCGAGATCAAACCGATTCCAGTCAACATCCCAGCCAATCTCAGCTTTTGGGTCATCAAGGCTCTGAATCGCTTCCAGCGAATTCGCAGTTAATTCGCGCAGGAACTGGAGGGGGGAACAGTCTTGATGGAGACGATCCACCAAAAACCCCATTTTTGCTACACCCATCAGAAGTATGTCTTGTTGAGGAGATACAGCAGGATTATTGGACATCTCGTTTCTCCTTTATTTGCCGAGGTGGTATTCACGACCTCGATCAAAGAAAAGATCGTCGGATAGTGGGACGCGATTGCGTGCGACCATCACGACGAATATTTGAACCACAATCCTAATAAGATTCTTTAGAGTTGTCAATATTGCTACAAATCACCCGCCGAACATGGGCGGCTTCTTGTTGCGGACCTCCGGCGTGGCTTCCTCGAACGCATGGGAGACCTGCAAGACGCGGGCCTCCTCCCAGGGCGGTCCCACGATCTGGACCGACACGGGCAGGCCATCGTCGCTATAGCCCGAAGGCGCCGCCATGACCGGGAAACCGAAGAGGTTGTACGGGCCGGTCTGCGCTCTGCCGAGGCCCGTGAAGGAGAGTTCCTTCCCGTTCACCGTGCCCATTTCCGTCGCAACGGGCCCCGCGGGGCAAGGGTAGCCGGGCGCCAGGAATATATCGATCTCATCGAACACTTTTTCCATTTCGCGGGTGAGCGTGCGCCGTTCTTTCATGGCGAGCGCGTACTCGGCCAGCGTCACGCGGCTCGAAATTTCCAGGCGCTCGCGGACGTCGTCGCCGAATTTTTCGGGATTGGAAGCGAGCCGCTCGCGGTGAACCGACGCCAGTTCGGCGCTGGCGATGATGCGCCGCACCTCTCTCATTCGATCGGCGTTCGGGTAACGCACTTGGACGACCACGCCACCCAGAGCCTTCATGGTCTCTATCGCATTCTCGAAGCCTTTCTGCACCGAAGCGTCGTTTTCCGGGAGATAGAGTTCCTCGCAGATACCGAATCGCATGCCTTGGACGCCCTGGCCTATCAGGGCGCAGAAATCGGGCGTTTCCCGGTCCCTGGAGCCCGGGTCCGCCGGGTCGTAGCCCGCCATGACCTGTAGCATGATGCCGCAATCGCGCGCCGTTCGCGCGAGCGGGCCGGCGTGGTCGAGAGTCGTCGAGTTCGGGAAAATGCCGCGAAGACTCACGCGGCCGTAGGTGGGTTTGAGGCCCATCGTGCCGCATGCGCTCGCGGGTCCCCGGATGGAGCCGCCCGTGTCGGTTCCCACCGCGCCCGGACACATGAAGGCCGCCACCGCAGCGCCTGAACCGCCGCTCGAACCGCCCGATACCCGCTCGGGGTTCCAGGGGTTGCGCGCCGGGCCGTAGTGGGGGTTCACCGTGGTGGAGCCCGCCGCGAACTCGTGCGTGTTGCATTTGCCGACGACGACGGCGCCCGCCTCCTTGAGCTTAGTCACGCACACGGCATCCTCCGCCGGGACGTTATCCGGGAAGAAGCTCGACCCCTGCGTCGTCAGCACGCCGGCGGTATCGATGATGTCCTTGATGCCGACCGGCACGCCGTGCAGCGGGCCGCGGTAGCGGCCGCCCTGAATTTCACTTTCCGCCTTTGCCGCGTCCTCACGGGCTTCGTCCGCGCACACGGTGATGAACGCGTTGAGCTCGGGATTCAGGGCCTCGATTTGCTGCAAATGCGCGTCTACCACCTCGCGCGGGGAGACCTCCTTGCTTTCGATACGCCCGGCGAGTTCATGCAGTGAGAGAAATATCAGTCCATCGGCGCTCATGTTCACCTCCGTTCCAACTGTGTGAATGTTATTCCGATTCCACCTGATTGATGAATCGCCACCATACCACGACGCGGCGGCTTTCGCCCTCACGGGAGGGGATTTCCTCGTTATTTCAATTCCAATGTGAGCCTGGGTAGCAGCGCATGCGGATAGAAAAATCGTTCCTACCTTGGGGGGTGTTGAAAAGCCTGATGCGATCACGTTTGACGCGAAGAGCAGGGCGAATGGAGTTGATTTTGTAGGTCGGACATATATGTCCGACATATATGCGGCCCGACCGGTTTGTGGCATGCGGGCCGCATGTATGCGGCCCCTACACACCCTCTGGCAAGGCGGTATCTCGTCACCGTCATACCGGCATTGCAGGCTTTTCCAACAACCCCATATGCGGGCCTTGTGGATAGGGGCAAACCAGGCACAATCACGCCCCCTCATAGACACCACTTGGCGGAATTGCGGCGATTTGCTATGGATAATCCATATAGACGACGTGAAAAGGACTGCCCGCGCCGGTCGAGCTGAACGGCCGGCCGTGCGGCAGCATCGCATGAGGTAGGTTTTCTTGAACGGTAATACTTACGACGCCCTAGTCATCGGCGGGGGGATCAACGGACTCTCGGCCCTCTATCACCTGAAGCGCCTGGGTGCTGCCCGCGCCGGGCTGGTGGAGCGCTTCGAGATCGGCCACGACAGGGGCAGTTCGCACGGCGCCGCCCGCGTCACGAGAAGCGCCTATGTCGCGCCCGAATACGTCCGCCTCATGCAGTGGGTGCACAAGGAAGAGTGGCCCAGGCTCGAAAAGGACTTGCGAAAAAAACTCGTGTATTCCAATCCCGGGATATACACCGGGCCGCCGTGTGAGCGTTACCATAGCTACGTCCACGCCGTCGCGCAGGAGGGCGTGGACGTGGAACTCCTCACCGCGGACGAAGCGCGGGGGCGGTTTCCCCAGTTCACCTTCGAGGGCGTAGAGAGCGCCCTGCTGGACAAGACGGGAGGGTTCATATCCTCGACAGAGGCAATTGAATCGCTCACCGCGCTGGCCCGCGAGAACGGAGTGAGCTTCCATGAGAACATCGTCGTCCACGGAATCGACCCCACGGGCGACCCCGTACGGGTCGAAACGAGCGGGGGGACTATCGAGACTGAACGCCTCGTCGTGGCGGCAGGCGCGTGGGCGAAAGAATTGCTCCCGTTCCTGAAGCCCAGTCTCAACATCGCCCGCCAGACGGTCGGTTACTTCACGCCCGAGGATGATCTCGACGCCTACCGGCCCGGCCGTTTCCCGGTCTGGGCCTACAGGGAACAGGACGAGAACAACCTTTTCTACGGAATGCCCGAATTCGGACGCGCGGGCGTCAAGGTGGGCCGGCACCTGAGAGTCGGGGTGGATGACGATCCGGACAACCCGCCCGACGCCATCGACCAGGAGAAAATCGCCGATGTGAAGCGCTTTATCGCGCGCTTTTTCACCTGCAAGAACTGGACGCTCGCAGGGGCCGAGCACTGCCTCTACACGAACGCGCCGAATGAGGACTTCATCATCGACCTGCATCCCGAGAACCCGCGCATCGCGTTCGGGGCCGGCTTCTCGGGCCACGGATTCAAGTTCGGTCCGCTCACCGGAAGGCTTCTGGCCGAACTGGCGTGGAAGGGTGAAACGTCCATACCCGATGCCAAACTGGCGAGGGGCCTTTTTTCGCTCAAGAAATAAGGCTTTATCTCTCCTGATGAGGGTCCGCGTCCCTCCTGCGGCGTCGGGTATGGACCCCCTCAAAGCGAGCGCAAAAAAGCGATCAGCGAAGCGATTTGAAGTCCATAGAGATCCCGAAGCACCCCAATAAAATTTGATTTCCGGGTTTTTCTTCTTGACAAGGAAGGATTTCTGATAGATAGTTAATTATTAGTTAACATTATTTAATTATCATTAACATTTAATCGCTTACTTGATTTCCACAAATTGGAGGGCGTCCGGCGGTTACAGTACTTACAAACAGGACTGATTCGACCGCGTCGCATCAATTTGTCACGAGAAAGCAGAACTTGTCCTGCCCCGCTACCCCATCATCGTCGTATTACCCCCACGATTCGGCGGCTGATGCGGGTGGCGGGGTGGTGGCTTATCCAGAAAGCCCTATGACGCCCCAACATCAATCAGCGCCCTCAGATTCTCCGCCGCCAGCCGCGCCGCCGTCCGAATGTCGGGTTTGGAGACGATCTGGCAGGTCAGGTAGCCTTCATACCCTATCGAGCGGAGCGCCCCGATGACCTCATCGAAGGGAATATGCCCGCCGCCGGGATAGTAGCGGTTGTTCTCGGCGACGTGCATGTGGCCCAGAAGCTCTCCCGATTCCAGGATGGGAGCCGTGAACGACGCCTCGTCCGCGTTCATGTGGTAGGTGTCGAGCATGAGGACGAGCGCCTCGTGGCCGAGCTCCCGGCAAAGGGCCATGCCCTCGGCCGCCGTGGTCACGTTGTTGATCCAGTGGCTGCACAAGGGCTCGAGATAGAGTCTGGCTCCCCGCGCCGCGGCCTCGTCCGCAAGGCCAAGCAGCGCGTCGCGCATCCAGCGGAGAGAATCATCGCGCCGCTCGTCCTTGCAGAGATTGCCGCGCGAGGAGCCGACCACCATGCCGCACCCGAACCTCTGCGCCATATCGAGCGCGTCCAGGTGGCGGCGGTAGGACACCCCCCTGATCTCGGGCACGGGGTGGCACAGCCATATCCTGTCCTGAAAACCCATGGCCGCCGTGTGGATCATCGAGACGGAAAGCCCCCGGCTTTTGATCTGCTTCTCTATCTCGTCCAAATCGAGTTCGGCGGGTTTTCGCACCGAGAGCTCCACCGCCTCGAAGCCCGCCTCGGCGATGCCGTCGAGGTTCCCCTCCAGCGTCCCCTGCGCACTCGGGAGGTTGGGTGTGGAGATATCCGGCGTGGCGATCTGATAGCTGAGCTTCACTTTTGAGGCTCCTCTTCCCCCATCGCGCCCCAGGACGCGGCGCGGTGCAGCGTTATCTCTATCATCCATGCGTGGAGCGTGATGGGGCCCCGGTACTGCGCGTATTTCTCCCGGAGCAGCTCCGCCGCCTTCTCGTAAGCCGCTGCGTCCGCCTCGGCGTGGATGATCGTGGCGCTCCCGAAGATGAGGACGAAGCCGAGTTTCGCCCAGTCGTCCTCGTAGTGATCCACCAGGAACGAGACCTGCGCGTTCTCGCGGATGTTGTCGAGACGTTTGAGCCGCTCTATGTCCTTTTTCTGCTTGCCGTCCACCGGAACGTAAATTTTCCCGTCCACTACGGCGAAAACGACGGGCACGACGTGGGGCGCGGCATCCCGGCTCGCCGTCGCCAGCCGCGCCACGCGCGCGCGCGTCACGAAACGCCATGCGTCATCCGGAAGCAAAGGCGCCGTCATTCCGCGTCCCCCTAGCCCCCGCCGCCCGGCGGGCTGAGCGTCAAGGTGTCGCCCGGCTCCATGTCGGTCGTGACCTTGGGGTCGATTTCACGCTCGTTGATGCGCACCTGCCCCCGCCCGCCGTGGCCGCCGCCGAACAGGCCCGGTGCGGGGGATTTCGTGCGCTCGGCCATGAACGAGACCGTGATGCGCGCGGGCGAGTCGTTCCGAAAGACGATCCGCTGCCCGCAGCCGCCGGTGAATTTTCCCGCACCGCCGGAGTCTCTCAGTATCGTCTTCTCGATCAAGGTGAAGGGCGTGATGCGCTCGATCACCTCGATCGGCGTGTGGGAGACGTTGCTGGGATAGCTCAGGCACGCATGGCCGTCGCCGCGCGCGGTGGCGCCCGTGCCCCCGTTCTGGAAGAAAAGCCCCGCCGTCCGCACGCCGCGCTTGTCCAGCCCCGTGTAGTTCACGCACCAGAGCGGGGAGCCGCTCGCCGCGGGCACCTCTTCGGGGATGACGGGGGCAAGCGCCTCGAAAACGGCGGCGGGCAGGTAATGTCCCACCAGCATCCGGCCGCCTCCGGCGGCGGGATGGAGCGGCTCCAGGATGCTGCCTGGCTCCGTCCGCACGTCGATGGGCCGGAAACACCCCTCGTTGTTGGGCACCTCGGGGCACAGGACGCATTTGATGGGGTAGACCGAATACGCATAGGTGTAGTTGTAGGCCACGTTCACGGCGCGGTCGACCTGGGCCGAGGAGCCCGCGTAGTCGATGACCAGGGAATCGCCCGATTTCTCGATCCGCGTCCGCACGCGAATGGGTTCCGCCAAGCCGTCGGTCTCGATTTCGGACGCGAACTCCCCGTCGGGCAGACGGCGCAGGGCGTCGCGCATCGCCTTCTCCGAGCGGCCCTGAATCTCCTTCGTGAGCGCGCGCAAATCCTCCAAGCCGTATTCATCCAGCAGATCGCCCAGGCGTTTTTCCGCCAGGCGGTTCGCCGTGAGCTGGGCGTTGATGTCGCCCATCACCAAGTCGGGCACGCGCACGTTGTAGCGGATGAGGTCGATGAGCGTCCGGTCGGGCTCGCCGCGCCGGTACATCTTCATCATCGGGATCTGGAAGCCCTCCTCGTAGACCTCCCTCGGGTCGGGCGAGCGGATTTTCCCGCCGATGTCCGGCAGGTGGGCGGTACTGGCCGAGAAGCCGATGAATCTATCCCGGTAGAACACGGGCTTCACGATGTTTACGTCGGGGAGATGCCCCGTTCCGTACCAGATGTCGTTGGTGATGAGGATGTCGCCGGGCTCCAGCGTCTCGGGCGGAAACGCTCTCAGAAAGTGGCGAACCGTTATGGGCAGGGTGCCGATGAACGAGGCGATGCTGGCGGAGGACTGCACGAGGGAGTGGCCCTGATCGTCGGTGATCACGCAGGAAAAATCGTTCGACTCGCGCACGAGCGTCGAGAACGAGGTGCGCACGAGCGTCGCCGCCGCCTCGTCCACGATGCCGATGAGACGCCGCCAGAGCACTTCCAGCGTGATGGGATCGAACGCCATTAGCCGTTCACCTCGATGATGATGTGGCCGCCCGCGTCTTTCCTGAAGCGCGCGTCCTCTGGAACCACGATGGTGGATTCGCGCTCCTCGACGATGGCGGGGCCTGAGAATTCCCGTCCGGCGGGCAGCGAATACCGGTGGTATACGCGCGCCTCCTCGAATCCGGCTTCGGGGCCGAAATATATTTTTCTTGCTCCCTTCTCAAAATCGCTATCATCCGTGAGGGGTGCTGCGTCCATGCCACCCGGCGCAGGCCCCAGCATCGTCAGCCGCCATGCGGCCACCTCCGCCGCCACGTTCTCGATTTTCCGCAAATACCGCCGCTCATAGGCCCGCTCGAAGGACTCCTGCATGTTTGCTCTATCGCGAACCGGCATCTCCCCCGCCCCGGGCAGGGGGACGCTCACCGTATCCGTCTGCCCCCGGTAGCGCATGTCGGCCGCGCACAGAAACTCCCAGCGACTATCCACCTCTATCCCCTCGCCCAGGGATTCGGTCATCTGCGCCGCCATCTCCCGGTACAACGCCTCGACGCGCGTCCAGTCCACCGCGTCCACGTCGGACACCAGGACGCGGACGGCGTCCGCCCTCGGCCGCGCCGCCAGAAGACCGGCCGCCGAGGCCACGCCCACGTCGGGCGGACAGACGACCCGGCGGATGTAGAGTTTGCGCGCCATGTGGCAGGCATGGAGAGGTGCTGCGCCGCCTGTGGCGATCAGGGCGTAGTTCCTGGGGTCGCCTCCCTTCTCGGCGATGTGTACGCGCGCGGCGCTCGCCATCTGCTCGGTGATGATCTCGTAAATCCCCCACGCCGCGTCGTGGGCGCTCATGTCCAGCTCACCGGCCAGAGACGAGACGGCCTCGCGCGCTTTTTCCGCCTCCAGCCACATCGCGCCGCCCAGGAAGAAATCGGGATTGAGATAGCCCAGGAGCAGGTTCGCGTCCGTGACGGTGGGCTGCGCCCCTCCCTGAGCGTAGCAGGCGGGTCCCGGGGCCGCGCCCGCGCTCTGGGGGCCGACGCGGATCAGGCCTAAGTCGCTTATCTGCGCGATGCTGCCGCCGCCCGCGCCGATCTCGACCAGGTCCACCGTGGGCGATAGGATGGGCAGCCCGCTTCCCTTCTGGAACCTGGAAGTGCGCGCCACTTCGAAGCGGTTCTCCGTCGCGGGTTCGCCGTCTTCGATCAGGCATATCTTGGCCGTCGTCCCGCCCATGTCGAACCCCAGGGCGTGGGCCTCGCCCAGGGAGCGGGCGATCTGCGCCGCCGCGAGCGCGCCGCCGGCAGGCCCCGACTCGATGATCCGCACCGGGTGCTCGCGAACGCTCTCGACCGCCGCGAAGCCGGAATTCGAAAGCATGATGAAGAGATCGCCCGCGAAGCCCGAATCCCGCAGATTCGCGAGCAGCCGCGTCAGGTACGCATCGGCGATGGGCCGCACGTAGGCGTTCGCCGCCGTGGTGGAGGTGCGCTCGTACTCGCCCGTCTCGGGGGCTACGGCGGATGAGATGGAAACGGGCGTATCGCCCGCGATTTCCTCGATGGCCGCCTGGGCCGCCCTTTCGTTCGCAGGGTTCACCGGCGCATGGAGAAACGAGACCGCGATGGATTCCGCCCCCATCTTGAGAAGTCTTTCCGCCTCGCGCTTCACGGCTTCTGCGTCGAGAGGAAGGACCACCTCGCCATCCACATGGACGCGCTCGGGCACCTCGGCCCGGAATGCTTTCGCGATCAGCGGCTCGGGCATCTCCTGGTGCAGGTCGTAGAGGTCGAAGCGCTTCTCGCGGCCGATCTCGATGACGTCCGAAAACCCCTCCGTGGTGATGAGGCCCGTGCGCGCGCCTTTCCTCTCGATCAGCGCGTTGGTGATGAGGGTGGTGGCGTGAACGATGCTCGCCAGATCGGATGCTTCGAGACCGGCGGATTCGAGTATTTTCCGGAAACCCGCGAGCGTTCCCTCGGCGGGATCATCGGGCGTTGTCAGCACCTTGGCGATGTGGACCGCACCGCGCGCCTCATCAACCAGCACGAGGTCGGTGAACGTGCCCCCGATGTCCACGCCCAGACGAATTTGCGCGTTTTTATCCATCATTCCCCGCGTCCAGGAGTATCTCGCCGTCTCGGATGATGGCCTCGCCGTCGAACCAGACCGAAGGCGCGCGGATGATGGCGTCGAAGTGGGTCTTGGCCTGTACGTCGCCTCCCAGGTTGGCGGAGGTGCCGATCCCGATGTGGATCGTGCCGTTCACGCCCTCATCGTTCAGCATCTCGCCCGTGAAATCCTTGCATTCGGGATTGAGGCCCATCGCGAACTGCGCGACGTTGTAGACCCATTCATCGTCCTGCGCGGCCAGAAGAGTTCTGAGGAATTCCGCCTGCCGCCCGCCCGAGATTTCCCGCACGAAGCCGTCCGTAATCCTGAAAATCACCGGCTCCTCCACCACGCCCACGCCGTAATAGGGAATGCTGCCGTCCACCACGAGCGTGCCGTTCGTCGTCTCGTCCAGAGGTGACGTGTTGGCCTCGATGTTCGGGACGGCTGTGAAGCCGGCGCCGTCGAGCACGCAGGCGTGGCTGTTGCCCGCGCGTCCTTGGACGCTCAGCACGAGATCGGTGCCCGCCGGGTTGGTGACGCGCACCTCGCGCGCCGCACTCAGGCGCGCCGCCAGGGCGTCGCAAAGCGGCTTTCTCGCCCTGAAATCCGCCATCAGGCCGCCGCGCTCCATCTGGCCGGGCGTGAACGCCGTCATCGAGAGCACGCGCGCGCCAGCGCCAATCGCCTCCCTCGTCGCCCGCGTATGGGCC
>VXPH01000005.1:0-6956 GCA_009839615.1 Nitrospinota bacterium
TGCGCACGCCTGGCGCATGACTTCGCAGGAGGATCACGGCTGGAACGTCGACGCCTGGCTCACGGTGTTCCGCCCCGGCGAGACGCACGATTGGCACGATCACGAAGAGGACGAACTCATCTACATCATCGAGGGTGAGGGTCGCTACGAGTTGGAAGATAAGAGCATCGAGTTTCGGGGCGGCGACTGCATTTTCCTGCCCCGGAAGACGATGCACCGCAGCATGACGGGCGGCGAGAAGGACGTAAGGCTGCTGGCCATATTCCACCCGGCGAGAGAGTAGCAAGGCGCTCCTCGCCGGTTCGGGTCGTTTTATCTTTGGTTGACGTAGCAGAGGCAACTGGTTCTCTCAATCGAGGAGGAAGATAAGATGAAAAGGTTCGGCCTGGTTTTGATCGCAACGTTCGTCGTATTGGGAATGGCCTCGAACGCGCTGGCCGCGAAAGGCGTCGTCAAATTGATTCACGACAACACCTCGCACGCCGCCATCCCCTACATCGCTGAAAAGAAAGGCTTCTACAAGGCCGAGGGCGTGGAAGTGCAGCGGCGGGTCACGAGTCCCCGCGCGCTGATCGACGCGCTCATCGGCGGCACCGCCGACATCATCAGCACGCGCGGCTCCCGCGTGGGCCAGATCGCGGCGCGCGGCCTGGACGTGGTGGGCATCGCACTCAACCGCTACGGGAACCAGAACATGGTGCTCGTCCCCATGAGTGACAAGACCACCAAGTCGGTCAAGGACCTCAAGGGCAAGACCGTGGGCGCGCAGATGGGTACGGGCACCTGGGCCACCTGGATGACGTATCTCTCGCGCATCGGCATGTCGGACAAGGACTTCAAGATCCGCAACACCAAGACGGGTTCGCTGCCTGCCGCCTTCGAGCGCGGTGCGCTGGACGCGGGCCTGACCTGGGAGCCCTGGGGCTCGATCATCGTCGGTAAGGGCCTGGGCCGGATGGTCATGGGGCCGAAGGACTATGACGATCTCCTCGGCTACACATCGCCCGTCTTCCTGACGACTTCGTGGTCCTACATCAAGAAGAAAAACCCCGACGGCGCGCAGCGCTTCATCAACGCGCACGTTCGCGCGATGCGCTTCCTGAACCGCAACCGGGATGCTTCCGCGAAGCTGATGCACGAGTTCTGGAAGAGCCAGGGCTTCAAGTTCGACGTGAAGAAGGTGAAGACCGACCTGTACAAGTTCATGCGCTGGGACCGCGCGATGATCACGCACAGGGACATCAAGGAAGTGCAGGACGGCGTGGACGTGAGCGTGAAGAAGGGCAAGCTGCCCAAGCGCATCGACGTCACCGCGCACATCGACATCACGTTGGTGGAGAACGCCTACTTCAATTTGATGAAGTAGGGCGAAAGAGAAATTACGGACAGTTTTTACCCCTCTGGAGGGCCGAATCAGCCCTCCGGAGGGGTGAGATTATATTCGTATGCGTATGAAGCGCGTTTGAGGAGAATCGCGAATCATGGATGAGCTTCAACAGAAAGTCGTCGACGCGGTGGACGAGGATTTCCTCGTGAAGACCACGATGGAACTCGTGGACATACCCAGCCCCACCGGCTACGAGGAGAATGCCGCCCGCTACATGCACGCGAAATACGAGGAGGCCGGCTTCGAGGCGCACCTGCAAAAGGTGGCCGAGGGCCGCTACAACGCGGTCGGCATCTCGCCGGGCACCGGCGGCGGCTATTCCGTGATGTTCAACGGCCACCTGGACACCTCCTATTCCGGCGAGGAGCCCGAACTCACCCAACCGGGCTACAAGAACAAGGCGATTCGCGACGGGGACTGGATTATCGGAAACGGCGCGGCCAACATGAAAAGCGCCGACGTCTCCTACCTGGGCGCGGCGAAGGCCCTCCGGGACGCGGGCGTGGAGCTCAAGGGCGACATCGTACTCGCCTCCGTCGCGGGGGAGATCGAGAAAAACAGGATCGACCAGTACCAGGACGTGCTCTACGACGGCTACGGCGTCGGCACCCGGCATCTTATATCGCACGGATATCTGACGGATTTCTGCATTCTCGGGGAACCGACCGGCATGCAGGTCGCGCCCTGGCACGGGGGCACGATCTGGTTCAAGGTCATCACGCGGGGGTCGATGGGCCATACCTGTTATGGACACTACACGGCCAGCGCCATCGAGCGGATGGAGCGTGTGCAGGCCGCCGTGAGGAAGTGGATTCCCGAGTACCGGGGGCGCAACGAGTTCCTGGGCGAGCGGCCCCACGTGAACGTGGCCGCCATCGAGGGCGGTTGGCCCTACCGCTGCGCGCGTTCGCCCATCGAGTGCCGTCTGTACGTGGACGTCCGCCTGGTGCCTGGGCAGACGATTCAGAACGTGGAAGTGGAATTCAAAGAGCTCATTGCGCAAGTGAACGAGGAACACCCCGACGTCGGCGCCAAAGTGGAGGTGTTCTCCTCGCATCCGCCCTCGGGGATTCCCGTCGATTCGCTGCCCTCGCTGGCGATGATCAACGCGCACGAGGAGGTCGTGGGCGAGAAGCCCAACATCATCGTGAAGACCTCCTATCTCGACGCCGCCCACATGAACCGCTACGGCATCCAGACTATCACGTACGGCTTGGCGGGACGTACGTTTGATGCGGATTACGGCTGGAACGCCGATATCGGCGAGCACATCCACGTCGACGCGCTGGTGGACACGACGAAGATATTCGCCCTCGCAGCGCTGGATCTGTGCGCCCGGGAGCGTGAGGAAACCGCCATTGCGCCGGATCCCTACGCGAACCTGCCCGAGCCCGGACAGATAGAAGCTCTCGGGAGCGGACGAATAACGGCTCTCGGAAGCTGAGAAAGGAATTTTTCGTGGCGTCGGCCGATAAAGCGCGAACTCAAACCGGAGAAACACCGGGGACCAAAAGAGAACTCGGGCCTCCCAACTGGGGCGTGGTTTTCCGAAACTCCGGCAAGGCCTTTTTCCTCATGGCGGCGCCTTTGATCGGGCTGCTCATCTTCTGGGAGTTGCTCGCGCACTCGGGCACGCTTCATCCCGTCCTGTTTCCGCCACTGGAAACGATATGGGTGACGATGGTGGACCAGGCGAAGTCCGGCATCCTCTGGCTCGACATCTACGTTTCGCTCTATCGCCTGCTGGTCGGAGCGTTCCTCGCCCTCGTTTCGGGAACCGTGGTCGGCCTGGTGATGGGTATGAACCAGACGGTGGAGCGGATTCTCGCGCCGCCGATGTACTTTTTCCTGGCCGTGCCGGGCCTCGCGCTGTTTCCCATCGTCATCCTCTGGTTCGGGCTGAGCGATTTCACCCTGATCTCCGTACTCTGGTTCGAGGGCATGATCACCGTCATGGTGAACGCGTGGACGGGGGTGAAGACCGTGGACGCCTCGCTTATCCGCGCGGGCCGCGCCATGGGCGCGAAGGGCATGACGCTTTTCTTCCAGGTGATGGTCCCGGGCGCGCTGCCGAACCTGATCGCGGGCTACCGCATCGCGTTCAGCCGCGCGTGGCGCATCGTGGTGACCGGGGAGATGATAGTCGCGCTCGAGGCGGGCCTGGGCTTTCGTATTTTCGCGGCGCGCGATTTCCTCGCGGCGGACATGATGTACGGCGGAGTCGTGGTCGTTGGTATTCTGGGCGTGATCGTGGAGCGCGTCTGCCTACGGAGCATCGAGCTGGCCACGGTCCAGCGCTGGGGAACGCTGCGCGAATAACGCGCCGATAGGAGCATATTTTGGCGATTCAGGGTCCCGTAAAACTCCAGGTCACGGGCCTGGACAAGGTCTTCACCATCGACGAGGGATGGGGGCGGACGACGGACATCACCGCGCTCGAAGCGGTGAACTTCGAGGTGCGGAGCGGCGAGTTCATCTCCCTCATCGGGCCGAGCGGGTGCGGCAAGAGCACGCTCTTGATGATCGTGGCGGGTCTCTATGAAAAAACGTCGGGCGACGTCGTCCTGGACGGCCACCACATCAACGACACCGGTTTCGACCGCGGCGTCGTGTTCCAGGAGTTCGCCGTGTTCCCGTGGCTGACGGTGGCGGGCAACGTGCGCTTCGGCATGCGCATGAAGGGAATCCCCAAGGCCGAGCGCGACCCCGTGGTCGATCGCCTTCTGCAGCTCGTAGAACTCGAGGGCTTCAAGGACGTCTACCCCTACCGCCTCTCGGGCGGCATGAAGCAGCGCGTCGGCATCGCGCGCGCGCTGGCATTCGACCCCGAGGTGATGCTCATGGACGAGCCCTTCGGCGCGCTCGACGCGCAGACCCGATCGAGCCTCCAGCAGCTCCTTGTTCAAGTATGGATGGAAACCCACAAGACCGTCCTCTTCGTGACGCACAGCGTCCGCGAGGCGGCCTATCTCTCGGACCGTGTGCTCCTCATGTCGCCGCGCCCGGGACGAATCGCCGAGGAGATCAAGATCGACCTGCCACGTCCGCGCGACGTTCTTTCGGTGGAATTCCTCGAGTGCGAAAGAAAGGTGGCCGAGACGCTGGCGGGCCTCATGGGGCAGTCCGATGGTCAGCCCGCATGGGTGACGGATTAACCGATAACCTTGAGAGGAACGGAGAAGATGATCCAGAGACAGTTCATGCAGCCCGACGATATGTGGTCCCGCGTGGAGAACGACGAACTCCTCTACGTGCCCGTGGTGACGATTCACGGTGCGGATCACGCACACATCTATCTTTCCGGCCAGGTGCCCCGCAAGCCGAGCGGCGAGGTGGAAGGCGTCGGTGACATGCGCACCCAGATCCGGGTGACGTGCGAGAACATCGGCAAGGGCCTGGCCCACGCGGGCGCGACGTTCGACGACATCGTCAGCTCCACGACCTACGTGACCGACATCATGGAGTACTACAAGCATTCGGACGAGCGCTTCAAATACTTCAAGAACGTTCGCCCGGCCAGCACGCTCATCGAGATCTCCCGCCTCGGCCCTCCCGACGCGATGATCGAGATAACGGCGGAGGCCATCATCGAGCCCGAGCGGCTGCGGGTCCAGCCGTAGGCGCTGCTGATCCCGCTTTCCGCGGCGTTTACCCTGCCGGGGCGATCGTGTAAGTTTCGAGTATCTTCCATTCAAATCGTCTCGGGAGTCTCGCATGGATGAACTCAGGGTATTGTCCGTATGCGGCAATCTCGGCTACGGGTTCCCGAAGACCTCGCTCGACAACGGCCTCGCCCGCGACCCGCACATCATGGGGGCGGACAACGGCTCGACCGACGCGGGCCCCTACTACCTCGGCAGCGGGGATCAACTCACCAAGCGCGAGCAGATTCGCCGCGACCTGGGCTATTCGCTGGCCGCCGCCAGAAAGAAGAAGATTCCCTACATCATCGGCTCCGCCGGCACGGCGGGCGGAAACCCCCACGTCGACAGCGTGCTCGACACGATGCACGAACTGGCGCGGCGCGACGGGCACCGCTTCAAGCTCGCGGTGATCCGCTCCGAGATGGACAAGGAGTTCATCAAGCAAGCCGTCAGAGAGAAGAGAACACGCACCCTGGGGAAACTTCCCGAACTCACCGAGGAGATGGTGGACGAGAGCGTGCGGGTCGTGGGCCAGATGGGGCTGGAGCCCTTCATGACGGCCCTGGAGGGCGGTGCGGATGTCGTCCTCGCCGGACGCTCCTGCGACACGGCCATCTACACCTCCTACGCCGCGATGCGCGGGTTCGACCTTGGCCTCGCCTTCCACATGGCCAAGATCATCGAGTGCGGCGCGCAGTGCGCCCTGCCCATCGGGGCGAACGACTGCATTCTGGGCACGCTGCGCGAGGATCATTTCGAGCTCGAACCGATGAACGAGGAAATGCGCGTGACGCCGAACTCCGTGGCGGCGCACATGATGTACGAACAGCCCGACCCCTATCTGTTCTATGAACCCGAGGGGGTGATCGACCTCAAGGACTCCGAGTTCGAACAGCTCGGCGAACGCCGCGTGCGGGTGAGCGGCAGCCGCTTCGTGCAAGCGCAGACCCCCACCATCAAGATCGAAGGCGTGCGCTTGAGAGGCTATCGCACCATCGCCGTCGCCGGGATGACGGACCCGCGCCTGCTCGGGAGTCTCGACGAGGTGGAGGCGAACGTGAAGAACACCGTGGCGGACATGGTCCGGGGCACGCTCTCACCCGAGGACTACGAGCTTCGCTTCATCTTCTACGGGCGCGACGGCGTGATGGGCCGCCCGGCGGCGGATGAATCGGCCGCGCCCCGCGAGGTCGGCGTGGTGATGGAGGCCATCGCCAGGGATCAGACCACGGCGAACGCGGTGCTCTCCCTCACGCGGAGCACGTTCCTGCACGCGGGCTTCGAGGGCCGGAAGGCCACCGCCGGGAACCTCGCCTTCCCGTTCTCGCCGTCCGATTTCGAGGGTGGACCGGTGTATGAATTCCACATCTATCACCTCGTGGAGCTCGAAGACGCCGCCGCGCCCTTCGAGGTCGAATTCGCGCAGGTGGGTTGAGGGTGGAGCGGCTCTACGACCTCGCCGAGGTGTTTCGGAGCAAAAACGCAGGCCCCCTGCACATCACGCTCGATCTGCTGTTCGCGGATGAGGCGACCTACCGGCGCGTGGCCGACAGCGAAGCGCTCACGCCGGGAGTCGTCTCCGAGCTTTACGAAATGGAGGCCGAGGAGGTGAAGATCGTCCATTTCGACGCGGCCAACGCCATCAAGATCACCATGCCGAGGAAGGGGCCGACCTCGGGCGCGCCCGGCGATCGCGACGTGTACGGAGCGCAGCAGCACGGCCCGCTGCTCGGTCTCATGATTCCCTGACCCCCGCGGGGGACGAGGAGGTTTTCCGATGGACGTCGAACGGGTCATCGCGCAAATCGAGGCGGATTTCGAATCCGCCCACATCGAACGCCTTATGAAATACATACGCCAGCCGAGCGTCTCGGCGCTCAACCTCGGAAACGACGAGATGGCGCGGATGCTGGCCGATGAGATCA
>VXPH01000005.1:6966-7291 GCA_009839615.1 Nitrospinota bacterium
GTGGTGGAGACGGGGGAGTTTCCCGTCGTCTACGGCCTGATCGACGAAGGGGCCGATCGAACGCTGCTCTGCCACGGACTCTACGACGTGACGCCGGCCGAAGAACCCAATTGGATCAACCCTCCCTTCGAACCCCGGATCCAGGAACTCGAAGGCCTGGGACCCTGCATCGTGGGCCGGGGAGCGGAGGACATGAAGACCGGCATCGCCTGCGTGATGAACACCGTCTACGCGGCGCGCGCCGCGGGGGGGGAGGCCCCGCAAAACCTCATTTTAGTACCCGAGGCGGACGAACTCCGAAGCGGCGGCATCAACGATTTATTCC
>VXPH01000005.1:7301-17923 GCA_009839615.1 Nitrospinota bacterium
TGTAGTTTCCACCGGCCACCCCTGGAGTTAAAACCCGCTTCCCGGGGGCGCCGCCCGCGGGGGAGAAGCTCCCGCTCAACCTCATGTTCGTCCACGAGGCGTCCGAACTCGGAAGCGGCGGCATCAAGGATTTCTTCCCGCGCTACAAGGAGAAGATGCAGAAGGCGAACGCAGCCTACTGGCTCTGCCCGATGGGGCAGACCGACGGGACGCCCATCGTCCCGCTGGGCCTCAAGGGCAACCTGATGGGCAGGCTCTTCTGCCGTCCGGGGGAGTGGGGCGGCCCGGTGGGCAACGAGATTCACGCGCTCAACTGCAACTGGATAGGCAATCCGGCGGAGCGCATCGTGGAGGCGATCGCCCATCTGCAGGCGAGGCTTGAGGAGATTTACCAGAAAGGCGAGGGTTGGACGCCGAGCGAAGCCGAAGAAGAGCTTTGCCGCAAGCTCGCCGATCGCATGGACCCCGAAAGAATGAAGCGGAGCCTGGGGGTCGAGCGCTTCCGGCAGGATGATTTCCACGCCGCCGTCCGTTCGCACCTGTTCAAGGCGGAATTCACGCTTACGGGCCTTCAGGCAGGCTTCATCGGCGAGGGGAAATCCGTCAAGGTCAGCATTCCCTCGGAAGCCCAGGCCGTGGTGAACATGCGCTTCCAGCCGGGCGAAGACCCCGACGAGCGCATCGGGAACGTCCGCAACATTCTGGCCGAGGGCGGCTACGGCGACGTCGAGTTCGTCGTGAACAACCACTACGCGGGCGGCGGAACGCCGCTGGAGCATCCGCTGATCGAGTGTTTCCTGAAGGCCCATGCGGACATGGGGGCGGACCCGGAAGTCTGGCCCGTGCACCCGGCGGGGATGCCCGTGGCCCTGTGGACCGAAGAGCTGGGCGTGCCCTGGATCGGCGGGCTTCCGTGCAACGCCATGCGAAAACACGCGGCGAACGAATACGCGCAGGTCGCGGGCGTTCTCCAGTCCGAGAAGTTCCTCGCGCACTTCTTCGAGGGATTCTCGAAACTCACGTATTGACTGTGTAGGACGGTTCGCCGTGATTCGCAGCGCGGGACGGGAGAATTCCGTGCATTGAGGGTGCGCCGCTCATCAACGAAACACCCCAGCGATATGACTCAACCATCCCCCGCCGGCGGCCAGATGCGCTCGCCGAGGCTGGGGGAGCTGGGCGCGTGGACGAGGGTGTCCACGGCCTGGCGCGAGCGAGGTATCTTCTCGGTCGTGAAATTCTGCTGGAGCGATTCCAGGGATACCCACTCGTAGAGTATCCCGTGCTTCGCCCAACCCGAGACCGATACGAGGTTCCGCGCGCCGACGCAGCCCTCCATGCTCGTCAGGCGCGGCATCCGCACCTGCGAATACCAGCAACCGAGTTCGTCCTCGTTCTCGACGGCGTTGATGTTGAAGGTCCCGAACTGGATGCCGGGGCCAGGCGTGATTCCCGGCGCACGGGATTTGAACTCGGGGCCGTCGATCCGGTTGTGCTCCATGAAGATGCAGGATCGCGCGTTCATACGCCTGCCGAGCATTGCGAGCGTCTCCGCCGTCATCTTCTCCGCCATCTGTTCGGGACTGGGGTCCAGGAAGGCGTTCGGCGAGAGCGCGCCGAAGAGCATGAGGTACTGAACGCCCGTGGGAACGCTCTCATCGTCCGTGTGGTGGACGACGCCCCGGATTCGCTCCTCGCGCTCGGGCGTCACGACGTTTTTTACATGCGCCGCCCACAGGTAGCCCGGACGCGCGAGCGCTTCGGGGATGTGGACCTCATGAAGCCAGGATATGTATTCATCCGCACCCTCTTCGGGAAGGTCGTACCATACCGCCCAGATTCCTCGGTCCATATATCGCTTCTCCTCTTCGGCGTGTTCGTGGATGTTCCTACTCGTTGGGCTCGGGGAAGGCGTCCGGCCAGTTGTCCAGCACCTCTTGCAGGAACGCCTTTAGCTTCGCCGGGTCGGGCCGTAGCCTTCCGACGTCCTCGACGATTTCCGCCTCGTCGTTCGGCAGCTTGAGAGAATCGTGGTAGCGGTTTCGCATGTTGAAGTAGCTGATGACGAAGGTGAGCTCCACGAACTCGGCATCCGTGAAATGCCTCTGCACCTCCTCGGCCACGTCGTCCCGGACCTTGGCGGTGTTGCGCGTCACGTGTTCGGCCCACAGGACGGTCGCCTTCTCTCTGGGCGTGAGGAGCGGCGAATCCATGTAGCCGTCAGACCCGATGGCGGCGACGTGGTCGTCCGTGATTCCCAGCACCCGGCCGAGAGCGGTGTTGTGGGCGAGTCAGTAGTCGCACCCGTTCAACTGGCTGGTCTTGATGACGGCGATTTCCTTTATCTTCGAAGAGAGGGCTGTGCCGAGCCCCTCGCGCATTAGGGTCTGGACGAGGGGATAGAAAATGCGCGCCAGAAACGGGGAGTGCGCCGTCGCCCGGGTGGAGTTGACCTGCCTGCGCTGGAAGTTGTTCAGGATGCCGAAGGTGCGCGCGATTTCTCCCTCCGCGCTTTCGCTTTCGAGCAACGGGACTCTGGACACGGGATGACTCCTCATCGAATGCGTGCTCCGGGGATTTTTCCGGTGAATGGTTCATCTTCCCACAATGAACGCCATCTTTCACGCCGCCTTCGGATGCCGTTCCGGGATGACAGGCTTGGTGATTCCTGCTAGCCTTCTCTCATACGTAGATAAGATGCGAGGCGGTTTTAGCGTCCTAGGATCCGGGTCCTTTCCTTCGGCGTCAGGGAGAGCGGCGCGCATTCCACATCCTTCAAGAGGGCCGGACGTGCGGAAAGCCGATATTTACACAGCCGTCATTTTTATACTCTATAGCGTCGTCGGCTTTTTCTACATCATTCCCACGCAGATTCAATATTCCATTCCGCCCGAAGAAGTATCGAACGCCGTCTTTCTGCCCACTTTCTTCCCCACCTCCGCCGTCATCACCTTCGGGCTGGTGAGCGCGATGTTCCTTTTCGGTGCGCTCAAGCGGAGCGATGCGGGCGGGCAGGTGATTACGAGTAAAAGGGCGCTGTGCCAAGTCTGCGGCGTTTTCGTTCTCAGCTACATCTACGTCGAGTCTTTGGCGTATCTCGGCTTTCTGGTGAGTACGCCCGTTTTTCTCGCAATCCTCGTTGCGTCCATGGGCACGCGCGACTGGCGCTACGTCGCGGCGATGTCGATCCTGTTTCCCATCGTGGTGAACTATTTCTTCTGGTTCGCCTTCAAGCTGGCGCTGCCCGAGGGCAGCCTTTTCAGTTAGGGCGCGTATGTTCGAACAGATACTCCAGGGAGTCATGATGGCGCTCACGTGGCAGGGTATCGCCATGATAGCGCTGGGCGTCTTCGTGGGGATCACGGTGGGCGCGATTCCGGGGCTCACCAGCGTGATGGCGACGGCGATCCTGGTTCCCTTCTCCTTTTTCATGCCGCCCGTGCTGGGGATTCCCTTTCTGCTGGGGATTCACAAGGGAACCCTCTTCGGCGGCTCCATCCCCGCGATTCTGGTGAACACGCCGGGAACCGCGCCCGCGGCGGCGACGTGCATGGACGGGTTTCCGCTCGCGCAAAAAGGAGAGGCGAGGAGCGCGATCCAGATGGCGCTTTATTCCTCCACCATCGGCGATACCTTCAGCGATCTCGTGCTGATTCTCGCGGCGCTTCCGCTGGCCGCCGTGGCTCTCCTGTTCGGGCCGGCCGAGTTTTTCGGGCTTCTGCTCATGGGGCTGGCTATCATCTCGAGCGTCACGGGCGCCTCCCTGGTGAAGGGCGTGCTTTCGGCCATCATGGGACTCCAACTCGGCATGGTGGGCACGGACATCGTCTCGGGCGGGGAGCGCTTCACGTTCGGTCTACACGGGCTGGCCGAAGGGATTGCGGTGGTTCCCCTGCTCATCGGACTTTTCGCCGTCAGCGAGGTGTTGATACAGGCGGAAAAAAAGGCTTCCGTCCTCTCGAGCCCGCCCGATACCCTGCATCTGCGAGGCGGCAGGACACTCAAGATCATCGAGGTATGGCATTCGGCGCGCACCATCGTTCGCTCGTCCATGATAGGCACCTTCGTCGGCGCGATTCCGGGCACGGGAGCGGCCATCGCCACCTTCGTGAGCTACGCGGCGGCGAAACGGGCTTCCAAGAAACCCGAAGAATACGGAAAAGGCAGCTACGAGGGCGTCGCGGCATCGGAGGCGGCCAACAGCGCGGTGGCGGGTGCGGACCTGATACCCACCCTCACGTTCGGCATTCCGGGGGATCCGAGCGCCGCGATTCTCATGGGCGCGTTCATCGCGCAGGGGCTGCGGCCGGGCCCGAGCCTTTTCCAGGAACACGCCCCCGTGATGTACGCCATCTTTACACTGCTCCTGATTGGGAACCCCATCATGCTGATCCAGGGCTGGCTCCTGACGGGCATGTTCGCCAGGATAGTCAACATCCGGCAGTCGCTGCTTGTGCCGGGCATCATCGTCTCCTGTCTGGTGGGGGCGTACGTATATCACAGTAACCTGGGCGACCTCATTCTCGCTCTCATCGCGGGCCTGTTCGGATACGGGTTGAGAAAACTCAAATTTCCGATGGCCCCGCTCGTCATCGCGTTCATCCTGGCGCCCCGGGCGGAGGAGGCCTTACAGCAGGCGCTCATCATTTCAGACGGCGATTATTCCGTTTTCATCACCCGCCCCATCTCGGCGTTGTTCATCGGTATGACCGTACTCATGCTGGTGACGAGCATTTGGAAGCGACCGTGGGCCGAAACCATAAGGCCGCAAACGGTAACAGATTCATCCAACTCAAAGGAGGAACCAAAATGATGCGCAAATCCTGGAAGATCGCCTTGGCGGTAGTCTTGTCGTTCGGGCTCCTCGCCTTCACCGCCCTGCCCGCCGCGGCGGAGAAGTATCCCTCGAAACCCATCAAGATCATCGTGCCCCTGGGCGCGGGCGGTTCGCACGACCTCCATTCGCGCGCCGTGGCCAGCGTGCTGCACCAGTACATCGGCCAGCCCGCCTACGTGCAGCTCATGCCGGGCGGCGGCGGAAAGATTGGGATGGGAGCGCTCAAGCGCGCCAAGCCCGACGGCTATACCCTCTTGATGGGCGCGAACAGCCACCTCTACATGTCGCCCCACGTGAAGGACATGGGTTTCGACCCCTTCAAGGATTTCATCCCCGTCTTCCAGATCAACGAACTTCCCTACCTGCTGGTCACGCTGGGGAACCAGCCGTGGAAGAACTTCAAGGAATACATCGCCGCGGCGAAGAAGAGCAAAGGCAAGATCAAGCACGGCTCCACGGGGACGTATGGCCTGAGCCACACCATGATGCTCAAGATCGCCTACGACACGAAGACGAAGTTGCCCCACGTTCCCTTCCGCGGCGGCGGCCCGGCCATGAAGGCCATGCTGGGCGGGCATGTACAGACGGCGGGCGCCAACCCGGCAACGGGCGGCGTTCTCTCGAACTACAAGTCCGGCAAAATCCGAATTCTGGGCGTCGCCGCCGCCAAGCGCTTCCCGCTTTTCCCGGACGTGCCGACCTTCAGGGAGCAGGGGGTGGACCTTCTGCTGTCTTCGAAGCGCATCGTGATGGTGCCCGCGGGAACGCCCAAGGACCGCATCGAAATCCTGGAGAAGGCCCTGCTCAAGATGGCGAAGGACAAGACCTTCAAGCGTCTTCTCAGGAAGATGGGCGTCAAGGCCGAGCCGGTCGTCGGCGAGAAGCTCCTGAAAGAGGTAAGAGCGGAATACGAGAGCAACAAGGACATCTACAAGAACGCAGGGGTGAAGATCAGAAACTGAAGATCCGGGCGTTCGTAAGAAACTGATGGCCCAGGCGGGGGTGTGCATCGCGCCCCCGCCTCGGCGTTTTCACGCATGGGCGGAAACTGAATATGCGGCGCCTCAGCGATCATCTCGTGGCGGAGACCGAATATCTCTGGGCGAACGTGGGCGCGGGCGTCACCGAATCCGGCGTGGTGCTCATCGACTGCCCGGTACGGCCTTCGGATTCTAGAAGCTGGCAGGAAAAACTGCGGGCGCTCAGCCCCGAGGGCATCCGCTACCGCATCTCCACGGACTATCACGGCGATCACACCATCGGCGCCGCGTTCATCGAAGATACAGGGGTGATCTCCATCGCGCCACAGCGCGTATACGAAGCGCTCGCCGCGAAGGAAGGCTCTCTCGCCGGACGCGACACTTTCATCAACACCCTGAACGAGGTCGGTGCGCATGATGAGGCGAGAGAGATTGCGGAAGCCGTTCTTCCCCTGCCGCACGTGTGCTTCGATGAGGGGATGACACTGCATCTCCATCCCTTGACGTTCGAGATTTACCGCCTCGGCGGCCACACGCCCGCCTGCAGTTCGGTGTACGTGCCCGAGGAAGGCGTGATCTTCACGGGCGATGTGATGATCAACGAGCCGGGCCCCGGCATGCGCGAGGCGCGTTTTAGAGAGTGGATAGAAGCGCTCACGTGGATGGAGAGTCTGCCCGTCGCGCACGTCGTCCCCGGCCACGGGGAGATATGCGGAATAGAGGAAGTGCGGCGCTTCCGGAACGAATTCGAGGAGATGTGGGGGATGATGGAGGAGTTGGTGGATAAGGGCATGACGCAGGAGGAAGCCTCGACCGATGATTCGTTCGAGAAGTTCTTCTGGTCCGACACGGGGCGGGGCGAATCGTGGATCGCGCACAGGAGGCGGACTTTCCGCCGGGGGCTCGAGAACCTCTACGCGGAGGTGAAGGAGGGATAGCGATGCGAGCGGAAGAGAAGAAGCTGGGGCGCGTCTTTCATCTGGAATTCGATGAGGACGACGATTTCTTCGGGGAATTCGAGCGCTTCGTGATGGAGAAGAACATACGCAGCGCCTCGCTCATCGTGTTCGGCGCGCTCAAGGAATCGGATATCCGCACGGGTTTCCGGGAGGTCATCGGCCCCTCGGCGACGCGCTATTTCCATGACTGGCGCGAACTCATCGCCGTGGGCAACATCTCCTGGCCGGAGGAGCCGCCCGCCGTCCGGGGGGATGAGACGTGGGACGGACCCAAACCCTACATCCACCTCCACCTGGCGCTGAGCGGCGGCCCCTATCAGCCCGGAGAAGTCCTCGTCGGCCACCTGAGCGGGGGCGTCGTGAAGGGCATGTTCGCCGAAGTGCACGAGTTCGTGTGAGGAGGCGCCATGGGAGCGGAGGGGAGAATTCACGAGAGCACCGACAAGAGCGAGATAAAAGACGTTCTCTCGGTCGTGAACTACGCGCGCGACGCGGGCCTCTGGGAGGAGTGGCGCGATTGCTATCACGCGGACGCCACGCTCACCACTTCGTGGTTCAGCGGAACGCGGGATGAATTCGTCGAAGCGGCGAAGAAGATGAAGATCGCCCGCCACCCCGGCGAGAGCCAGAAGCACACCGTCACGAACCCCTGGGTGCGTCTTGCCGGTGCGCGCGCCGCCGCCGAGCACGACCTGATCCTCTACCAGAGGAGAATCATCGACGGCGTGGAGCTCGATTTCACGACCTGGAGCCGCGTACTCGCCCTGCTCGAGAAGCGAGAAGGCGCGTGGCGCATCTGGAAGCGCACCAACATCTACGAAAAAGACCGGATGGACCCCTACAAGCCCGACGAGGTGCCCGCCTCGTTCTACGCCTCCATCGACCTCTCGGGCTACCCAGCGGCCATCCGCTACCACTGTTGGCGGAACGCGAAAATCGGCCACCCGCCCGCCAGGGACATCGTACTCCAGCACAGTGCGGAGGAGGCCGCCGTGCGGGAAGAAGCGGAAGCGTGGCTGGAGGGGGCGTGAGCCTGTAGGGACAACCCTTTTGGGTTGTCTCTACGATGAAACCCGCAGACCCTCCCTCCCCGGTCGGGTCTGACTTCACGGCCCCGGCTTCTGTATCAGCCGGTCGGCGATGCAGGTGACGCCGAGCGAGCGGTTGTCGCGCCGGCAGTGCCGGGAGCCGTCATCCGGGCGGCTGCGAGTCCTCCGGACGAGGCATGCGGTAGCCGACCCGGAGTTCGGTCAGGATGTAAGCGGGACGCTTGGCGTCGTCGCCGAGTTTTTTGCGAAGCCTCTTGACGTAGGCCCGCACGATCTTCGCGTCGCCGCTCCGCCCGCTCCAGACCTGGCGCAACAGGGCCTCGTAGGTCAGCACCCGCCCGGCGCGCAGCGAGAGGGCGCGCAGCAGGTCGTATTCCGTCGCTGTGAGCGTGACCGGACGCCCGCCGATGCACACCCGGCGCCGGTCGTAGTCGATGGTGAGGTCGCCAAGCACGAAAGAGTCGGGCTCGGCCCGGCGGCGAAGCGCCGCCCGGACCCGCGCCACCAGTTCAGTCGGCGAGAAGGGTTTGACAATGTAGTCCTCAGCGCCGGCTTCGAGCGCCCGCGCGATCGTCTCGTCGCGGCCGTAACCGGAGATGAAGACCACCGGGACGTCCGATAGCCCGGGAACCTGTTCCATCAGTTCGATGCCGTCTGTCCCCGGCAGCATCAGGTCGAGCAGGACCAGGGCGGGCTTCTCCGTTTCAAGGACGTACGCGAGTTCATCGTGGTTGCCCGTCACCACCGGGCGGTAGCCCGCCTCGCCGAGTACGCCACGGACAAGACGCAGCATCTCCGGGTCGTCGTCGACCACGAGGATGCGCGGCCGCTCGCTGTTTTCGCTGCGCTCCGCCGTCCGGATCACCGCGTCGTCGATTGGCGCGATATCGGCCTCGTTGGCCGCCGGGAGGGTGAAGGTGAAGCGCGCGCCCTGGCCGGGCCCGCCGCTCTCGCCCCGGATGCGCCCGCCATGCGCCTCGACGAGCCCCTTGCAAATGGCGAGGCCGAGGCCGCCCCCGACACCACGCTCCCCGTCGTGGGAATACTTGCGGAACAGTTGCGCCAACTGATCCGGGGCAAGGCCGTGACCCTCGTCGGAGACCGCGATCGCAACGTGCACGCCCTCGCGCGACGCCTCAACCCGGATCGGCGACGACTCGGGCGAGTGCCGGGCGGCGTTCGACAAGAGATTGTTCAACACCTGCAAGATGCGCTCCCGGTCGACCATGACCCGTGGCAGATCCGGCGAGAGGTCGATAATCACCCGGTGCCGGCTGCCGCCGGAGAGGAAGGTAGTCCGCGCCCTGTCGAGCAGGTCCGCCGCCTCCGAGGGCTCGGGCGCGACCGAGAGCGTGCCCGCCTCGATGCGTCCGGCGTCGAGCAGGTTCCCGATCAGGCTGTCCATGCGGTCGGCCTGTTCCTCGATGATGCGGAAAAACTGCTCTATCTCCGCCGGGGCGAAATTCCGCGAGCGGCGGAGCACCGTTGCGGCCGATCCCTTGATCGAGGCCAGAGGCGCGCGCAATTCGTGGCTCACCATGCCGAGGAACCCGGCGCGCATACGCTCCTGTTCCTTGAGCGGTGCGAGGTCCTGTATGGCAATCACCACGGAAACGAGCGTGCCGTCCTCGGCGCAAATCGGGGTCGCGTTGACGAGCGCGGTCATGCTGCGCCCGTCGGGAACAGAGAACTCGATCTCTTCGGCGTGCACGCTCTCCGCGCCGCTCAGCGCGGCAATCTGCAGCAACTCGGCGAGTCCGGTCTCATGCCCGTCTGCACGCCGGCAGACTACGATTTGCAAGAGATCCTCGACGCTCCGCCCCGGCCTGCGGAGGCTCTCGACGATACGTTTCGCCTCACGGTTGATCGAGACCAGGTTGCCGCTCGCCGCGTCGAACACGGCCACACCGATTGGCGAGGTCTCGATGAGCGCCTCGAGGTCGGCGCGCGCGCGCTGCTCGTCGCGGTAGGCGCGGGCATGGGCGATGGCGGCGGCCGCCTGAGCGGCGAACAGCAGCAGCACCTCCGCGTCCGCGTCGGTGAACGCCTCGCCGCCTTCCTTATCGCCGAGGTAGAAGTTGCCGACGTGCGCCCCCAGGTGGCGCATCGGCGTTCCCTGGAAGTTCTTTGGCGGTATGAAGTCGGCCGAGAAGCCGAGCGATCGCGCATAGGCCAGCATGTCGGGGATGCGCAGCGGCCCCGACAGGTCGCGAACGAACGTGAAGAACTGCGGTCCCTCGGGCCATTCCGTCATGTTCCGGTGTTGCTCTTCGGTGAAACCCGAGGAGACGAAGTCCAGGGGCGCGCCCGAATCGTCGATGGTGGTGATGGCCCCGTAACGAGCGCCGGTCAGTGTGCGGGCGCTTTCCACGACCTCTTTCAGGATGGCTTCCAGGTCGAGGCTCGCGCCGATGCGCAGCATCGCTGCGGCCAGGTCGGAATAGCGCGCCTCCTCGCCGGCCTTCACGTCGTCGCGATCACTCATAGTGTCCGCCTCCTTCCGGTTGGAGATTTGGCCGGAACGGTTACCGGAAAATGAAGAATTCATATTAAAGTCATACCAAGACTACATTATTCACACATAATTCGTATTATTATCCGTATAATTCAACCAATTGCAAGGGTTTAGTTGCGACGCGACAATGGGCTCTTGAGGTGGGGTCCTGTCTATTTCGGCCTTCCGGAAAAGGCCGTCCTGAAAACAGCGGGCGGCGCGGGGGCCCCGGGGGGCCCCGCCCCCCCCCCCCCATATATGAACCACAAATAACGAGATTTAAGGAAAAAGGCCCACGGGAAC
>VXPH01000203.1 GCA_009839615.1 Nitrospinota bacterium
GCTCTTGAGGCTGGCTTCGAAGCCCATGCCCATCTGGCCGACCCGTTTCTTGATCAGCTCCTCGAGACCCACGAACGCGCCGCCCCCGATGAAGAGTATGTTCGCGGTGTCGACACGCAGGAACTCCTGGTGGGGGTGTTTTCGTCCGCCCTGGGGCGGCACGTTGGCCACCGTTCCCTCGATGATCTTGAGCAGGGCCTGCTGTACGCCCTCGCCGGAAACGTCCCGGGTGATGGAGGGGTTCTCGCTCTTTCGGCTGATCTTGTCGATCTCGTCGATGTAGATGATGCCCCGCTCGGCTTTCGCCACGTCGAAATCGGACGCCTGCAAGAGCTTGAGAATGATGTTCTCCACGTCCTCGCCCACATAGCCGGCTTCCGTGAGGGTGGTGGCGTCGACGATGGCGAAGGGCACGTCGAGCAGACGCGCCAGCGTCTGCGCCATGAGCGTCTTGCCCGAGCCGGTGGGGCCGATGAGCAGGATGTTGCTCTTTTGCAGCTCCACGTCGTGCAGGTCGATTTGCGCCTCCACGCGCCGGTAGTGGTTGTAGACGGCGACGGAAAGCGATTTTTTCGCCTTCTCCTGGCCGACGATGTGTTCATCGAGGATGGCCTTGATCTCGGTGGGCTTGAGGAGGGTTTTCGCCTTGTTCTTCTGCTCCTCGTTCCACTCCTCCATCATGATTTCCTGGCACAACTCCACGCACTCATCGCAGATATACACGTGCGGACCCGCAATGAGCTTCTTCACCTCCTCCTGGCTTTTCCCGCAGAACGAGCAACGAAGAGCGTCTTTCTTGTCAGAGGCCCGCCTCGCCATCGATCATTCCCCCTCGGTGAAGTGCGCTTCGAAAAACAAAACCGGCTTCCGGTCAGGAGCCGTTGTTCTCCTGATTCTGGCCGTCATCCATGCCGTCGCCCGACAAGAGATTCGATGAATCGGTGCGCGCGATGATCACGTCGTCGAGCAGACCGTAGTCCTTCGCCTGCTCGGCCGTCATGAAATTATCACGATCTGTGTCTTTTTCAATCTGCTTGATCGGCTGGCCGGTGTGCCTCGCGAGAATCTCGTTGAGTTCCTCGCGCATGCGGAGAATCTCGCGCGCCTGGATGTCGATGTCGCTCGCCTGCCCCTGCACGCCGCCCAGGGGCTGGTGGATCAGGATGCGCGAGTTGGGCAGGGCGTAGCGCTTGCCCTTCGCCCCCGCCGTCAGAAGCAGCGCGCCCATGCTCGCCGCCTGGCCGATGCAGATGGTCGACACGTCGGGCTTGATGTACTGCATCGTGTCGTAAATGGCGAGACCTGCCGTGACGGTGCCGCCCGGGCTGTTCACGTACATGGCGATGTCGCGCTCGGGTTCTTCCGCCTCCAGGAAAAGAAGCTGGGCCGTCACGAGGTTCGCGATGGTGTCGTCTATCGCCGTGCCCAGAAAGATGATCCGCTCCTTGAGCAGGCGGCTGTAGATGTCATACGCCCGCTCGCCTCTGTTCGTCTGTTCCACCACCATGGGTACGAGAGCCACTTTTTATCCATCCTCTTTCGAATCGCCGTCTTCGGCGCGCTCCTCCCCCGTCCCCTCCTCGGAGTCGCGGGAAAGCGCATCGTGGTCGGCGGCATCGTGAACGTCAAATTCCACGTCGGCCTGATCATAGAGCCAACTCACCGTCTTGTTGTAGTTGATGTTCGAGACGAGCGAGGCCATCGCACCGGTCGCCATCATCCGCTCGCGAAGTTTCTCGGGCGTCATGCCGTAGCGCGCGGCCGAGATTTGGAGCTGCGCCTCAACCTCCTCGCCACTCGCCTCGATCTCCTCGGCCTCGCGGATGCGCTCCACGAGGATGAGCTGGCGCACCCGCTCTTCGGCCCGGGGTTTCACCTCCTCGCGCAACTCCTCGAGCCTGGCTTCGGAAAGCTGCACGTCGGGGTTCTCCTGGCGCAGCCTGCGCTCGTATTCGCGAATCTGCTCATCCGCCTCCCCCTTGACCAGCGTGGGAGGCACCTCGAAGGGATGCGCCTCCAGAAGCGCGGCCAACAGTTCGGAGATCCCGTGGCCGCGCGCATTCGCATCCTCCATGGATTCCATCTCTTTCACGACGTCCGCCCGCAAGTCCTCCGTGCTCGTGTAGCCTCTTCCTAAGGATTTCACGAATTCCTCGTCCAGTTCGGGCGGATGCGCTTCTTTGATCTCCTTCAAATGCAGGTGGAACCGAAGGCTCTTGCCCGCGATGTTGGGCGAAGCGCCCTCGGGAACGTCGATATCGACGTCCGCCTCCTCGTCTGCCCGCATGCCGGTGAGCGCGTCGCTCAACTCCTTTTCGCTCTCATCGCCCCCGATCATCAGGGCCTGGTTCTCCCCCCGGGTGCCGGGCACGGCTTTATCGTCCTCGAAGCCCTCGATGTCGAAGAGAACGTAATCTCCCGCCCGGGCCTCCCTGTCCACGTCCTCGAACGTGGCGGCCCGCTGCCGGAGCGCTTCGATCTGCTGATCGACCATCTCGTCCGTCACCGTTTGGCGCTGGACCTTGAGTTTCAGACCCTTGTATTCGCCGAGTTCGAAGGGGGGGATGACCTCCACCGTCGCCTTGTACGTCAACTCGGGCGCGTCGTCGTCCATGTTGATGTCGGTCACGTTCGGCTCGCCCACCGGGCGCATGCCCTTGTCCTCCAGCAGGGTGCGGTAGGAAGTCGATATCACGTGGTTCAGGACTTCGGCCTGTACCTCCTCGCCGTAGTAGCGCTCGAGCACGCGGCGGGGGATTTTCCCCTTCCGGAAGCCCTTCATCTTCACGCGCCCCGAGAGCCGCCTGTAGGCGCGCTCTATCTCGTCGGCGACCTCCGCCCGCGGTACGGCGACTTCGAGACGCTTCGTGCAGGCGTCGATATCGCTCACGGTGCCAGTCATGCCTCACTCTCCAGAATCACAAATCCAAGAATATGAATAAAATCAAAGCCATTGGTGCGAAGGGGGGGACTCGAACCCCCACGCCCGAAGGCACTGGATCCTAAATCCAGCGCGTCTACCAGTTCCGCCACCCTCGCATCCCCTTGGCGAACAAAGGCTTATACGCGAAAACCACTCCTGAATCCACCGCCCGC
The DNA here is from genome assembly GCA_009839615.1 of Nitrospinota bacterium. Classification (GTDB taxonomy): domain Bacteria; phylum UBA8248; class UBA8248; order UBA8248; family UBA8248; genus Bin107. The sequence continues at coordinate 3,097 of VXPH01000203.1, forward strand.
AGAGAGTCCCCCGGGCCGGGATTGCGCGCCTCTCAATCTAGCCGCGCACGGGCGGGCCGTCAACGGCGAAATCCCAACGCGGCTATTCATCGGGGCGGAAGACGAAAGGGCGGAGGCATATCAGGGAATCAGGGGAGAGCGGCGCTCGACGGACGCTTCGCTTTCGGGAACCGCCTCCGCGTCGCGCCCCGCGCGGGAGACCTCGTAGTTCAGTGAAGACGCGAGCCACCGCTCGACGAAGGCGGGTTCCATCCTCTTTCGCTCGGCGTAGTCGCGCACCTGATCCCGGCCGATCCGGCCCACGCCGAAATACCGCGCCTCGGGATGCGCGAAATACCATCCGCTCACCGAGGCGGCGGGCCACATGGCGAAGCTCTCCGTGAGCTTCACGCCCGCATTGGCGCCTGCGTCGATGAGGTCGAAGAGCGTCTGCTTTTCGGTATGATCCGGACACGCCGGATAACCCGGCGCGGGCCGGATGCCCTGGTATCTCTCCCAGATGAACGCCTCGTTGCTCAACCCCTCGTCTGCGGCGTATCCCCAGAACTCCTTGCGCACGCGCTCGTGGAGGCGCTCGGCGAACGCCTCGGCCAGCCTGTCGGCGAGGGCCTTTATCATGATGGCGCCGTAATCGTCGTTCGCCCGCTCATACGCGCCCGCCGCCTCGTCCACACCCAGACCCGCCGTCACGACGAATGCGCCGATGTGATCCGCCACCCCGCTTTCTTTGGGGGCCACGAAATCGGCGAGGCACATGTTGGGGCCGCTCGAGGATTTCCGCATCTGCTGACGCAGGAAGCGTGCCACGGCGACCACCTCGCTTCTCTCTGAATCCGCATATATCTCCACGTCGTCGCCGGCAGAATTCGCCGGGAACAGGCCCATGACCGCCCTGGCCTTGAGCGATCGCCGCTCGATGATGCGCTCAAGCATCTCCTGCGCGTCGCGGTAGAGGCCTTGCGCCGCCTCGCCCACCACCGGGTCCTTGAGTATCGCGGGATAGGAGCCGCTCAGCTCCCAGGTCCGGAAAAACGGTGTCCAGTCGATGCGGTCCCTTAAGTCCGCCAGCGGATGGTCCTCGAAAACACGCACCCCCTGAACGCTCGGGACGGGCGGCGCGGCTTCCGCCCAGTCGATTCGCAGGCGGTTCTCGCGCGCTTCCTCCAAAGAGCAGAACTCCGCATGGGCGCGCCGCGCCTCGTGGCGTTCGCGCACGCCTTCGTACTCCTCGCGCCTTGCGGCCAAGAATTCCTCGCGTTGTGAATCGCTCATCAGGCTGCTCATCACGCCCACGCTCCTCGACGCGTCCTCCACGTAGACCGTCGGCCCGCTGTAGCCGGGCGCGATCTTGACGGCGGTGTGCACCCGCGAGGTCGTCGCCCCGCCGATCAGGAGGGGAACCTCAAAGCCCAGGCGCTCCATCTCGCCCGCCACGGTCACCATCTCATCGAGCGAGGGGGTGATGAGGCCGCTCAGCCCGATGACGTCCACTCCCTCCTCGCGCGCGGTCTGGAGGATCTTCGCGCAAGGGGTCATGACGCCTAAGTCGATGACCTCGTAGTTGTTGCACTGGAGCACGACGCCCACGATGTTCTTGCCGATGTCGTGAACGTCCCCCTTCACGGTGGCGAGAAGCGCCTTGCCGTTCGAGGTCTCCTCGCCATCGACCTTTTCCGCCTCGAGGAAGGGGACCAGATGCGCGACGGCGGTCTTCATCACCCGCGCGCTCTTGACCACCTGGGGCAGGAACATCTTGCCCGAACCGAAAAGCTCGCCCACCACGTTCATGCCGTCCATGAGCGGGCCCTCAATGACCTCGATGGGACGCGCAGCCGCGAGGCGCGCCTCTTCGGTATCCTCCACGATGTACTGCGTTATCCCCTCCACCAGCGCGTGGGACAGACGTTCGTTCACGGGCCGTTCGCGCCAGGCCAAATTCTCCGCGCGCGATTTCGCCTTGCCTTTCACGCCCTCGGCTACTTCGAGCAAGCGCTCGGTGGCGTCCGCGCGGCGGTTCAGGAGCACGTCCTCGATTCTTTCGAGAAGGTCCCCTGGAATTTCCTGATACACCGCCAACTGCCCCGCGTTCACGATGCCCATGTCCATCCCGTTCTTGATGGCGTGGTAGAGAAAGGACGAGTGCATGGCCTCGCGCACGCCGTTGTTGCCCCGGAAGGAGAAAGACACGTTGCTCACCCCCCCGCTCACGAGCGCGCCGGGGAGTTCGGTCTTGATGCGCGCGACTGCTTCGAAATAGGCGGCGGCGTATGCGTTGTGCTCCTCGATGCCGGTGGCGACGGCGAAGATGTTGGGGTCGAAGATGATGTCGTTGGGCGAGAAGCCGACCTCGCGCGTGAGAATCCCGTACGCCCGCTCGCAAATCTCGAACTTGCGCTCCACGCTCTCCGCCTGGCCTGTCTCATCGAAGGCCATCACCAGAACGGCGGCGCCGTAGCGCTTCACGAGCCGCGCCTGCTCGATGAAGGCCTCCTCTCCCTCTTTCAGGCTGATGGAGTTGACGATGGGCTTTCCCTGCAGGCACTTGAGCCCCGCCTCGATGACCTCCCACTTGGAGGAGTCGATCATCACGGGCACGCGGCTGATGTCGGGCTCTGAGGCGATGAGCCTCAGGAAGGTGGTCATCGCCTCTTCGGAGTCGAGCATCCCCTCGTCCATGTTCACGTCGATGAGCTGGGCGCCGTTTTCCACCTGCTGGCGGGCGACCTCGAGCGCCTTCTCGTAGTCGCCCTCGCGGATCAGCCTGGCGAAGCGCGCCGAGCCCGCCACGTTGGTGCGCTCACCCACGTTCACGAACCCCGTCTCGGGGCCGATGTTCAATGGCTCCAGGCCGCTCAGGCGGCAGCGCGGCGGAATCTCGGGGATCCGGCGCGGGGCGAAGCCTTCGACCGCTTCCTTGATCGCGCGGACGTGCGCGGGCCTGGTGCCGCAGCAGCCGCCCACCAAGTTCAGAAAGCCGCTCTGGGCGAATTCGGCGAGCACCTCGGCCATGTACTCAGGCGTGTCGTCGTATCCGCCGAACTCGTTGGGGAGACCGGCGTTCGGATAAATGCTCACGGGGACGTCGGCCACGCGGGATAGCTCGCGTATGTAGGGGCGAAGGTCCTCGGCTCCCAGGGCGCAGTTGAGCCCCACGGAGATGGGCCGATAGCCCGCGACCGAGTTCCAGAACGCCTCGGTCGTCTGGCCCGAAAGCGTGCGCCCGCTCGCGTCGGTGATGGTCCCCGAAATCATGACGGGAACGCGAACGCCCTCGTCCTCGAAATACTGCTCGGCGGCGAACATCACGGCCTTGCAGTTCAGGGTGTCGAAGACGGTCTCGACCAGGAGCAGGTCGGCGCCGCCCGCGATGAGGCCGCGAATCGAAGTGGTGTAGGCCGCGACCAGCTCTTCAAAGCTGATGTTCCGGAAACCCGGCTCGTTCACCCTCGGCGAGATGGAGGCGGTGCGGTTCGTGGGTCCCAGGACCCCGGCCACGAAGCGCGGCTCTCCCGGGTGCGCGCGCTCGAAGGCGTCCGCCGCCTCGCGGGCCAGGCGCGCGGAGGCCTCGCTCATCTCGTAAACCACCTCCTCCATCTGGTAGTCCGCCATGGATATGGCCGTCGAGTTGAACGAATTGGTCTCGATGATGTCCGCGCCCGCTTCCAGGAAATCGTCGTGAACCCGTCTGACGACATCGGGCTGCGTGATGCTGAGCAGATCGTGGTTGCCCTTCAAGTCGCAAGGGTGGTCGGCAAAGCGCTCGCCCCTGTAGGCGGCCTCATCCAGATTCTCCTCCTGGAGCATCGTCCCCATCGCGCCGTCGATGATCACGATGCGCGACGCGATAAGCTCCATGAGGGCGTCTATCCGCCTGTCTCGTGTTTGTACGTCCATAAACCGTCCCGAATCAAACGCTTAAAGATTCAAACCAAAAGATGGTTATAAGCGATTTTCCGACGCGAGAAAAGCGAAAAATTTGATGAGGGGATTTCGAGTGCGGCCGCGCAGCAAATGGAATACCGCCGCTTCCTTAGTGGTGAGAGAGGAATTCTCATCCGTCGGCCTGAAGTTCGCCGTGAAATCACATCGAGGATGGTATAGTATACTAGAACATGAGGTCAGATATTATGCGTAAGACTTCTATATGGTGAGAAGGTGATCGGGAACTTATTCCACATGGATATTACCCTGAGAGATTCGGGAAGGAGTGATGATGGATCATCCCGCCATTCAGACCGAAGTGGACAATAATTATGAGGCTTTCCAGAAACTGCTCCCGGAACTAATCGAGGAGCATAACGGAAGATTCGCCCTCATGCGGGGTGAGAAAGTGGTGCATATTTTCGATTCCGTACATGACGCGGTGGTCTTCGCCAAAGAGAAATACGACGACGATTTATTCTCCGTCCAGAAGATAACCAAACAAGCCGTCGATCTGGGGATTTTTTCGCATGCCGTCCATGTCGTTTCAGTATGATCCTGCCGTCGGCCCTGTAATGCACATTCTCTTCACACAAGCGGGAGCGTTGTCCTCTCAAGAGGGGCGAACTTCAGGAGCGGATTTGCTGATCGATACTGGTGCTTCCATCACCTGTATCTCTCCCGAACTCGCCAAGCGAATCGGGTTACGTTCCCTCGGAAAAGAATCTGTCGTCGTCGCTTCCGGTACTGCCAGCCTGAACACCTATCTCGTTGATATGCTGATTCCCTTTACCAAGCCGGCCAGAACGCAAGGCCCCGAAGCGCAAACCTTACCCGTACAGAACATTCAGGTGATGGAATACCTCGGGGACACATCAAGATACCAGGGACTTCTCGGAAGGGACATCATCGACAGAGGCATCTTCATGATCGCGGGGTGGGACGGGAAGTACTACTTCTCCCTTTGATCTTCGGCGTTCTTGCATGCCCGAAACGAACTACCCCTCGCGCTTCACCTCTTCCTCGATGAAGGCGTAGGCGTTGTGGTCGTGGATGGACTCGAAATTCTCGACCTCCACCTGGAACCACCGGATGCGCTTGTCGTTTCTGAGCAGGAGGGCCGCCTCGCGCACCACGTCCTCCACGAAGCGGGGGTTGTCGAAAGCCGTCTCGGTGACGAACTTCTCGTCCTCGCGCTTCAGGATCGGATAGAGCGCACAGCTTCCCGCGCTCTCGGCGACCTCGACGAGTTCCTCTATCCAGAACTCCCCGTCGAAGCGCACCTTGATGCGCACGTGCCCCCGCTGGTTGTGCGCGCCGCGCAGGCTGATCTCCTTCGAGCACGGACACAGGGTGGCGATTCGCACCATGATGCTGAGAACAAAGTCGTCCGTCGCGCCGGCGGAAGCCTCGAAGCCGCATTCGAGGGCCATCAGTCCCTCCGCGCCCGTCACGGGGGCCGCCTTTTGCATGAAGTAGGGAAAGGTGACGGAAAAATGCGCCGTCTGCGCGTCCAGGCGCTCGCGAATCGTCTGCAGGAGCGAGGGCACGCTGTCCACGCCGATGGCGTCGGTGTGCTCGTTCAGCACCTCCAGGAAACGGCTCATGTGGGTGCCCTTGAAGTGGTGCGGCAGGTCCACGTACATGTTCACGTTGCCGATGGTGTGCTGGGCGTCCTTCGCCCGGTCCTTCACCACGATGGGGTAGCGGATGTTCTTGACACCCACCTTGTCTATCTTGACGTTGCGCTCATCGGAACTCGCCTGCACATCGGCGAGGTCGGCCGGCTCCGTCGGGAGGCCTGACATCGAATCTCATCCTTTCCGCTCTGCTGCGCAGAACACTGGTTCAGCGGTTCTTTTTTAGTTTCTCACTATTTTCGACGCCGCCCCAAGCGCCGAACCGGAAAACTGCGGGGTACCGCGGTCTATCTCTCGGGCTGCTCCTGTCTGATGCGCTCGATCTTGGCCATTTTATCCGAAACGGCCTCGCCCAAATCGATCCCCCGCGCATTGGCGTAGTTCATGACGGCGATCATGACATCCGCCGCCTCGTCCGTATAGGCCGCCAAGTCGATTTCGCGGCCCTTCCATTCCTTTTTCTCCAGGTTCGCGAGTTCGCCCGTCTCGCCCGCAAGCTCCAGGGCGAAAAATCGGGGTTCGCGCTCCGGGAATGCTTCTTCCTGGTAGCGCGCGAATTCGCCTTGCAGGGTGCGCAGCCCCTCATAGGAGCGCGGCAGCCTGGGAGCGTCCTCGCCATTCACCGGAATCGTCCCCTCCACGCAAGGCCGGGAGCCGGAACATTACCGCCGGCGCGCCCTTCGAGCGCTAGCTGGAAGTTTCTCACCCAGAATCATGGCCGTCAATCGGCGGGCGCGAATCTCGATTGACGCAGGATTCGCCAGATTCTACTCTCTCCGAAAAGGTCATCAGCATTTCTACAACCAGGCGGGCGCGAAGACGCCCCGATAGAACCCAAACGGAGGGAAGCACCCTTGCCCAACATCGATCTGCATCATCACATCTACATCCCGGCGGCGGAAGCGCTTGCCGCCAAAGAGCGCGAAAGACGCCCCCAGCACGCCGACAGCTTCGAGGGGTTCTTCCCGCCCGTCTCCTCCAGGTACAACGCGAAGATGACGGAGGAGAACTGGGCGGTGCAACTCGCAGACGCCGAGCGCAAGCTGAGCGACATGAAGGCGGACAGGCTCGAGATGGCGCTGGCCTCCCCGCCGCCGCCCACGTTCTATTACTGGATCGGAGGTGCTGCAGGCGAGGAGATCATCCGGATCCAGAACGACGGCGTGGTCGATTTCTGCAACCAGAACGCCGCCCACTTCCGGGGTCTCTGCAACCTGCCCATGCAGAACGGGGGCGAGGCCGCGGCCGCCGAGCTGGAGCGCGCGATGGGGCGGGGCCTGCTCGGCTGCATCATCTCGGATCGCATCGGCTCCCACGCGCTGGACGAACCCCAGTACGAGGAATTCTGGGCGGCGGCGGAGCGGCTCGGCGCGCTGGTGTTCATCCATCCGGATTTCGCGGATCTCAAGGCGCTGTTCCCCTATTACATGGCGAACTGCATCGGCAACCCGCTGTCCACCACAATCGCGGCGACGCGGCTCATCCTCTCGGGCCACTTCGAGCGCTATCCGAACCTCCAGCTCCTGCTCGCCCACGCGGGCGGAAACCTCCCCTGGGCGGTCGGGCGCATCCAGCACTGCTGGAACGTGCGGCCGGAAACCAAGGTACACACGCCGCACCCGCCGAGGCACTATTTCAAGAACCTCTATTTCGACGTCATCACCTTCAACCCCTCGGCCCTCAAATGGATGGTCGACGAGGTGGGGGCCGACCGCGTGGTATGCGGCACGGACTACCCCTACGACATGATGCAGCAGCGCGTCGTGGATTACGTGGAGGGAGCGGGCCTCAGCGAAGAAGCGCAGAACCAAATCCTGCGCGAGACGCCCGCGAAGCTCATGAAGCTCTAGGACGCACAGGTGATAAGCATGATGAGGAAACATTCAGCAGCGGCATGAAGCCTATCCGGACAAGATGATTCGCCGAAACCATTTCGAGCGGAGGAATCGACATGTACATCGCCACGAGTGACCTCATACTTCCCACCACCATCACGGGCTCCCTGCCCCGGCCGGCCTGGTTCCGCCAGAACATCGGGCGCAGGACGTTCCGCGAAGCGATGATCGACGCGGATTTCCGCGAGCAGTATCTCGACAACGTATCTTGCGTCATCCGCGATCAGGAGCGCGCGGGGCTGGACATCGTGACCGACGGCGACGCGCGCTTCGACACGAACGTGGGCGGGCGCGACTGGGTGGGCTACATCGTCGACAGGCTGAGCGGCTTCTCGGGCTATGAGACCTCGAGGAGCCACGCCACCTGGGGCGGGTCCGTGCCGGGGGAGATCATGTTCGAGGTGCTGGAAGCCCGGATGCTGCCCAAGGTCACCGGCAAGGTGGGCGAAGGCCCGCTCGAATACGCCCAGATGTGGCGCTGCGCGCAGGCGATGACGGACAAGCCGCTCAAGTTCGGCTCCATCAGCGCGGATTGCGTGGAGTCCATCGTCTCGAACGAGTTCTATGACGACAGGCGCGAGCTCTGCCTCGATCTGTGCGAGATCATGCACGCCGAATTCCATCGCCTGGCGGACGCGGGATGCCAGGTTTTCCAGGTGGAGGAACCCTGGGTGCACCGCTTCGATTTCCACGCCGAGGATTCGGAGATGTCGATGGAGTTCTACGTGGATGCGTTCAACAGGAGCGTGGCGGGCTTAAGAGACAAGCTGGAGCTCTGGTGCCACACCTGCTGGGGCAACCCCGCCCAGCAGCGCTTCTACGAGTCCTCCAAGAGCTACGCGCCCGCACTCGAATACATGAACGAACTGGACGTGGACGTGCTCACCTTCGAGTGCGCGAGCACGGGCGGGATGGACTTAGGCGAAATCGGAAAGCGCATCACCAGGCCCAAGGTGGCCATCGGCGTCATCAACCACCGGGGGCTGCAGGTGGAGCGTCCCGCGGAGGTGGCCGCCCTTATCCGGAAGGCCTTGGAGACGATTCCCGCCGAGCGGCTCTGCATCTCGACCGACTGCGGCTTCGGGCGCGAGGGCATGAGCCGCCGCCACGCGTTCTACAAGATGGTGGCCCTCGCGCGCGGAACGAACATCGTGAAGAAGGAACTCGGCCTGCCCGAGACCTACATCCCCGCGAGCGACGGGGCGTTTACGCTGAGTGATGAGGATTAGGGGGCGGAGTCGCTTTACGGTGTCAGGGACAGGTCGCGACCTGTCCCTGCGGACTTCGTGACGAGGATCAGGAAACCGAATCTCCCTCCCGCGCTTCCGCCACGCCGAGGGCGGTGCGGAGTTCGTCGCCGCCGATGGTCTCCTGCTCCAGCAGGCGCGCGGTGAGGGCTTCGAGGTCGTCGCGCCTTTCCTGCAAAATCTCCCACGCGCGGGCAGAGGCGCCGTCCAGTATCTTCTCCACCTCCTCGTCCACCTCGCGCATGGTCGCCTCGCTGATGTCGAGATGGGAGGCGCCGTTCCCCCCGCCCAGGAACAAGGAGCGCGGCGCGCCGCCCATCGCGTGGGGGCCGAAGCGCTCGCTCATGCCGTATTCGGTCACCATCGAGCGGGCCATGTCGGTCGCGCGCTGGAGATCGTTCTGCGCCCCCGTGGAGACTTCCCCGAACACCACCTCCTCCGCCGCGCGGCCCGCGAGCAGGACGGCGATCCTGTCCTCAAGCTCCTTTTTCGAGAGCAGGTAGCGATCCTCGGTGGGGCGCTGCAGGGTGTAGCCGAGGGCGGCGAGGCCCCTCGGGATGATCGAGACCTTCTGCACCGGGTCCGCCGTGCCGACGAGTTCGGCTACCATGGCGTGGCCAAGTTCGTGGTAGGCCACCCGGCGGCGCTCCTCGTTCGTCATGACGCGCGATCGCTTCTCCAGACCCGCCGCCACGCGCTCGAAGGCTTCTTCGAAGTCGGCCATCATCACCGCGTCGCGGTCGTGGCGCGCCGCGAGCAGCGCGGCCTCGTTCGCGAGGTTGGCGAGGTCCGCCCCCGAGAGGCCGGGCGTCATCTCGGCGAGCCGCTCGATATCGACATCCTGGCCCAGCACGAGCACTTTCGTGTGCACTTCCAGGATATGCCTCCTGCCGCTCAGGTCCGGCTTGTCGACCAGCACCTGCCTGTCGAAGCGCCCCGGACGCAGGAGCGCGGGGTCCAGAATCTCGGGCCGATTCGTCGCCGCCATGATGATGACCCCCTTTCGGGTGTCGAAGCCGTCCATCTCGACCAGGAGCTGGTTCAGCGTCTGCTCGCGCTCGTCGTGCCCGCCCGCGATGTTGCCCACGCCGCGCGCCTTGCCGAGCGCGTCCAACTCGTCCACGAAGACGATGCAGGGGGCCTTCTCCATCGCCTGCTCGAACAGGTCGCGCACGCGCGCGGCCCCCAGGCCCACGAACATCTCCACGAACTCGGACCCGCTGATGCTGAAGAAAAAGACCCCCGCCTCTCCCGCCACGGCCTTCGCCATGAGCGTCTTGCCACAGCCGGGAGGCCCCACCAGCAGGACGCCGCGCGGAATCTTGCCGCCCAGGCGGAGATAGCGGTCGGGATTCTTGAGGTAATCCACCACCTCGGCGAGCTCCGCCTTGGCCTCGTCCACGCCCGCGACGTCTTCGAAGCGCACCCCCACTTCCTTTTCCGCAAAAATCTTCGCCTTGTTCTTGCCGAAGGCCATCACCCCCTGGCCGGGGCCCATTCGCCGCAGCACGAAGGCGTAGATGGCGAAGAGAATCCCGAGCGGCAGCACCCAGCTCGTGAACACCTGCACCAGCCAGGGCGGCTCGAACTGGCCCTGGAAGGTGACGCCCGCGCCCTCCAGCAGCTTGATGAGCTCGGGGTCGGCCACCTTGGCCGTCTCGAAGAACCGCTGCCCCCCGTTCGCGTCGCGTCTCTTGAGGACACCCTGCAGCCGGTCGCCCCGGATGTCGACGCGCTCCACGTCGCCTTCTTTCAGCATGGCGCGGAACTCGTTGTAGGGGATGCGCTGGTAGCGCGCCCCCTGGAAGAAGAGCGTGTGGATCAGGGACATGATGATGAAGATGAAGAGGAAATAACCGATGGAGAACTGCGTTTTCTTGTTCATCGTCCCCTCCCTGGGGGAGAATGCGGCTGGTTCGATCATCCGGCGGCGGCGCGGCGCGAGACTTGGGGACCCACGGCCCGAGCATATCAGATTCACGGGGCGGCGTGAATTTGGGGGGCGAGGGGAGATATATACAACCCGACCCAAGGGAATCAATTAGAAAGTTATGTATGAAAATTTCTCTCCAGTATCCCCAGGAATCTCTCCGGAAGAATCCCGTGGCTTCGGGCGCACGCCGCAATCCTTCGGCGCAAGGGCGGCGATATCCCGCCTCGCGCCGACCTTTCATCCAGTTCGTCGGGATAAACCATGATCATCATGGACGTATCGACATAAGATACGCGGCTCAGACAGGGAAGATCGGCTGGACTAATTTCGACCCCCGCGCCTTCCGCTATGGGTGGATGGGAGTTGATGAAAAAGAACAGAAATTCTTCGGGACAGACACAGATGACGAACTTGTCTTTCGGCGGCCTGGTGATGCGGCTATGGTAGTGAAAAACATCGCCGGAGCGCATCCCCTAGAATGCGATTTGGTGCGAATGCTCTTTGAGGTTTTGAATGATCTCTTTCTGGTTGGGTCCTTGCTCGATCATGTGCTCGTAATCCATCGGCCCGTTTTCCGGCGCCTCCGCCCATGCGGTCTCGCGGTGTGAAATCCTGCTCAGGACTCCGAAATCGCGGGTTCCGTATTTTTTGAGCGCGTTCGTGAGGCATTCGAGGTCCGTCCGTGAGAGCATCTGCATGTCCGGCGCTCGCAGGGGATGCAAGTGCCGAAATCCTCCGCGTACATCGACGGCCTCCCTGAATTTCTTGAGGACGCTAAGCTTCAGTTTCTCTTTCTTGATCAGATCGTATGTTTTCGAAGGCACGGGGCCGAATTCCATTCGGATATACGTGTCCCCCAAAACGGGCCTGCCGTAGCGGTTCAGGTGCTCCTTGTCCGCATAATAGAGAACCTTCGAGACGTGAAACGCACCGATCCCCGGCTGTTCGTTCGCCAGCCAGGTCAACACCTCGATGGCCTTGTCTTCGTTCATCTCGAAGCGGATTGTCATGCGGACTTCCTTCGGGGGGAGAGCAATTGATACGCCGCCTGTGCGAAACGAAATATACACGAAATTCAGCGAATTTTCCAGGAGATGGGCGCCACTTGGCTGTTCTCTATGTTTACCCTCCTTCCCCTTGCTTATCTCCCCCCGTTCGTCTTTAATGGGCTGGCGTCTATCCACCCTCATATCTGGAGCGATTATGCGAGTATCGGATGAGTTCGACAGGCCGCCGGGTCCGCTGTTCGGGCTTTGGAGCACGTTCTACATCGACAAGGTGGCGTTCGCCAAGCGGATGCTCATGGGCTACCGCAAACAGCGCAAGGAGGCGTTCCGCGACACCCTGAAGCCGGGCGATCCGATGCCAGGCGTCCGCCTCAAGACCACCGACGACGCCGCGTTCGACCTGTCGGACTTCTTCGGAAAGAAGAACATCGTCATCGAGTTCGGGGCCATCACGTGACCTCCCTACCGCCGGCAGGTGGCCGGCGTCGAGGATTTGCAGGAAAAGTACAAGGATGAGGACGTGGTCTTCTTCGTCGTGTATTCGAAAGAACCCCATGCGGGAGAGACGAGCCATTTCAAGAAATACGCGCAGCACACCTCCTATGAGCACAAGAAGCAATACGCGCAGGAACTCGTCGAAGAATTCGGGATGAAGGTGCCCGTGCTCATCGACGACCTGGACGAGAGCGTGGTGCACGCCTTCGGCCGCATGCCGAACATGACGTTCATCGTGGATAAGGAGGGCAGGATCGCCTATAAGTCCGACTGGATGGAGGCGGATCGCGTCGAGGAATTGCTCGACGAGTTGCTCGCCGAGCAGAAGGCCGAGGCGGCTACCGCCTAGTCGAAGGGCCTGAGGATACGCCCCCCGAGCGGGTTGTTGAAAAACCCTCTTCGATCGGGTTTGGTCCGTAGGTGGCACTCCCTCCTCGGGAGCGCTCCACATAACCCTCCGAATGATGATCGTAGGGGCGGACCCGTGTGTCCGCCCGCTTTTAGGTATCCATCATGATAACGGAATGATAAAACACGGCGAACGCAACGGGCGGACACACGGGTCCGCCCCTACAAAACCATCATACTCCCACCGCTTCGGGGACTTTTTCAACAGCCCCCCGAGCGGGGGGCTTGCAGGGTGATACGAGGACACGCGGGCGGCCCATGCAGCGGGCCGCCCTTTTCCGTCCGCATCGCGAAGGATGAGCGAAGTTGACCTCCACCGAATACGCATGGTTTCTGCCGACGGGAAGGTACGGCGACGGGCACACCATCAACGCCAAAACGCCCGAGCGTCCCCCGACGGTGGAATACATGAGCGAAGTCGCGCGCGCGGCGGAAAACGCCGGCTTCGTGAACCTGCTCGTGCCGACGGGCTCCCATTGCCTCGACGCCTGGATGATCACCCTCGCCGTCGCCCAGCGCACGGACCGCATCAAGTTCTGCGTGGCCTTCCGGCCCGGGCTCACGAGCCCCGTCCTCACCGCCCAGCAGGCAAACACGTACGACGCCGTAACGGGCGGACGGCTCACGGTGAACGTGGTGACCGGCTCGACCCCTGTGGATCAGAAACGCTACGGCGATCACCTCGCTCATGCGGAGCGCTACGCGCGCACGGAGGAGTTCCTGGACGTCGTGAAGGCGCTCTGGACGAGCGATGAACCGGTGAGCTATTCGGGGAAGTACTACCAGATCGAAAACGCCACGCTCTACGCCAAAGCCGTATCGAAGCCGCATCCCACGATATTCCTGGGCGGAAGCTCCGAAGCGGGCCGCCGCGTGGGCGCGAAGCACGCCGACGTACACATGATGTGGGCGGTAGCGCCCGAACAAGTGGCCGAGGACGCCGCCGACATGCGCCGCCGTGCTGCGGAAATCGGCCGCGACGATCTGCGCTTCGGCCTCAGGCTCCATGTGATGTGCCGTGAGTCGAAGAAAGAAGCCCGCCGCGCGGCGGAGGCTTTGCTCGATGAGAGCGCGCTCGAGAACACGCGGATGTGGGCCGACCAGCGAAACCGCTCCGAGAGCGAGGGCCAGCGCCGCATGAACGAGTTGTATGAGGGCGGCTCCCCCTGGCTCACCGATACCCTCTGGATGGGGGTGAACAAGGTGCGCTCGGGCGCAGCCGCCATGCTGGTCGGCACGCCGGAGATGCTGGCGAAAGCCTTGAAGGAATACGTCGACTTAGGGGTTCGCAACTTCATCCTCTCCGGCTGGCCGCATCTCGAAGAAGCCGGGATTTTCGGGCGCGAGGTGATGCCGCTCTTACAAGACACGAACCCCGCGCGGCTCGAATACGCAGACAGCGAACCCGCGCCCTCCCCCCTCACGAGGTAAGGACAAATCATGAACTACCGCGTCTTCGATGCCCGCGAGATAGACCACTCCCAAATCTACCGCCTGCTCATCGGCTCGGTCGTCCCCCGGCCCATCGCCTGGGTGAGTACGATAAGCGAGGACGGCGTGGCGAATCTCGCCCCCTTCAGCTTCTTCACCATGGTGTCGCACCAGCCGCCGATGGCGTCCATATCCGTCGGCGAGCGCGAGAACAAGCCCAAGGACACCGCGCGCAACATCCTGGACACCAAAGGCTACGTCATCCACACGGTGGTGAACGGCTGGGAGGAGGCGATGAACGTCTGCGCGGGCAACTACGCGCCCGATGAGAGCGAGTTCGAGGCGGCGGGCCTGGAGACCGTTCCCGCAGACCTCGTGGACGCGCCGCGCATCAAGGACGCCCCCGTGGCGATGGAGTGCCGCTTCGAGCGCATGATTCCCTTCGGTGAGGAGTGGGTGACGCACCTCATCATCGGGGAGGTGCTGCGCTGGCACGTTCGCGAGGACCTGATACTCACCGATGAGGAGAAGGTATACATCGACCCCGCCAAGCTCCAGCCCGTGGGCAGGCTGGGCGGGCCCCGGTACTGCCGCACGCAGGACATCTTCGAGATGCAGGCCCCCTACATCATGCCCGACAGGGTGCACCCCAACGACCCCGCGCAGAACGACGTCCAGGCGCTGAAGAAGGGTTCCTGAGCGCGGAGCGGCGGAGAGGGGGTTGTTGAAAAAGTCCCTCGTCGGGGAGACATCGTTTCTACCCATCTGATGAGGGGGTGAAGGCGATACCCCTCCGACTGGGAAAGGCAC
>VXPH01000168.1:0-16500 GCA_009839615.1 Nitrospinota bacterium
CGGTATAAGGGCGCAAAGGGGGAAGAGATGTCGATTTCGCGAGAAGACGTGATTCACGTGTCCCGGCTGGCGCGGCTGAACCTGAGCGAGGATGAGGTCGAGAAGTTCACCGGACAGCTCGGCGCGATACTGGAGCACATCGCCAAGCTGAACGAGGTGGACACCGACGGCGTAGCGCCCACCTCGCACGTTCTCGACATCGTGAACGTGTTCCGCGAGGATGCGGTCACCGACCCCCCCATCGAGAACATGGAGAAGATGGCGCCCGATTTCGCAAAGGGCCATTTCCGCGTCCCCAAGGTCATCGAGTAGTTTTTCCCATAAGTCATGGCGTACGCCTCCCTCAAAGAATTCGTCGATTCCCTGGAGCGCGCGGGCGAGTTGCGCCGCGTCAGGGTTCCGGTGGATATCGAACTCGAGATCACCGAGATCGCCGACCGCTCGGTGAAGAGCGGCGGCCCCGCCCTGTTGTTCGAAAAGCCGGTCGCCCCGGACGGGCGCGAATACGACGTTCCCGTCCTCATCAACGCCTACGCTTCAGACCTCAGGATGAAGATGGCGCTCGGCGTCGACAGCATGGACGCGGTGGCGGACGAGGTGGCGGAGCTTCTGGAGATCAAGCCGCCCGAGGGCATCATCGAGAAGGTGAAGATGCTGCCCAAGCTCGCGCGGCTCGCGTCCTTCTCGCCCAAGTCGGTGAGTTCTGCGCCGTGCCAGGAGATCGTCGAGACCGAAAACCCGGACCTCTTCTCGATTCCCGCCATCAAGTGCTGGCCCGAGGACGCGGGCCGCTACATCACCTTCGGGCACATCTACTCGCGAAATCCCCGGACGGGCCGGCGGAACGTGGGCCTCTACCGCGTGCAGTTCTTCGACGAGAAGACCGCCGGCATGCACATGCACTTACACCACGACGGGGCGCAGAACTTCCAGGACAGCACGAAGATGGGCGCGCGCATGGAGATGGCCATCGCCCTGGGCGGCGACCCCGTCTATGTCTACGCGGCGAGCGCGCCGCTCCCGCCCGCGATAGACGAACTGAACCTCGCGGGTTTTTTAAGGCGAAAGAGCGCCGAACTGGTCAAGTGCAAGACGGTAGACGTGGAGGTGCCCGCGGATTCGGACATCGTGGTGGAGGGCTACCTGAACCCCGGCGAGTTGAGGGAAGAAGGACCCTTCGGCGATCACACGGGCTGGTATTCCCTGGCGGACGATTACCCCGTCTTCCACGTCACGGCCATCACGAGGAAGCGCCAGGCCATCTACCCCACCACCATCGTGGGCCGCCCGCCGATGGAGGACTACTGGCTCGGCGGGGCGACGGGGCGCATCTTCCTGCCGCTCATGAAGATGCAGTTGCCTGAGATCGTGGACGTGCACATGCCCGCCGAGGGCGTGTTCCACAACATGGTGATCGTCTCGATACGCAAGTCCTATCCCTACCACGCGCGGAAGGTGATGTACGCCCTGTGGGGGATGGGGCAGATGGCGCTGGCGAAGGTGATCGTCATCGTGGATGAGGACGTGAACGTGCACGACATCAGCGAGGTCTCCTGGAAGGTGCTCGGAAGCATCGACCCGAGGCGCGACATGGTGTTCGTCGACGGCCCCGTGGACGCGCTCGAACACGCCGCGCCGCGCCTCCACGTGGGCAGCAAGGTGGGGGTGGACGGCACCCGCAAGTGGGCGTCGGAGGGTTTCGAGCGCGAATGGCCGCCGGAGATCGTGATGACGGACGAGATCAAGGAGCGCGTCACGAGGCGCTGGGAGGAGTACGGCCTTGGCGGCTGAGGCGTCGATGGCGAGAAGTTTCCGGCAGTTCCTGCGCATGGTGAAGTTCGAGCACACCATCTTCGGCCTTCCCTTCGTGCTCATGGGCGGCGTGATGGCGGCCGGGGGGATCCCCTCGGCGTGGATCCTGTTCTGGATGGTGACGGCGGCGGTGGGCGCGCGCAATTTCGCCATGTCGTTCAACCGTTTCGCCGACAGGGACATCGACCCCAAAAACCCGAGAACCAAGGACCGCGCCGAGTTCCAGGCGCTGCTCCACTCGAAATCCATCCTCGGGATGCTGGCGGGCTTTCTGGCGCTCTTCATCCTCTCGGCCTGGATGCTCAATCCGCTCGCGTTCGCGCTCTCCTTCGCCGTGGCGGGGTGCATCGTCTTCTACAGCTATTCCAAGCGCTTCACCTCCTCGACGCACCTGTTCCTGGGCTTCGTCCTGGGTTGCGCGCCTGCGGGCGCGTGGGTGGCCGTGCGCGGCGACCTGGGCTTGGTGCCCGTTTTGCTGTTCTGTGGCGTCACCCTCTGGGTGAGCGGGTTCGACCTCATATACGCCTGTCTGGACGTGGATTTCGACAATGAGGAAAACATCCACTCCCTGCCGCGTCTTCTGGGCGTGAAGGGCGCGCTCATCGTCTCGGCAATCGCTCACCTGGGGACGATGGCCTGCTTCTTTGCGGCGGGGCGGGCGTTCGGCCTGGGGCCGCTTTACTGGATAGCGCTCGCGGCGGCGGGGTGCCTCCTCTTCTGGGAGCACTGGATCGTTCGGCCCGACGACCTGAGCCGCGTGGACATATCGTTCTTCAACCTCAACGCCTGGGTGTCCGTGGTCATCGCAACCGGCGCGGTCGCCGACGTGCTCATCCGCGCGGGCTGAGCGCGCCCGTGCTGACCCGCATCGAGAAAAAAGAAGTGCAGGCGATGTTCTCGGACATCGCGCCCACCTACGACCTCCTGAACAGAACTCTAAGCTTCGGCGTGGATCGCCTCTGGCGTAAGCGTGCGGTGGCGAGCCTCCTGCGCGATTCGGTTGGGGAAGAGGCGCGTTTTCTCGACCTGGCGACGGGCACGGCGGACGTGGCTCTGGAAGCGCACCGTCAGGCCGGGAGCGGTGCTCGCATCTTCGGCGTCGATTTCGCGTATCCCATGCTTGCGCGCGGAAAGACGAAGGCGGCGGCGCAGAATGCTCCGCTTTCTCTCATTCAGGGAGACGGCTTGAGTCTGCCCTTTCAGGATGGCGCGTTCGACGGGGTGATCATCGCGTTCGGCCTGCGCAACTTCGAGGATCGCGAGGCCGGTCTGGCCGAGATGGGGCGCGTGCTGCGGCAAGGCGGCAGGCTCGTGGTGTTGGAGTTCGGCCATCCGGTGGGTCTGTTCGGGCTGTTGTACGCCTTTTACTTCCGGGTCCTCCTCCCCGTCGTGGGGAGGCTCGTCTCCGCGCACCGAAGCGCGTATAATTACCTTCCAAGCACGGTATACGAATTTCCCGAAGCCGAGAGGCTCTCGGCGATGATGCGCGATGCGGGCTTTCGCGAGGTGAGCCATCGCCCGATGACGGGCGGCATCGCCGAGCTTCACACCGGGGTGCGCGAGTAGCTTCGCAGGCCCCGCGTTCCCGAGGGAGGGATGGGCGTGAACCCTCCAGCAGAAACAAATGTCGTCGAACAGGACGAGGCCGATATTCTGCGCAGAATCGAAAAGCGCCTCCTGTGGCTTTCCACCTACAGCGTTCATTACGCGAACAACCTCCGCGAAGGTTCGGAGCGCATCAAGATAGGCGGCCACCAGGCGAGTTCGTCCTCCGTCGTGAGCCTGATGACGGCCATGTTCTTCCGCTGGCTCAAGACGGGAGACAGGCTCGCCATCAAACCTCACGCCTCGCCCGTGCTTCACGCGGCCCATGCGCTCCGGGGCGATTTGCCGATGGAGCGCTTAAGGGACCTGCGCGCCTTCGGCGGTTTGCAGGCGTATCCCAGCCGCTCCAAGGATGAATACCCCGTCGATTTCTCGACCGGCTCGCTCGGACTGCCCTCGGTGGCCGCCTCGTTCGCCGCGCTCATGCAGTCCTACATCGACGATCATTTCGGCGAGGGCCCGCCGCAGCGCTTCATCTCCCTGGTGGGGGACGCGGAACTCGATGAGGGCAACATCTGGGAGGCGCTGGCGGAGGAGTACGTCGCGCACCTGGGCAACGTCATCTGGGTGGTGGACCTGAACCGCCAGAGCTTGGACCGCGTCGTGCCAGACGGCAAGGCGCAGCAGATTCGCGACCAGTTCCGCCTGCACGGCTGGCACGTGGTGGAGCTCAAGTACGGAAAGCGCCTGCAGGCCGCGTTCGCACAAAGGAACGGTGGGTCGCTGAGGCGGCGCATCGACGACATGTCGAACGGCGAGTACCAGATGCTCATCGGGAGAAGCGGCAGCGAGATACGAGAGGGCCTCACGCGCGGTGAGGCGGGCGACTACAAGGGCCTGGCGGGCCTTCTGGACCGCTACCCGGACGAGGAGTTGCCCGCGCTCCTGTCCGACCTGGGCGGCCACGACATCGAGTGCATCCTGGAAGCCCTCGAGGAGGCGGACGGCGTCCAGGACAAGCCCGTGATGGTACTCGCCTACACCATCAAGGGCTGGGGGCTTCCCATCGCGGGCGACCCGATGAACCACTCCCAGCTGCTGACAGACGCCCAAATCGCGGAACTGCGCGATTCCGCGGGCCTGGGCGAGGGCGAGGAACTGGCGCCCCTGGAGTCGGAAAGCGCCGAGGCACGCGCGGTCGAACGAGCGGTGGCGCGCTACGACGCCAGAGCCACCCTCGCACGAGAAGAGATAACCCCCGACCCCGTCCCCCAGGAAGTGGGGGCGAACTTCGCCGCCACCACCTCCACGCAGGAGGCGTTCGGCGCCATCATGACGAACCTGGCGCGGGAGGATGCGCTCGCGCGCCACATCGTCACCACCTCGCCCGACGTGGCGGTGAGCACGAACCTGGGCGGCTGGATCAACCGGCGCGGCGTGTACCACCCCGAGGGCAAGGCGGATTTCTTCGCGCTACAGCAGGTGCAGCGGCTCTTAAAATGGGAGGAGTCGCCTGCGGGCCGGCACATCGAACTGGGGATTTCGGAGAACAACCTCATGCTCCTGCTCGCCGCCTTCGGGGTCTCGAAAGAGCTTTGCGGGGTGCGGGTCTGCCCCATCGGCACGGTGTACGACACCTTCATCAGCCGCTGTCTCGACGCGCTCCGCTACGCGGTCTATAACGGCGGGCGCTTCATCGTGGTGGCGACGCCGAGCGGCACGAGCCTCTCGCCGGAAGGCGGCGCGCACCAGAGCATATTGACGCCCGCCATTTCGCTCGAGATGCCGGGGCTTGAGGCTTATGAGCCGACCTTCGCCGTCGAGGTCGAGTGGCTGCTGCTCTCGGCTATCGGCCGCGTGCTTGGTGATGCCGATTGCCCGGCATTCTACCTGCGCTTGAGCACGAAGCAGGTGGATCAGAATCTCCTGCCCGCAGAGTGGCTCGCAGACCCCCTGAAGCGCGAGGTGTTGAGGGAGAACGTCCTGGGCGGCGGCTATCTGCTTCACTCGGCGAAAGAGGCGCCCGGCTACCGGGCAGGCGTGAACGCGGTGAACCTGTTCGTGAGCGGAGTGATGACGCCCGAGGCCCTCGCCGCCGCCCGCGCGCTCGAAGCCGAGGGGGTGCACGCGAACGTCTACGTCCTCACGAGCGCGGACAGAATCTATGCCGAGCACAAGCAGGCGAAAAAAGCGGGCCGCCCCTCGCGCCTCGAGATGATGGTGGGTGACGAACATCTTGATAACCCCGTCGTCTCGGTACTCGACGGCCACTCGTTAGCGCTCTCCTTCCTCGGCGGCGCGCTGGGCGCCGACCAGCGGCCCCTGGGCACCGACCAGTTCGGCCAGAGCGGCCTCCCCCACGAGGTCTACGACGCCCTACAAATCGGACAGATGCACATCGAGGACGCGTGTCGGGAGGTGGTGGGGTAGGGGCAAGAGCATGGAATCGCTATTAAAAATGATTTTCAATACTACCTCGATCACCAGTCCGGACCCGCCGGGAAGTACGAGGGGAAATAGTCGTCAGGTACCGGCGGGCGCCCGGGACCTGCGACGACGAGGTGGAGGCCGCAAAGGCGACGGCTAAACTTGAGATGGATTTTGCAGAGGCACACTCACCGGCGCTGCCTGTTGATTCGTCCGGACAAGACCCTTGAGATGCAGATTCCCGTCTGGGTCCAGGTACGCCAAAGGCTGTCCGTAGTGACTCGCAACCCAACTCCCCGCCGTGGCATTCGGGTCCATATCGCTCTCTTGTTCCGCGATTCGTCCGGCCAAATGCAAGTCCTTGGTATTTCCGTTGAACCATGCGCCAGGACCATTCTCATGCGCCAGGACCAAATCGCCGTCTGAAGGGTTAGTCGTGTCCTGTTCTCTGATGGTTCCCAGCAAGTTGAGGTCACCGAACAAGGGGTCGATCCACGCGAATACATCGTTTTCCCTGCGAATGACGAAGGGAATTTGAGTATCATATACATACCCCGTCGAGCCGCGCAGATTACGATGATCAATTACATCCTCGCCGCGGACCGTATCGCTTTCCGGGATTTGACGCAAAAATGTGTCGTCAGGAAAAACCGGGGCGCGACCGGAGGCGCCTGCCGGCGGGAACGTCGCCTTTGGCGGCGGCTCTGCTTTTCTGGAATTCGTTTTGGTCGACCCGTCCCATGGCCACATCAAATCGTCAATATTGTGGCCGTAAACCGGATGCGGCGCCTTCGCTCGGGAAGGAGGTATGTTGTCGGGCAGGCTTTGATCATGCCGGTCCTGCCAAAGGGCCCAGGCATGATCCACCATGCAGTGATGCAGAAAGAACATGGGGTCGTTTGGTGATGTCGCAGGCCGCCCCATCAGCCCGCCTATCCAAACATGACCCCATCCATGAAAATCCATATTCTCGACAGCCGCCCGGAAAGACGCATAGTTGGGAGACGACAGCAGGTCCTCCATATCCGGGCGAGTCGGGAACTCCGTCCATGGATCCGCCGCTCTGTCTATTCCGAACTGGCGAGTCAGCGTTGTCGTGTTAAATCCATACCGCTGGCTCGCGAGAGGTCGTTCCTCCACGCTCAACGAACGCCGAATGGGAAACCCGGACAAGGGGGTCCCGGTGTCATCGTCAGGCCACCATGCAGGCCGGTCTTGCTGTGGGACGCTTTCCCGAAAATAGCCCGACATTATTTCGCCGTTTCGTCCCGTTCCGTTCGGCCCCATGAAATCGTCCTGAAACAACACGTCACGTGTTCCAACCGGATCGAGAAGGTCCCAATAGGGTAATGTGACAGTTGAATCGATCGACTGGAGGTCCCTCTCGAAACGAAGCAGCCACTCGCGGTGCCAAGGAAGGAATGCCGGCCCGCCGTGCCCGCCGTCTCCAAGCCCCTGGTTCGGATTTCGGGCCGATCTGCGTCGGCGCACGATGCGGTGTTCCAATGGATAGAAGTCGTACACATTCATTCTATGAGCGCCTTGCTGTATATTGCGTCCCTTTAATCCGATCATCGCCTTCAAGAGATTTGCCCGCTCCGTGTCAGTCAGCCAGCGAGCGTTCTTTCGTACGTTCATGTTGGTTTCCCCTCAAATTTCGCGACGGATGCTGCTCGTGCGCCTGGCAAATGAACTATTCCGGCTTGCCCTCTTCTATCCAACGCTCGAACAAAGCTATCCACTCCTCCGGCCAGGGTCCGTCATCTGCAACTGGAGGCATGGGCCTGGTTTTGGACTTGAGGCGCTTCAAAATCTCATCCGCGTTGACCTTGACGTCCTCGTAGTCAGTGAGATCGAGATAGGGTCGCATGTGTTGAACATCCAAATCCCTGAATAGTGGAAGAATATGCAGCCGGAAGCTCGCTGGACGTCCCATGGTCGTGTTCCTCCTAGAGTTCGAATGATTGTCAGTTTTCTCGCCGCGCTTCTCGCAGCGACCATACAAAGTCGAGTTGCAGGAAGTTCCAGTTGCTATCCACGTCGTTCCGGCGCGGACGCCGCTCCCCGGCACCGACGACGCCGATGAAATTGGCGCTTCGACCCTGCGAATCCGGGGGTATATCTGGGTTGATGATCCGAAACGGCACCGTTATAGGTTTCTCGCCAATCATTGCGAGCGCGTGGCACGAAATGCACGAGCTTTGGGATTGAATAAAGCCACCTTCAATTTTTGAATTGACGGCGATAGTCGGTTCTCCAAAGGAGTCGACCCAGTCAATCTGAGTCGCTTTCAGTCGGTAGTTCTCCCATTTCGTACCCTCCAAGCCGATGCCAGCCGGGATCGCGGCGCAATTAGGCGCTTTGCCTTCGCAGGCAAACCGGTCGATCGGTCGCTCACTCCATCCCGCAAAACCGCGAGGGAATTGCTCTGGCCACCGGCTCTCGTTGTCGATATGTTCAAATGTTGCCCAGAACCAGCGAGGCAGATCCTTGGTTGTCACATGCCATGCGACCAGACCAAATACGGTCCCGTCACTATCGACGCCGGTGTGATAGCGCGCATGGTCTGCGGGATCTTCCAGCTTAATCCAGTGCGCCTTTATTTCCTTGGCGGGCAAAGGAAACTCGATGGTCTTGACGCCTGCTGCGGCAAGACGCACTTGTTCGTCCAGACTGTAGAGGCGTTGTGACGTGATGAATTCGAGCGCATGGCGGTTCATGCGGACTTCTTCGTCGGCCGTGTCCGACATGTCCCCTCTCGGAGGCACGAAGGCTATCTTAGGACCGGCCGAATCTACGATCTCTGCACGCGCCGCAGCCAACTGGGCGGACGGCGCCAGCGCTTTTACTGCGACAATCGTGCGGCAATGACTTTCCCATGACGGGGGTTTCTGCGCACCCGGCAGGAAAACGTCTTGCTTCGGTATCCATTTCTCCCAGACGGTCTCGCCGTCAGCCCCCAGCGCCTTGGCCGGGTCCGGTCCGCATTGTCCCTGTCGGGACGGCCAATTCAGAGAAACGAACAGGCGCCACGCATAACAGTCGGGCTCGAACAGCGCCATCCCGGTATCCTGCGGTTCGACCATCAGACCCGAGCCATTCTGAAAGAACGAACGACATTCATTCTGCGCCCAAGCCGGTGCGCCGGCCAAAATACTTAACAGCAAAGTAGTGAGCAGCTTCTTCATCTCGTTCGTCTCCTCATTTGGCCTGCTTCCGGCGACAGGTTCAGTTTGACCGATTATTTCCTGGATCAGTGACTCTGATAAATTAATCTAATCTAATTTAATGTATATTACATAACATTATTTCAATATTGCAATGCAGTTTCAGCATAGAAAACAATCCGGAGCGAATGAGATAAGCGACGAAATGGGCGGCGCGCCGGGCGGCGGACCTGTTCGGTCTGCCGCACGAGGTCTACGACGCCTTACAAATCGGCCAGACGCACATCGAGGCGGCGTGCCGGGAGGTGGTTGGGTTAGAGGGTAACCGTCCCTCTGGGCTAGTCTCAGTTGGAAAAATCAGGTTTAATGTATTCAAGACCTTATTCTCACCGCCCAACGTGATATGTTTTCAGACAAATTTATGGAAGTAGTATGTGCGTACGGTTTATGAAGTGGATCGTCGAGGAGTTTTCTGATGCTCACCAAACTTACAGCCCGCAACTTTAAACGCTTTGAAGATGTAGAGGTCGAGTTGGGGAATCCCGTGGTGTTCATCGGCCCAAACAACTCTGGCAAGACCTCCGCCATGCAGGCCCTTGCCCTTTGGGATATCGGCCTGAAGCGTTGGAAAGAGAAGTATTCCGGGAAACGCACCCCGCAGAATCGACCGGGCGTCACCATCAACCGCAGGGACCTTCTCGCCATTCCCGTTCCGAGCGCGGCTCTCCTTTGGCGCGAACTCCACACCAGAACCCGCCAGAAAATTGAAGACCGTCAAGGGACGGATAATATTCGGATTGACCTCATCGTCGAGGGAGTCAGCCAAGACAAGGCATGGACCTGCGGCCTCGAATTCGATTACGCGAACCCCGAGTCGTTCTATTGTAGGCCTCTGCGGCTCGGAGAGGGCAAGACGCCAGAACGAATGCCGGTTCCTGATGAGGCAGCCACGACGCAAATCGCTTTCCTTCCTCCGATGTCCGGTCTAGCGGCCACGGAAACGCGACTCGACCAAGGCGCTATAAACGTGCGGGTGGGAGAGGGACGCACGGCTGAGGTATTGCGGAATCTTTGTTTTAAGATTCAGAATGAAGATTCTGAGTTATGGGAAAAATTGGTAGGCCAGATTGATGGACTCTTCGGTTCCGAACTCGATGAACCCCGCTACGTGGAGGAGCGGGGTGAGATAGTCATGGGGTATCGAGAGCATGGAACCAGCCTTGATCTATCTTCCAGTGGGCGGGGTTTGCAGCAAACTCTGTTGATACTGGCGTACATGTATGCGAATCCCGGCGCAATTATCCTTTTGGATGAACCAGATGCACACCTGGAAATTCTTCGACAGCGTCAAATCTACAAGCTGATTATCGATGTCGCAAATGAAAAGGGTAATCAGATAATTGCGGCGAGTCATTCGGAAGTTCTTTTGAACGAAGCCGCCGACAAGGATTTGGTTATCGCCTTCGTCGGCTCGCCTCACCGGATTAACGATCAGGGAAGTCAAGTGCAAAAGGCGCTCCGAGAAATTGGATTTGATCATTATTATCAGGCTCAACAGACCGGTTGGGTGCTCTATCTCGAAGGCTCTACGGATTTAGCGATATTATTGGCTTTCGCTCAACGCCTAGATCATCAAAAGGCGCTCAAAGCACTGGAGCGACCTTTCGTGCATTACGTCGGAAACCAACCAAGACTAGCGGCGCATCACTATCAGGGCCTGAGAGAAGCGTGTCCGAATCTGAAGGGCGTGGCGCTTTTCGACCGACTCGAAGCCGGTTTGCCGGAAAGTGGTACTCTTGTGAGCCTGATGTGGAAAAAGTGTGAGATCGAAAACTATTTCTGCACCCAGGCGACTTTGGAGGCTTATGCGCGAAGCTCGGCAGCGATAGATGAACCGATGCCTCTTTTTACGGTGGCTGAAATTGCTAGGCGCCTTGGTGTGATGCAAGAAGCCATATTTGAGATAGAAGGGGCCTTAGAGAGACTTGGCAGGGGATCGCCATGGGAAGACAACATCAAGGCGAGCGACGATTTTCTGACCCCGTTGTTCAAGGCGTATTTCGATAAACTCGAGTTGCCCAACCTCATGGCCAAGAAGCAGTTTTACGAACTCGCCTCCCATGTTCCCGAAGAAGAAATCGATCCCGAAATCAGCGAAAAGCTGGATGCGATTGTCCGCGTGGCGGAGAGCGCCAAGCCAGAGTGTTAAGTTACACCAGTATTGACGAGGGGCGGCTCACTCGAACTTCCCCTCTTTGGGGAAGTTCGACACCCCTACGGAACCGCCCCTTCATCAGTCGGGAAACCTGCAAACGCTCGTTTATCACTCGCGTCAAACGCTCATTCATCACTCGCGTTTGACCCCTCAACACCATTTCGGGCGGCGTCCGCCGCGG
Organism: Nitrospinota bacterium; assembly: GCA_009839615.1. Taxonomy (GTDB): domain Bacteria; phylum UBA8248; class UBA8248; order UBA8248; family UBA8248; genus Bin107. The sequence goes on from VXPH01000168.1 coordinate 11,348, forward strand.
TAGGGCTGGGCGTGGCCGGTGGCGAGGAGCAGCGTGGCGAGGTCGCGCCCGTCCGCCAGCAGGACGCTCGCCACGACGCGGCGGCCGAACTTGCCGTGCGTCACGTTGACGAGCCAGACGCGCTCGCCGATGACGCCCCGCACGAAATCGCGCGCCGCGCGCCCCCGCCGGCGCTCAAACTCTCCGCACTTCGCGCGCCTGATCTCGGGCGTGTCGACGCCGCGCACGCGCACGTTGGCTTGCGCGGTGATGCCCGGCCACACCCTGGCCTCCACCTTGAAGGTGTCGCCGTCGATCACCCTCTTCACACGCGCGGGCACGCGCTGCTCGAGCGCCGCCGCTTGAGCCGCGAACGCAAGGGTTATGGCGGTGATTCCGCAGGTGATGAGTCGGGTCCTGTAGCGCATTTCGGGTCTCCTCGTGTTCCTCGTGTGGTGTTCCGGGTCTTTTCGCCTCGTTGATGGGTTTCTCAAAAAGAGTACAGGAGAAAATGAGATTTGCGAACGGGAGCAGGATTGGGGGAGTAGGGACGGTTCGCGAATCGCCTCTACGGGTTGTTTCCGGAACCCGCGCTCCGAGCCGTCCCGAATCGGCCCCCGGCCGGAGCGATTTTGGCGTCGCCGCCATTGAGCCGCGGGCGCATTTGCCCGCATTTGCCGTCCGCGCGGGCTCAGGGGATTCCGGTAAGATGTTGGAGCCGATCGCTCCGTTCAAAGATATCGAATTTCCGAAAAATTCGATAAAAATCGATAAATTAACGGGGTTTTTCCGTAAATTCCGGGAAATTTTCGAGGGGAAATGCGCGCAAATGCGGGCAGATGCGCACGCGAAAACCGATTCCGGCGGCCGGATTCCGCCGCCGTCGCACCCATGCGCAGGGAAATTCTGCCACGGCTCGCCCAACCTGCGATGACGGCAGATGCGCGGATATGCGGGCAGTTGCGCCCCCGCCCGAGGCGTCCGCCCGGCGCATCGAGTGGGAGTTCGCTCGGATGCGAATGGCGCGCACCACTCTTTTTTCGAGCGCAGCGCCCGGGGGCGTAACGCCGTAAGTAGTTGATATCGCTTATCTTCCCTGGAAATCGGCGGCCCTTTTCTCCAGGAACGCGGAGGCGCCCTCGACCTTGTCCTCGGTCGTCATGAGGCAGGCCTGACCGAGGCGCTCGGCCACCATGCCGGCTTCGGGGCCGAACTTGAGCCCCGTGTTGATGGCGATCTTCGCGACCCGCACCGCCAGCGGGCCCTTGCTCATCATCTTTTTCGCGCATTTGCGCGCAGCTTCCAGCAGTTCCCCGGCCGGGACGACCTGGTTCACCAGCCCGATGCGGTGGGCCTCGCGCGCGTCGATGACGTCGCCGGTCAGGATGAGTTCCTTCGCCCTTCCGACGCCCACCAGGGAGGCGAGCCTCTGGGTGCCGCCCGCGCCGGGCATGATGCCGAGATTGACTTCGGGCTGCCCGAACCTGGCGGTTTCGCTCGCGATGCGGACGTCGCAAGCCATTGAAAGTTCACACCCTCCGCCCAGGGCGAAGCCGTTCACCGCGGCGATGACAGGCTTCTCGACCGCCTCGAGGCGCATGAGGGCGCGCTGCGAGGGGGCGGCCAGCCCGTCGATGAGGGTCCGATCCTTGATCTGGGCGATGTCCGAACCCGCGGCGAAGCATTTATCGCCCGCGCCCGTGAAGATGATGACCCCCGCCTCATCGTCTGCTTCGAGTTCTTCGACGATCGCCCCCACCTCGCGCCAGGTCTGGGGGTCGAGCGCGTTTCGCTTCTCGGGGCGGTTGATGGTGATGAGCGCGATTCCTTCCGACTTTTCGATCAACAGGTTCCTGTAAGGCATTTCATCGAACTCCTTTTGGGTTGCGTATGCGGGATTCTCCATCGCGGGGAGAAGTACGGAAGTCCTGATTCGGCGAGAAGATAGCTTATGGAACAGTATTCGTCACCCGGTGACGCGACAGCAGGGATGATTGTGAAGAATTTCAGAAATTTTTCTCGCGCCGGGTTCTTCGCCCGATGGATTGCACCTCTCTAAACAAAGAAGAATCAGCTAGTTGAATGAAAAATCCATATTGTTAGCAGCCGGTTGCTTTGAGTGCTAATAACACTTGACAAACATGATCATTTTTCCTATATCACTCGCTCAGAAACGAGGAGTCGAAAATCCGGGTGGCGTTTCGCCCCGAACACGGCTCCGTAAGTCCAGGATTCGAATGAATCAAGCAACATTATTCCACTGCTAAGGAGGAAGTGATGGCAAAGGTCAAAACCAGGATTCAGCCTCTTCAGGACCGCATTTTGGTGAAACGCCTGGATGAGGAAGAGGAACAGATCGGCGGGATCATCATTCCCGATTCCGCGAAAGAAAAACCCCAGGAGGGGGAAGTAGTCGCCGTAGGCCCCGGCAAAGTGACCGATGACGGGAAAAGGCAGGCGCCCGAGGTGAGCGAGGGCGACAAGATTCTTTTCGCCAAGTATGCGGGCACCGAGGTGAAGTCCGAGGGCGAAGAGTATCTGATCATGCGCGAAGATGACGTGCTGGCGGTCATCAACTAGCCGATTGTCCCCAAAATAAGGAGCATTACGAAAATGCCGAAAATCATTATCTTTGATGAAGAAGCCCGCTCGAAAATCAAGCGTGGCGTGGATCAGTTGGCTGATGCCGTGAAGGTGACGCTCGGACCCCGTGGGCGCAACGTTTTGCTCGACAAGAAGTTCGGTTCTCCTACCTCCACGAAAGATGGCGTGACGGTGGCCAAGGAGATCGAACTCGAGGACCAGTTCGAGAACATGGGCGCCCAGGTCGTCAACGAGGTGGCGAGCAAGACTTCGGACGTGGCGGGAGACGGCACCACGACGGCGACCGTGCTGGCGCAGTCTCTGTTCAAGGAAGGCCTGCGCAACGTCACGGCCGGCGCCAACCCCATCGACTTGAAGCGCGGAATCGACGCCGGCGTCGATCAGATCGTCGGGCAGTTGCAGAAACTCTCCAAGCCCGTACGCGACAAGAAAGAGATTGCGCAGGTCGGCACCATCTCGGCCAACAACGATCCCACCATCGGGGATCTCATCGCCGAGGCGATGGACAAAGTCGGCAAAGACGGCGTCATCACCGTCGAAGAAGCCAAATCCATGGAAACCTCGCTCGACATCGTCGAGGGCATGCAGTTCGACAGGGGATATCTCAGCCCTTACTTCGTAACGAATCCGGACCGCATGGAAGCCGCTTTGGAGGATCCGTACATCCTCTTCCATGAGAAGAAAATCTCCAACATGCGCGACCTTCTACCGCTGCTCGAGAAAATTGCGAAAATGGGCCGCCCGCTCCTCATCGTCGCCGAAGACATCGAAGGTGAGGCACTCGCGACGTTGGTGGTGAACAAGCTGCGCGGCACGCTTAATTGCTCGGCGGTCAAGGCTCCCGGATTCGGGGATCGCCGCAAAGCCATGCTCGAGGACATGGCGATTCTGACCGGCGGTAAAATGCTGAGCGAAGATTTGGGAATCAAGCTCGAGAACGTGTCCGTGGACGACCTCGGCGAGGCGAAGCGCGTGACCATCGACAAGGACAACAGCACCATCGTCGAAGGAAAGGGCAAGGCCAAGGATATCGAAGGCCGCGTCAAACAGATTCGCAACCAGATCGAAGAGACGACGAGCGACTACGATCGCGAGAAACTTCAGGAACGTTTGGCGAAGTTGGTCGGCGGGGTTGCCGTAATTAACGTAGGCGCCGCCACGGAAGCCGAGATGAAAGAGAAAAAAGCGCGCGTGGAAGACGCTCTGAACGCAACGCGCGCGGCCGTGGAAGAGGGTGTCGTGGCCGGCGGCGGCGTCGCCCTGGTTCGCGCCCAGAAGTCTCTGGGTGACGTCGAGGTGGCAGGCGATCAGCTCGTCGGCATCGATATCCTGTCCCGCACGCTGGAAGCCCCGATGCGCGAGATTGCGAACAATGCGGGCGTGGAAGGCTCTCTGGTCGTGCAGCACGTGAAAGGCCAGCGAGGAAACACGGGCTATAACGCGGCGTCGGGCGAGTATGAAGATTTGGTCAAGGCGGGTATCATCGACCCGACCAAGGTCGTTCGCTCCGCTCTCCAAAACGCTGCTTCTGTGGCTGGCTTGATGCTCACGACGGAGTGTGTGATCAGCGACAAGCCGGAGGAAAATGCGGGTGCTGCAATGCCTCCGGGCGGCATGCCTCATGGCGGCATGGGCGGCATGATGTAAGTTGTCGTTTTGGTGTTCAAAGGGGGCCTCTCTGGGGCCCCCTTTTTTTGTGAGGATTCTCAAATCGATGTCTTGAAGAGGAGTAGCTCGTCTCATAAGATGAAGCATGGGGAGTGATCGATGACTCATTCCGCCGATGCGCCTTCCAGTGCGTATTCAGCCGATGACGGAGATCGAATAGAGGGAAACACATGAGGAAAAATGAGTCGAAAAAGCTCCCTCTCATCCTCTTCCTGATATCGTTGTCGCTGCACCTGTTCGTATTCGTGGCCTCAAGTCATGAATACGTTTGGAGAGAACGCCCGAAGGAAAGCCGTCCTATCAAATTTCGAGTCGTATCCGTCGAGAAGCTTGAGGAAAAACTCCCTCCGAACCCCCAAAGCCGGTTTCTATCGAATGCCAACCGAAAAGAAAGTGGTTCCGGCAAACCGAGCAATACCCCGCGTTTGAGGCGCGAGGATAGAGACTTGATTCCATCTCGCAAGGGAGGGGTCGGCCCGGAAACGGCATCACTATCGCCTGTGCCGGAAGCGAGAGTTCCAGCCCTTTCCGTCCCTCCGGCCCGGCCGCCAACGTCTCCAGCAGTCGTTAAACCAAAGCCTGCGCTTGAATGGGAGGAAAAAAAGCAGGAAAAGAAATCTCCTGAAACTTCGGAGATAACGGAAACGTCCCAGTCGACAGAGACGGCGCGTCTTGCGTCGGCGCCAAAGCCTTCAGCCAAGGCCCCGTCGCCCGCGATTCAGAAAAAGATAAAACCAAAGGCAAAGCCGCCAGCGGATGAAAAGCCGGAGAAGAAAAAAATAGAACCCAAAGCGGTTTCAAGTCAGAAGCTCGCGCCCAAGCAAGTTGTAAAGAAGAAAACGATCAATCAGGTTGTCAAGGAAAAGCCTCGAAAGAAGAAAAAGAAAGTCGAAGCGAAGAAA
>VXPH01000168.1:16600-17864 GCA_009839615.1 Nitrospinota bacterium
GAAGGAGAAGGTTGAACTGGCTGCGTTGAAACCTGTTACCCGGTCGATACAGTCGCGACGTCCCGCCCCGAAACAGCCCCCACCCAAGGATCCTTTGGCGCTGTTCCGGGTCAAGCCCCGGCCCAGGGTCAAGCCCAAGCTTCCTAAATTCGATCTTTCAGACGAGGCAGCAGACAGAATCGCCAAAAGAAGCTTGTCGGATAAAGATCTGGAAAAAGAAGAAGGTGAAACCATTTCGCTCGATACGCGTGATTTTCGGTATGCTTCTTATTTCGCTCATATCAAGAGAAAAATCCAAAACGCCTGGATATGGCCTGTGGCGGCGCAAAGAAACAGAGGCGAGCTGTTGTTACGCTTCAAGCTCAGAAAAGACGGAACTTTGGCGGAAGTGCGCCTGATAAAGTCCGCAGGGGTTCGCGTTCTCGATGATTTGGCGATGGCCGCCGTCACCAAGGCGGCGCCGTTCGAGCCGTTTCCGGAAGGTCTGGAACGCAAGCCGATTACCGCTACGTTCGTGTACGAATGAGCCGGGCGCATCGTTTCCGAATTTCGGGTCGATCTGTTTGGTTGACACCTGCAAGTGCTGATTTTAGGATGATTTTTTCTGCGATTCCCTGCTGAACAGAGGATCACCCTTTGCCCGAATCATCGCCACGGTTGAGCAAGCAAATCGAAGATTATCTGAAGAACATCTTCAAGCTTCAACAGGAATCGTCCCCTGTTACCACGAGTGCGATAGCGGATTGCATGGAAATATCGGCGGCGTCGGTGACGAGCATGGTCAAGAAACTCGATCAACAGGAACTGCTCACGTATACGCCGTACAAGGGGGTCGTTTTAAGCTCCAGGGGAGAGAAAGTCGCCCTGGAGATTATCCGGCACCACCGGTTGCTCGAGCTGTATCTCAATCAAAAGATGGGAATCGAGTGGGACAAGGTGGATGTCGAAGCGGAAGAATTGGAGCATGTCTTGAGCGAGGAGCTGGAAGCCGTTTTGGACAAGGAACTCGGCTATCCCACCCTGGATCCCCACGGGGATCCGATTCCCGCCAAAGACGGCACCATGATCGATACGAAAGAAATCGGCCTTCTCTCGATCGAAGCGGGCCGAACCACGAAAATCACCCGTGTGTTACAGGACGATCCGAATATCTTGCGCTACCTGGGAGAGATCGGTTTTTTCCCCGAAGTGCCCATCGAGGTCATCGAGCAATCGCCTCTCGCCGGTACGGTGACGCTGTTGGTCAACGGAAACAGACATACGC
>VXPH01000103.1 GCA_009839615.1 Nitrospinota bacterium
CCCCCACCCCCCGTTTTTTTATTCTAACACCCCTCCCCCCCCCCACGCTTTCCCTTTCCGGCGGGTGGTTTCTTTTTTGTTTAAATCTTTCAGTAATAGACGGCCGCCGCTCCTTCATGAAACTTCGGCGTTACGCCGGCGGCCTCAAAGGTCTGCGCAATTTGTTTCATCTCATCGATATACCGCCACGCCACAATGGGAAGACGGGGGGCGCTCGAGGTTATCTGTTTATAAGAAGCCTCTTGGCTTGTCCGAAACTCATGACTCACCTCCTCCGCGAGGCCAAGCGATTCGGCCAGAGTGATAACGGCAGTTTGAAGAGCATGGGTGCCTTTCGTAAGAGCGGCATAGCACATCTTGATCCCGGAAGCCCGGCCAATTCCTGACCCAAGCAGGCGTACTACGATCCCCTTGCCATCCAACTCCGCTAACAACTCCGCCCGCTCGCCGCTGAAATAAAACCTGGTATTGTTCCGCGCTTCACTCGGTGGGGGACCCAATATCCCCCCATCGATAAAATCCGCGCCGGCCTCTGAAATTCTCTTTGCGATGGCTTTTGCTGTTTCGGGCGACACGGCATTACAGTCGGCATATGGGGGACAAAAGCCAGAAGCTGACATAGATTCCGCTACTTCAGCCGCCGCCTGGGCAGCCAAACCAGGAGGGACGATAGACAAAACGATATCCGCGCGCTCCAGCATTTCGGACATTATCGGGTAATCCCGGATCCCCCCTTCTGCGGCCAAGCGCTTGGTCCGCTCACTTCTGTTCGCGAGGCAAGTTATCACCTCAAACCCATGCAAACCCAGCATTCGCCCTACTGCATGTCCCATATCTCCCGGACTGATGATGGCAACAGTTTTAAGGGCCATATCCACCTCCCTTGGTTCAACTTTAGAAATAAACGATATTCGCCCAGTCTATCAGAAATGAAGTTTTATGAAGAAAGGGCACAGCCATCTTCTTTTGCCTGAAACATGAGCAACTTTTCCTAAAAAACTATTCTCTCCAGATACACTTTTTTTTAATTGACGAATACACCATCGCACCTACAGGCTCGCTGGTTGTTGAGTCTCTCGCCATGCGCAAGAGATTTACTGAGAAAATCGTGCCTTTCGCTCCCGCATTCTCAAGCATATCGCTACCGAGCCGACAGACTAATTCCGCTCTTTGCTTTCTCTTTTTTGCGCTCACCTCCGACCAAGGCAACAGGATATCAAGAGACAACCTGTCAGGACTCGTCTCGGAAACGCGAATTTCCGCACGGCTGGTATGCTTTGAGGCATCCAGATATTTTTTGAGAATTTTGCCTGCGTTTTTTGTGATGTCCCCCGGAGGCATTCCTCTCCATTTCTTTGCTTCTGCTACCAAAGAAGCTTTTATGCCTGTTTGGGAAAGAAATAGTGGTTTCGAGAAGAACAAAAGCGCACCTGCCAAAGAAGCAAATGAGATGAAGAAAAACCAGAAAAGGAAATTCTTTCGAGATGAACCAGTGATTCTCATCAATAGATCGGATAGGCGGATGTGTAGCCGCCCACAGGAGCATCAGGATAGACGGGAGACAAACCCAAGGCTTTACGATGGAGCCTGATGGAGCGCAAGTGAATCAAGTCATCCCAAAGCACATGACGCAAAGTTGCCAAGGGCGTAATTCGAAACCCGTACGCATAGTCCGCGTCGGTCGTAAATCCATCTGGATGACACTTCAGGCACCGATTCCATAAATCAACGGAACGCTCCTCACTCGTCCCTACGACCGATGAATCTGAAAAAACAAACAAGAGCGATTGATCAATCGAATTCTCATTCTCCAGCTTTTCAACTTGGATCGCCGCTGCTTCGCATGCTTCGGAAAAACGCAAATACAGCCACTCGATATCTCCATACCGCTCAGAGGAAAAACGCCGGTCGTCATCCCGTGTATTGATGAACGTACTGAATTGGCTCATGTCCACAGAAGGCCAGGGCAGGCTGGTGGTGCCGTAGAGAACCATGAACCATCGCGTTGTAATGTAGGCCATATGGCTGAGCTGCCTTCTTGGTGACCAACGCGCCCATTCTTCTGTCCCCGTTCTATCCAATTGCGTCTCGGATAAACCGAGGAGTTCTCCCTTGGTCCACGCGGAGATTTGCCGATAGACATGGGCGATTTCACTCGGCGTAATCGGATACGAAGATTCCCTCATACTTATACGCCCCTGTCCAGGATTTTAGAGATCGCCTGCTGATCCTCCAGCGTAGCGAAAAGAAAATCCGGAGAAGCACTCGCCAACTCGTAAAGTGAATCCCCTCCTGTAGCCACAGCTATAGTATTTGCTCCACATGCGTGACCCGCAGAAACGTCACGCCATGTATCACCAATCACCCAACGAGAAATGGATTTGCACGGGTATTCCTTTTGGATGATTTGCTCACCCCGCTGAAATCCTGCTTCCAGTAGTTCTGCCCTGTCTCCAGAATCAGAGCCAAACCCTCCGAAAGAAAAAAATTGATTCAGCCCGCCACGAGAGAGTTTGATTCGCGCACCCTCTTCGATATTGCCCGTTCCCAGTCCCATGAACACGTCTTTTCGGCTCTTCAGACACGAAAGCAAATCTGGAATTCCCGGCATCAGATGAAAATTTTTAGATTCTCTAACCGTGGTCGGCAAGATTTCCACATATTTCTTCAAAAGGGCCTTCACCTCAGACTCGCTACCGCGACGCTCAAGGTGAGAGCGAAACATCTCTTGCACGATGAGTTCATCTGTTTTTCCATGCGGCCGGACATGGCGCATCGCGTTCGGTATTCCGTGTATACGTTCAAAAGCGATATTCAACGCTCCTGCACCTGCGCCTCCGCTTAGAAGCAAAGTGCCATCCACATCGAACAGGATCAGATGAATTGAACTCAATCGTTTCTTCCAATGCATACTTGGAAATATTCTTTACGCGAGTCGAATTCCCTCTATGATATAACAGGGAGTCGAATTGATTCCAGAATCATACCCGGACATTCTGGTGAAACACGTGAATTTCGAACAATCATCCAGCGAAGTATGCAGAGAAAGGAGATGAAAGTTGCCAGAGCAGAAAATCGCCGTCGTAACGGGCGGGAACAAAGGTATTGGCTTTGGAATATGCCGAGTACTTGCAATGGAAGGGGTACGAACCATCCTGACGGCGCGAGATGTTTCCAGGGGTGAAATCGCTAAAGAACAGCTCAAAAAAGAAGGGCTGGAAGTAGTGTTTCATCCCCTGGATGTGGCAGCCCAAGATAGCATCGATTCTCTGGCCGGTTTTCTGACGAGAGAATTCGGACGACTAGACATTTTAATCAACAACGCGGCCATCAGGAAAGATGCGGGCATGGCGGGGCTGGACGTTCCCATCGAGATTGTCCGTGAAATGATGGAAATCAACGTCTACGGCCCACTTATGTTATGCCAGGCCTTGGCGCCTCTTTTGAAAAAAAGTGCTGCCGGCAGAATCGTAAACGTCTCAAGCGGTATGGGCTCTCTTGCTGGCATGGGAGGAGGTTCTCCTGCATACAGAATCACCAAAACCGCATTGAATGCGATGACGAAAGTGCTGGCGAGTGAGTTCCGGGGAACCGGAGTGCTCGTCAATTGTTGCCATCCAGGATGGGTCAGAACCGACATGGGCGGTCGGGGCGCCTCAAAATCAATAGACGAAGGGGCAGATACGCCTGTATGGCTCGCTTTGTTGCCAAAGGACGGACCTACGGGAGGGTATTTCCAGGATAGAAAACCCATGCCTTGGTAGAGGCATGTTTGTTTTGACGTAGGTGTGGATACTCAAGGGCAGGTGTTTGGTGATTACTTCCACATAAAAGTGATCAATTAACGCCGAGTAGTCACTTGGTCTGTTTTTTCAATCAAGCAGATTTTCTCGCGTAATCCCATCCGGTATTAAACGACTTCACCTCGCCGGTTGGTTCCTCATATTTATAGCGAGTTAACTTGGCGAGATCATCACCATAGACATGGATGCCCACCACGGGTTCAGACGAAGCACAACTCACGCGGTGCACATCGTTGTCCTTCGTACAGCAGACGAAAACATCTCCCGGTCCTGCCAAGCGTTTGCCTAGGGGCGTGAGTTTTACGCGGGCGCCGCTCTCGCGCGGACCTTCACGCAAAAAACTTTCTTCGTTCTCCATTCCACTGTAAATGCCTATCACGCCCCAGGTGCCATGATCATGAATCGGTGTGGTCTGCCCCACATCCCATATGCCGATACCTATGGAGAAGCTCTCATCCGGCTCTATGTGAACCTTGTTGAGCGTAAATCCTTCCTTTTTCACTAACAGTTGATCGGCACTCAATAGGTTCGGCTCATCCAAAATCGGCTCAAGTCTCGCCACTACACGAGCGGTTACTTCTTCTTCGGTACCGCCTGCTTTTACAATTTCGCGTACTTGGTCGATAAAATCTTTCATCTTTTTAGACATCTTTCATCCCCCAAGTTTTTGGGATGCATCAAGCGAAATCCGCACGCCCTAATTTTTGTGGTTCATCTCATGGAGCAAGAGTGCCAACTTCAAAGAAACGCTGCTTGCGAATCCGCCGAGCTCGCCCGAGCTCGCGATGACGCGGTGTCATGGTATTACAAGCGGAACGGGATTTCTATGTAACGCCTGGCCGACGGCGCGCGAAGCTTTTGGGTTTCCAATCTGATTCGCCACCCAGCCGTAGGAGCGCGTCTCGCCATAAGGAATTTTTCCCGTCTCTCTGAGCACCTGGGTTATAAATGGTGTCAGAGAGGAGAGGTCTGTCTTCAACTCGAAACTTTTTCGCGTGCCCTTCAGATACTCTTCGATCTCCTTTGAAGCTCGACGACTCAACGGTGTTGATTGTTCTTTCGCATGATCCGCCACGAGAGGTTTTTCCACCCCATGCAACATTCTGATTTCCGCAATACCTTCATCCGATACAAACACGGAGAATTCCGCACGCACCTTCTGGAGCCATTCGGCAACATGATTTTCCAGCGATTCCCCGTCTTTCTGGAACAACTCTCCTTGCCGCCATTTATCCACCCGGCGCGCCATCTTAAATTCTCCTTTTCATGCCGCTAAAATGCCGTGGCTACTCCTTTCACATAGGCTTGTCCCGTTCTTAACCGCAAGATCTGGTTCGTGCCGTCTGAATGCAAGAACGTACTGGCATCGCGAAGGTATTTCTCCATGGGAGCATCGTGCATGATGCCCGCGCCGCCGAATACCTCCATGCCCAAGCGCGCGCAATCAAAGGCAACCTCCGATGCGAAAACTTTGCATTTCCATCCTTGCGTGAAATCATAGGGCTTTTGATGATCCACCGCCCAGGCGGTGCGCCAGATGTATGTGCGCGCAATGTCCAGATTCATCGCCATATCGGCGAGCATGGTTTCTATCGCCTGGTGTTGGCCGATGGGCTTGCCTCCCTGGACGCGTTCGCGGCTGTAGGCGAGCGATTTCTCGAATGCAGCGCGCCCGACACCCAAGGCTGTAGCGGCTGCTTCCGGCTTCCCCATCGCCAGGAGATTGCCCCTGATCTCGAACATGTTTCCCTCACCCAGGATAATGTGGTTCTCGGGAATCTCGACGTCTTCATAAAAAATTTCTGAATTCATCGAAAGACGCTGGCCTATTTTTTCATGCACTTCACCAATCGATATGCCGGGGGTCTCTCGAGGCACCAGAAAGCCGGTTAAGCCTTCTCTCAAGTTTTTGCTGAGGTCGGTTCTCGCCGCCAAAACGTACAACGACGCGACTGGGCCATTGCTGACATAGCGCTTCTTCCCGTTGATGATCCACTTGCCGCCTTCCTTCTCCGCACGTGAATAAAGCGCAATGGAGGGATCGTCGTAGTATCCCTGATGGTCGGTTCCCGCTCCTTCTTCCGTCATGGAAATCGCAGCCAGGAACCTTGGTTCTTCACATAAGCGTTTTATCCAGGGATCTCTGACTTCAGGCTCTACTTTTTCGAATATATGGGACAGCTTCCATGTCTGATCCAGGTTTACCGCAAAACCCAGATCACCCGCGGCAAGCTCTTCTCCCGCGAGACAACACGAAAGCACGTCGGCGCCCATGCCGCCATGTTCTTTGGGGTAAGGAAGCTGCCTCAAACCCAAAGCGCTTGCCTTTTCGGTCAGATCCCACGGCATCCGCTCTTCCCAGTTTTGAATCCGGTCTCGCTCTGCTGCTACCGGGGCCAGTTCTTCATAGGAAAATTTCCTGGCTATTTCCTGAATCCTTAATTGTTCTTCATTCAACGTGAATTCCATAGACGCTCCTCCTGTCAATCACCGCCTGAAAGCGAGGCAGATGATTCGGTTATCTTTAAGCCGGTAAATGCGCATTATGAGGAACCAGACAATACGCGATTGGCTGCATCCATCTCCATGACGCCATGCGGCCTGCCAATGCCTTCGACAAAACCGGCATCCGCTCCCGTCATTTCAAGACGAAGAACAGCCTCGTTCAAATCCGTGCTCGGAGACAGTGATATACTTCGCTTCGCGGGCAAGCCCGTTTTAGCGACCTTGCCTACTTCCTGAAATACTTCGGGCACTCGAATAAATGCATCAAGGTCCTTTTTGTTCACAATGCCGACCAAGCGGTTGCTTTCAAAAACCGCCGCCCAGGGCGCGTTTATTCTGTTCATTGCCGTCCAGGCTTCTCTGGCGTCTTCCTCCGATCCAACAATCGCTACCGCTTGCAAGAAACACTCCCTGACTTTCATCAGTCGATTTTCTCGGCTGCCGACAAATGGCCGAAGCGCGGCATCGTTTCAATATTCAAAAATTTCAATTTCATCACCCTCAGTCTTTCCAATGGATGTCGGGCAATTTTACTGGCCAGATTGTGGACTTCAGTCATTAGGCCTTTTTTCGATGTAACGCGATTCACCAATCCTAAGCGATATCCCTCTCGCGCATCAAATCTTCTGCCGGTGAGCACCAAATCTTTTGCGGACGGAACAAAAATCTGCCGGGCCAGACGAACGGTGGCGTCTCCTCCGGGAAATACCCCCAACGCAGTTTCCGGATACCCCAAAACGGCGTCCCCCACCGCAATGCGAATATCGCATGAGAGCATCAATACCATTCCCCAACCGAAGGCGGACCCGTTCACCGCCGCTATGGTCGGGATGGACAGTTCACGAAGAGCCGTATTCCACTTCTCGCCCAGCATCATGAAGTGCTCGGCCTGCTCCTTCGTATGGGTGGCGCTTTCCTTAAGGTCGCGTCCCGAAGAAAAAGAGCTTCCTGCTCCCGTCACAATTAAGACTTTAATACCTGGTGTCTTTTCAATTTCATCCATCTGCCGGCACATGGCATCCATCAATGGCGTGTTGAACGCATTTCGCGCTTCCGGCCGGTTCACGGTAATTCTCGCTATATCGGATTCGATATGTGTGAGGAGGAGATCTTTATTCATGTTCCGCCGCAAAGAACAAAGAGCCTATCCCCTGAGGGACAGGCTCGATGTTTCATGGAAATTGGAAAGTCTTTATTCTCCCGTAAAAACAGGTTTCCTCTTTTCTCTGAAAGCCGCCAGCGCCTCGGCGAAATCCTTGGTGTAATTCAAAGGCAGTCTGTGGGCATTGGAAAACTCGATGGCCTGGCTGAGCGGCATTTCGAGTGTTTGGTCGATCACTTTTTTCGCGCCGCGAACCCCCAAAGGGCCATTGTCTCTGATCTTCTCCGCTATGGCGATCGCTTCATCCATCAGCTTATCCAGCGGATGCGCTTTATTTACCAAACCGATGAGCTCTGCTTCTTTTCCATCGATACGCTTGCTCGTGTAAACCAATTCTTTCGCCTGGCCGGCCGGCATGATCCTTTGAAGCCAGACCACGCCGCCGGCCCCCGGAAAGATACCCAGGCTGCATTCCGGAAAACAAAGAGTGGCTTCAACTGCTGCCAGTCTGATATCGCACACCAAGGTAATTTCCACGCCCCAGCCGAAAGTATGGCCGTTGATGGCTGCGATGGTAGGCATGGGCAAGCGCTCCCATAACGTCGTCGCCGTCATCACGTAGCGCTGGTATTGATCGGCCATCTCCTTCGTATGCGTAGTGCTTTCTTTCAGGTCGCGTCCCGTGCTGAAACCTCGTCCCTCGCCGGTGAGTATCACAACGCGAACATTTTCCGCATCCGCCAAGTTCCGCGCCAATTCCACGAATTCTTCCGCCATCTTGTAACTGATCGCGTTCAAACTCTCCGGGCGGTTGAGCTTCACTACCGCCAATCCATCCTCTTCTGTATAGGAAATTGTTTCAAATTCGCGCACGTATACCCTCCTGAAAAATGCTTTTTCGCTTCAATTCGGATCAGCTTTTCAGATGGCTGGCCACTTCTTCGACAAACTTCAGTGTCGTCTCTTTCATTTCATCAGGCTGCAAATTGCTTACCGGATGAGGCAACTGAATATAGGGATGCCCTTCCATGCCCTTTCCACGGAACTGAAAGTCCGCCGCGTTCTTGAACGCCTCGGTGATGATAGTCGTTGAAGGGACGCCCCGTTTTTCAAATTCAACCGTGTCGTGCACACTGCACAACGTGCAGGAGCCTCAGCCTCCCAATGCGGCAATTGCCACATCCACTTCTTGAGCCATTTCTTCGATCATTTCATCAGTGGCCGGCTTCGAATAATGTTCTTTTCGCCTCGAGACGACTCTGGCCACGTCGTATTGCTCGCGAAGGGCATTCCCCAAGGTTTCCAGAATGATGTCCGCTTGTTCTTTGGTGTTGTCGAGGAGCCCCACCACTTTTCCCGAAAGATCGCCGGGCCTTTGTGCAAGGTCGATTCGCGCGGCCGACCCGCCCGCCGTCGGATCGATGAATCCCATTCCATTCGCCATGGTTTTCTCCATATGATATGTGAATTCAACCGTATCTGAATCATATCCCGCAAATCATTCCTTGTCTACGAGATCAGCCGATTCGATTTTTCAAGAAATCACAAATGACATTTTACCCGCTTCTCAGTTTCGCAGAATTTTGGCAGAATCAAGACGAATTCACGTAAATCCTCTTACCTTAAGGAGCAGACAAATGGCCGATTACGATATCATCGGCAAATCGAATGTTCGATACGACGCGATTCCGAAAGCTGATGGCTCGATGCCCTACGGAGAAGACGCGATACCCGCAGGCGCTTTGCAATGCGGCGTATTGTTCACACCCGTCCCCGTGGGCCGCCTGAAAAAACTCGACACTTCAAAAGCCGAAAAAATTCCAGGCGTAGCCGCCATTCTGACTTCAAAGGATATCCCCGGCACAAACGCGCGATTCGGCTCCGGCACACCGGGCCTGCCCCATCAGCCAGTGCTGGTGGAAGATAAAATTGAATTTACGGGAGATGCCCTCGCCATCGTAGGCGCCGAAAACAGAGAAGCGCTTGATGCCGCGATAGCTGCGATCGAAGTGGAAATCGAGGCGGAAGAAGGCGTGTGGACAACGCGCCACGATGAAACAAGCGCCGAGAAACGACAAGCATGTGACTTTGAAGCTACCTGCGGAGACGTAAAGAGAGCGTTTGAAGAAGCTGACGTGGTGATTGAGAAAACATACACGACGCAACTTGCGGAACATGCCTTCCTGGAACCCGCCTCCGGCACTTCCTGGATGGAGGAAGACGGCGTCATCACAATCCGCGTCGGAACCCAACTCATTGAATACTATCGCGCGATTGCTGCGATTTTAGGAATCTCGCATAGCCGCGTCCGCCACCTCGGCACTTATGTCGGTGGCGGATTCGGCGCCAAGGGCATGTTGACTGTAGAGCCTTACCTGGCGCTGCTCACCTGGCATACGCAAAGGCCCGCCGTCATGGTGCTGGGTCGCGAGCACGGCATCCGAAACACCTCGAAAAAGCACCCCTTCTATATGAAGTACAAAACGGGAGCGACCAAGGACGGTAAAATACTGGCCGTTCAGGCGGATATCGTGGGCGATGCAGGCGCCTATCCGTATAAATCCAATTTGTTCCTCTTGGGCGCCATGTGCATCGCCGCCGGCCCTTATGATGTCCCCAACGCAAAAATTCGCGCGCACGGCTATCTCACCAACAATCCCATCACGAACGCGATGCGTGGTGTAGGGTCGAACCAGGTTTGCTTCGCATATGAGACCCAAATGGACTTGGTGGCGGACGCCATCGGGATGGATAAATACGAATTCCGGCGGAAAAATTTCATCCAGAAGGGCCAGGAACTGCCGACCGGGCAGAAAATTCCCTACGAACCAAACCTGGAAGGATGCCTCGACAGTGCGCTTCAGGCCTTGGGCGATCCCACAGAACCAACTCCGGGAAAACGTATAGGACGTGCGGCGGCGGCGAACATCACCGGCTACGGAAGGCCGCATGACGATGCGAATGCGGCGGTTCATCTTGAGCCGGATGGCAGCGCCGTTGTCCGCGTGAGCGCGCCGGACATAGGCGCCGGCCAGGGCGCTACGCTTCAAAGCATAACGGCCGAGACCCTGGGACTCAGGCTCGATCAGGTTTCCACCCGCCTGTCCGATTCCGCTACTACGCCGCTCTCGGGCATCACTGCGGGTTCTCGCCAAACACTCATGGCTGGGCATGCTGTTCGTCTTGCTGCAGACGAAGTTCGAAAAGCCGTTACCAAAGGCGCTGCTTCTTTGCTCGAGGCTGCAGATGAGGACATTCGCCTCGGAGGCGGCGAGGCATGGGTGGCCTCCGCTCCCGAGAGAAGAGTTGGTATCGGTGCAGCGGCTGGCGAAGCCAAAAAAATGGGTGAAGCACTGCATTGCACTCATGGTTACAACATGCCGGGACATGAATATGAGAATCCGGAACGATACATGAACGGCATGGGCGGATGGTCGGACTACACCTTTGGCGTTCATGCTAGTGAAGTGGAAGTCGACATCGAAACCGGCGAAGTGAATCTCTTGAAGCACGTCGCCTCCCACGATGTCGGGCGGGCGCTGAATCCTCAAAGCGTGGAGGGACAATTCGAAGGCGGCGCGGTGATGGGGATTGGCTATGCGCTGCACGAGGAAATCACCATGGTGGAAGGAGATTGCCGATCACAAAGCTTTCATGAGTATCTGATCCCCACTTCATCGGATATCGGCGCGTTTGAGTCGGTTGTTCTTGAATGTGGAGAGGGCGCAGGCCCATATGGCGCACGGGGCGTCGGGGAACCGCCTTGCAACAATGCACCGGCCGCCGTCGCCCTTGCGATCAACGATGCGATAGGTACGGAAGTATACGACTTGCCCATCACGCCCGAGCGAGTCTGCTGGGCAGTCACAAGGAAAAACGGCAAGAACAACGGCCATTAGTCGGAAATTTAACCCGAAGAAGCCCCGGCAAAGGTGTCGGGGTTTCTTTTTTCAAAAACGCCCTAAAAAATCCATTACTTCACAAGGGCTCAAAGCAAACGAGAGGCGCATTGGAATCTGATACCGCGCAATGCGGGCATTGCGGTCCGTGAACCACAGAAAAGACGGGTGTTTCAAACGCTAAATTTTTTTGTCACGGCCCGGCACGCTACGGTGATTCCGTGCATGACCATGCTCGATGGAGAACCCCTGCTTCCCGCGACGATCAGGTGAAGGTCTTCGGGTTCGCCGACCGTAGGCACGAAAAAATCATCATCGTTCACATCCACGGGAAACGGCCAGCGATCCGCGCCCTTCTCGCCTCGCCAGATACCGCCTCGCTTGATATTCCCGACGGTGCGGCCACCCATTTCCAAGAGTTTCCGGTGCACTTCGCTGCGGGCTAGCCCGGCGTCGGCGCACAGATGCGCATGCTGCGCCCCCAAAACAACCGCCATGTCCGCCTGTCGATACATATTGGGCCCACCCAATGCGGACATCATATCAGCGACTGTCGTAAGAAGCCGGTCGGGAGTCAGACTCGCATCGTCCCATACCTGTACGGGGCCTTCGAGCGGAATCATGGTCACTATGTCGTCGTTTTTCGAGAATCCTTTCGATTGCGCATACGACTCCCAGGGCGATTCCTCCTCGTTCTCCCGGATGCAAAAAGTGTTTCGCCAGGGGCCGCCAAAACCGCCGAGACAGGTGACTCCGGGAATACCACCACCTACATTCATCATGATGAGCCTTACGGCGCGACCGATGGTCAGGTTTGCGCGAAAGCCGGGACCCATGCAGCCCACGCCACCGTGTAATCCGATTTCTTTAGCGTAGGGGCCATTGACCAACAGAAAAGGAGCACCCGCGCTCGTCGTTGCCTGGATCAGGTTTACGTTAAAACGCTCATCGAGAAGCGCTTCCAGCCCCGCTATCAGCACCGGCATGTATTCGGGCCTACAACCCGCCATCACGGCATGGGCCGCTACTCCTCGTATGCTGAGTTCCCCACTCGCCGGTGCGACATGACCGAGTACTTCGCTAGGTTCCCTTACTGTTCCAGAGAGCATCAAAGCGATTCTCTCTTCTGTCGGCGTCACGACGGGCAGGCCATCCGACCATTCTTTGTCAAAGAAAAACTCAAACTCATCCATACGCTCGTCCTCAATAGCAAGCCTGATAAAAATGGTTACGGCCGATAATCAATCGTGTTGGCCTCACTTCCATCCACCCAGCCTGGCATGACGGCCGTCACCGGTCCAGGTGTGCCGCCAGCTACGATAAGGATTAAATCGTCCTCATCCTTAATAGCCGGGACCATAAACGAATCATCTTGCAGGTCCGCGTCAATCGGCCATTTGGCTACCATCTCCTCGCGCCAATAGCCCGATTTTTTCAGCTCTCCAAGGGGCTTGCGCGCAAGTTCCGTGATTCGACGATGAACATCTTTTTTATCCAGGCCTGCATCCGCGCACATGCGCGCATGATCCGGCCCCAAAGCAACGACCACCTGGGTTTTCAGCCAGATGTTCAACGAGCCCAAGGTGGATATTTTATCCGCCAGACCCACGAAAAGAGATTCCGGCTCCTTGGAATAATCATCGATATATCCTTGAGGCGCCTCCGTCATGACGGCGGTTATAACGTCCTCATCTTGATGAAACCCTCTCGTCACGGACAGCGGCTCCCACGGGCTTTCTTCTTCATTCTCGGCGATGCAAAACGTATATCTGGCAGGTGAGCCGAACGTACTCATCGAGGCGGAAATCGGCACGCCGCCGCCCAGGTTCATGAGAATGAGCCTAATGGCGCGGCCAATCGTCGCATTTGCCCGAAAACCCGGTCCAAAGCATCCCGTACCGCCATGCAGACCGATTTTTTTCGCATATGGTCCGTTCACGATGATCAAAGGGGCTGCGCTGTGCATGGTTCCCTGCACGCCGTTTAGGTTGAGTTTCGGCGCAAGAAGCGCTCTAAGGCCTGCAATGACGACGGGCAAATACGAAGGCTCGCATCCCGCCATCACTGCGTGAGCGGCAACCGCTTCGATGCTGGCCTCCCCCATCAGGGGGGGGACCATGCCAATGACTTTCGAGGCCTTAAGTCTCGTGCCTGAAAGCATGGCGGCCATTCGCTCTCGGGTGGGGGGGATAATCGGCAGGCCGTCCGACCAGGGCTTTTGAAAGAAAAACTCGAATTCATCCATGGGCATATGACACCGTTTTATCTGTCATTGCGACTCCGGCGCTACACCTCATAGGCCCCATGAACGGCGCGGCTACCCCCGCTCCAGCCATGGCAGACCGCACTACCCGATCCCCAGCCGCCCGCGACGATCAAGTGCAGATCACGGGGGTCCTTGATGACGGGAACGAAAAACTCATCATCATCGGGATCTACGTGTATGTACATATCCAAGGCTCGCTCGCGCCGCCAGTTACCGCCTCGTTTCAGATCTTTCACCTTGTGGCCGGCCAGTTCACACAGCCGCTGGTGCACGTCCGCTCGCGCGAAACCGCCCTCGGAGCAAATTTTCGCGTGCTGAGGATTCATGGCGACGACCATATCGGTCCTGGGGGCGTGCATGTTCCATGAGCCCAAACCCGTCATCGCATCGGCAATTCCCCGGAGCAGCCTCTCGGGCTCCTCGCTGACGTCATCGAAGGTCAGGCGCGGGCTTTCCACCATGGCCATCGTGATCACATTTTCGTCCGCCTCGTACCCTCTGGATCCAGCGAGCGTCTCCCAGGGATGAAACTGGAGGTTTTCCGTGACGCACGCGGTATAGCGCAACGGCGTACCGAAAATCGTCATAGAAGAAACGCCCGGGATGCCTCCGCCTAAGTTCATTAAAATCAGGCGAATTGCACGGCCGATCGAAGCGTTGGCCCGGAATCCCGGGCCAAAACAACCATTGCCCCCGTGAATGCCGATTTCCTCGGAATAAGGGCCGTTTACGATCATCAAGGGTGCCACACCGTGCATTGTGCCCTGCACGCCGTTCATGTTGAACTCTTCACGGAGCATGAGGGAGGTGGCGCCGAGAACGACAGGCAAATACTCGGGCTTGCAGCCGGCCATCACCGCATGCACCGCCACGCTATGGACCGTGGCTTCCCCCATGGCGGGAGGAACTTGGCCTATCAACTCGGCCGGACTCCTCTTTGTGCCCGAGAGCATGCGCTCGATGCGCCCTTCCGTCGGGGTGACGACGGGCAAGCCGTCCGACCAGAGCTTTTCGAGGAAAAACTCGAATTCATCTTGAGGATCGTTCAAAGCGGTTCACCCCATGAAACATGCGAGTTTCATCAAGATTCAAATGCACGGGAAACAGAGCGGCTGCTGCCATTCCAGCCGTGCATCACAGCCGTCATCGGGCCTGGAACGCCGCCCGCCACGATCAAGAGTAGTCTTTGGGCTTCTTTGATCGTCGGAACGAACGCATCGTCATCATCCAGATCGACGGGGAACGGAAAGTCTCTAATGCGATTTTCCCGGAAATGCCCTCCCGTTTTCAGTTCACCCACCGTGCGGCCCGCGATTTCGCAAAGCCGTCCATGGACATCCGCCTTTGAATACCCCTTGTTTGCGCAAATCGCGGCCTGTTGCGGGCTCATCGCCACCACCAAATCGGTGTTGGCCCAACAATTCCACGAACCCAGATGCGACATGGTGTCCGCAATGGAAGGGAACATGCGCTCCGGATCGTCGCTCACGTCATCCCAGGACATGACGGGACCTTCCACATGGACAGCGGTGACAACGTTATCGTCTGCATCAAAACCATGCGTCTGCGCGAGAGACTCCCAGGGGCTTTCCGCTTCATTCTCGGCGATGCAGAATGTGAACCTCCCCGGTTGAGAGAACGTGCTCATCGAGGTGATGCCCGGTATTCCGCCGCCGATGTTGAGGAGCAAAAGCCGGATGGCGCGCCCGATCGTCGCGTTTGCACGATTCCCGGGCCCGAAACAGCCGAGCCCGCCGTGTATGCCGATTTCCCTGGCGTAAGGGCCGTTCACGATCAAAAGGGGCGCCGCGCAGGAAAGCGTCGCCTGAACACCACCCACGTTGAACTTTTCTTCCAGAATCGCCTCTACCGCCCCGACGAGAACGGGCATATACGCCGGTTTGCATCCGGCCATGACGGCATGAACCGCGATGGTCCGAACGTCCGCCGGCGCCAATAACGGGGGCACGTCGCCGATGACTTCGTCCGGATCACGGTTCACCCCCGCCAGCATGAGGTTCAGGCGCTCTTCCGTCGGGGGGATGACCGGGAGGCCGTCCGACCAGGGTTTTTCAAAGAAATATTCGAACTCATCCACGGCAGAGACACTCACGAAATAGCTTCAGAGAAATTCATGCGAAGTGAAAAAATGATTCAGGACAGTACGCCGATAAGACCCTCACCCTATTTCCCGCTTTCGTCAATCAGCTTTTTCAGGTCCTGCGCCAATGGTGAACGCAGAAGAACCAGCTTTTGATAATCCCGCATGGCGGCAACCCGGTTTCCCCGCAGCAGATGGGCGATGCCTCGGTATTCGATGGCTTCGGCGTATGCCGGATTCACGACCAAGGCCTTGCTGTATGCCGAAATGGCTTCATCCAGGCGGCCGAGGTGACGAAGGCTGTAGCCCATCAGGGTATGGGCCCTGAAATTTTCGGGATCCTCGGCAACCGCGAGGCGGAAATGCCAAAACGCCTTCTGCATCTCTCCGTTGTGAATGTGGACGCGGCCCAGCTCATACGCAGAGTCCGGATCCACGGACGGGGGTTGTTTCGCGGGGTCGTATGCAGACGCGGACAGAGCGGAACCAAGGAGCAGGGCGAGGACATATACAAGAATCTTCACGTCTACTTTCCTCCCGAAACAAGAACAACAGGTCCGGCGAAACACTCGCCGGATGATATACGCTCGCCATCGGTGATGCCGCACAAATATACATCGGCGCTGGACAGATTGCGAGTCCATGTCGTTAGAATGCGTCTGACGTCGCATCTTCCGTCATCACCTCATCTACAGGAGTTCATACCATGCCGATTTACAGAAATCTCGCCGCCCAGGACCAGGGAAAGGCGGCCGACTACGTCACCGCAGATGCCGCCTGGGTCGATGGCGCTCACGCCACCATCGGTTACTTCCGCATGGAGGCGGGGGGCCACTCCAACCCGCATTATCACCATGACGAGCAGTTCCTCTATCTACTCAAAGGCAGGCTCCGCATCGCCGTAGAGGGAGAGATCCTCGAAGCCGCACCTGGCGATCTGGTGCAGTTCGCGCCCGGGGAGACGCACGAGATCATGGCGCTCGATGAACCCGTGGAACTCCTCCTCGTGAGGAGTCCCGCGCGGCCGAGTCTCGAGGTGCTCGCCGTGACGCCCGAGGGGGAGAAAGCCCGCAGCGTCCTGCGCCCCGAATAGCCCGGAATCACTCTAACGTCAATATAATCAGTAGCATGCCAAATCCTCATGCTGCGCGGAACGTCCCGCATTCCGCCCCGGTTTTGTCCGGCGCATGTGTCACGGCGGCCGCACTATCCGCCGCCGCGCCGGGCCGCCGAGGCGATTTCACCCTGCCACTCCCCGCGGTTGCGCTCATGTCGCACCCCCGCAGTTGCGCGCATTTGCCGTTACCGGGAAATCCGGGGGCCGTGGCAGAATCCTCCCGCGCCCGGATTTCGCGGCGTCATATCCCCCCGAAATAATTTGCCGTTATTTATCGAAAAACCCCGTGAATTTACCGGAATTTATCGAATTTTATCGAAATTCCCCCGGCCCGAACGGACCGACCCGCTCCTTCATCACACCCGAATCTCCCGAGTCCGCGTGGACGGGCAATTGCGGGCAAATGCGCCCTTGTTCCGACCGAGGCGCAAAGGCGTCGAGGGGGAGTTTTTCGCCATGCCCGGGGAGAGAGGGCCGACGGGCGGCCTCTCCAGCATATCCCGCGGCGACGAAAACCCGGCAACGCCAATTGCGGGGAAATGCGGGATCGGCCGCGACCGATGAGGGAGGAATCGGCCGGCCGAGGAGGGAGGGTTTGACGCGACCGAGGAGCGAGAAGGGCGAGCGGAGCAGCTGAAGCGTTATTCCCTCCGAACCCTCCACCCTCTGAGCCGTGAATCCTCCCTGCCCGGTCGGGTTCACCCCCCTCAGGGGAGCTTTTTCAACAACTCCGAAGAGCGCGCATTCGACGCGAATGCCGGATTCGTTCGGGACGGGAGAGACATTGCGCGCAAGGGCGACGGTAGCGGGG
>VXPH01000270.1:0-7842 GCA_009839615.1 Nitrospinota bacterium
AAAAAGATGCGGGATGGCGAGGGTCGGCCCCCTTATTTTGTTCATACATATTCCGTTCTTCGGCCCGTCTTGAAGAACGATCGACGAAAAGGACCCGGAGTACACTTCGCCCCATCGGCATTTTCCGCCTGGTTCCGCGGAGACATGCCGAAAAAGAACCGCCAAATTTTCAATCGAGATTTCCTGGACGCGCCGTTTTGTCACGAAACCGGACGAAGCGCATGATTCATCGTTGAATCTATTATCCGTGGATGATGGTTGATGGATGATCGCACACTGCAAGGCATTGAATTCGCGGGTGTTCTGAGGTTGCTGGAGGAGCGCTGCGCCTCCGCATCCGGCTCAGCGGCCGCCGTAGCGCTCGTTCCGGCCACATCGTCTTTCGAGGTCGATACCCTGCTCGATGAGACGGATGAAGCCACGGCGCTCCTGGGCGCCGGCGAGTACATGCCGCTGGCCGCGTTCGATGACCCCGAAGCATGGCTCGAGGACATCAGACGCCGGGGCGGGAACCTCGAAGGCGAGAAATTCCTCTCGATTCTCTCGTTGCTGAACCTCGCCTCAGGCGCCCGCCGCTTCGTGGAGGAGCGCGCCGAGCGGCTGCCCAGGCTCAGGATGCGGATTCACGGCGCGGACATGCAGTATCCCCTGGCCGCGCGAATCAAGCGCATTCTCGATGAGCGCGGCGAGGTGCGCGACGACGCGAGCACCGAACTCCAGGAATCGAGAGTCAGGCAGCGCGCGCTCAGGAACGAGATACGCCGCCTCCTTGATAGGATAATGAGCGCGCACCCGAACGCGGTTCAGGAAAACCTGATCGTTCAGCGTCGCGGGCGGTACCTGATTCCCGCCAAAACGACCTATAAGCGCTCCTTCGAGGGCGTCATACAGGATCGCTCCGCGAGCGGGGAGACCTTGTTCGTCGAGCCGCTTTCGGCAGTGCCGGTGAACAACGCCATCGCCGAGGAGCGCGAGGCCGAGCGCACGGAGGTGGAGCGAATCCTGCGCGAACTGACGGCGGAGGTGATGGCGGCGCGCGAGTCCATCGCCTATCTGGTGGAGTGCCTGGCCGGGCTCGACCTCATCTGGGCGAAGGCGCGCCTGGGGGTCGATTGGCGCGGCGCGCGCGCGCAGGCGAGCGCGGACGGCGGCATCCGGCTCAGGGCCGCGCGTCATCCCCTCCTCACGGCGGGCGTCGGTGCGGTGCCGAAGGAGCAGGTGGTGCCCATCGACCTCGAGGTGGGGAGAGACGGCGTGCGCCAACTCCTCATCACCGGACCCAACACGGGCGGCAAGACGGTGGCCTTGAAGACGGTGGGCCTTTGCGTGGCGCTCCACCAGTGCGGCCTGCCCATACCGGCCGCGTCCGGGAGCGCGCTGCCCGTCGTCAGGACGCTCGTCGCCGACATCGGCGATGAGCAGGACATTCAGCAGAACCTGAGCACCTTCTCGGGCCACATGGCGCGCGTCTCGGGCGCGGTGCGCGAGGCGGGGGAGGGCGTGCTCGTGCTCCTTGACGAGCTGGGCTCCGGCACCGACCCGGCGGAGGGTTCGGCCATCGGCGTCTCCGTGCTCGAGCACCTGGCGGAGAGCGGCGCGCTGTGCATCGTGACGACGCACCACGACGCCCTCAAGCACTACGCCTATGGGGCCGCGCACGCCGAGAACGCCTCGGTGGAGTTCGACGCGGAGGACCTCTCGCCCACCTACCGGATCCGCATGGGCGCGGCGGGGCCGAGCAACGCCATGTCGGTCGCCGAGAAGATGGGCTTGCCCGCAAACGTGCTGGCGCGCGCGGAAGCGCTCCTCATGAAAGGCCCCGTCCAGGTGGATCGCCTGATGGCGGACCTCTCCGACCGGCAGCGCGAGATGGAAGAACAAGATGCCGACCTCTCGGCCCGGCGGGCGCGGCTCGATGCGCGCGAGACGGAAATCGAGCGCCGGGTGAATGAGGAGGCGCGCGAGAGAAGCGACGAGGCGGCCCGGTTCTTGAAGGACCTGAGGCGCGAGGCCGACGGCCTTTTGAACGAGATGCGCGGGGCGCTCGAAATGGAGGAAGCCAAGCGCATCGCGCGCGAGCGCATCCGCGAGATGAGCGCCAGGATCGAGGAAGCGCTGCCCGCGGGAGCGGCGGAGGCGGCGAGCGGCGCGCGGGTTTCGCTCCGCATCGGAGACCGGGTGCGCATCCCGCTCATGAACTGCACGGGCGAGGTGACCGCCCTGCACGGAGAAGACGAGCTGACCGTGACGGTGAACGGAAAATCCCTGCGCATCTCCTGCGGCGTGGTGGAAGTTCTGGACGATGCGCCGGGTGCGCCCGCGCGCAGGAGCACGGTGACACACGACGTCGATTCCAGGGGGGATGATTTCTCGCCCGAGCTTCAGCTGCGCGGCGTCCGCGCCGAGCGCGCCGTCGAGATGGTGGACAAGTATCTCGACGACGCCGCGCTCGTGGGAATCGCGTCGGTCCGCATCGTTCACGGCAAGGGGGAGGGGGTGCTCTCCAAGGTCGTCGCGGAGCGGCTCAAGGAACACGCCCTGGTCTCGAAGTTCGGCCCCGCGCGGCCCGAAGAGGGCGGCTGGGGCGTCACGAACGTGGAGTTGGCCCTGCGCTGACGCGCCGTTTTTCGGAATGAGGATGTCGGAATGGCAAGGGTGCCTGAAGAGGTGGTCGATCAGATAAGGGACGGCGCTCCGATAGAGGACGTCGTCGGCGAGTTTGTGCGCCTCAAGAAAGCGGGCACGAACTACAAGGGGCTCTGTCCGTTCCATGACGAGAAGACGCCTTCGTTCAACGTGAACCCGCGCATGGGCATCTACAAATGCTTCGGGTGCGGGGCGGGGGGCAACGTATTCCAGTTCCTGATGCAGCACGAGGGCATGACTTTCCCCGAGGCGCTCTCGCGCTTGGCGAAACGCCAGGGGATCGACCTCTCCCGCTATGAGGGTTCGGGGGAGGGAAGTCCCCGGAAGCCCGACGCGCGCGGGAAGATACTGGCCGCGAACCGCCTGGCGGCCGATTTCTACAAGGCGGCGCTCGGGAGCAGCCCGGGCGAGCGGGGACGGAAATATCTGGAGGAGCGCGGCGTCACGGCCGAGGCGATCGCGAGGTTCCGGATCGGGTTCGCGCCCCCGCGCTGGGACGCCCTCATCAAGGCGGCGGGCAAGAGAGGGGTGTCTCCCGGTGACCTCGCGGAGGCGGGCCTCGCGGTACGGCGCGAGGACGGGAGCGGGCATTACGACCGCTTCAGAGACCGCATCATGTTCCCCATCCGCAACCACGAGGGCGAGATAGCGGGCTTCGGCGGGCGTTCGCTGCCCGACAGCGACCCGCGCCACGCCACGGCGAAATACGTGAATTCGCCGGATACCGCACTCTTCAAGAAGGGCAGGACGCTGTATGGCTTTTACGAGGGCAGGGAGGCGATTCGCGAGAAAAAGCGCGCCCTGGTGACGGAGGGGTATTTCGACGTCATATCGCTTTGGGAGCACGGGTTCCGGGAAGCCGTGGCGCCGCTGGGCACCGCGCTGACCGCCGAGCACATCCGGAGTCTCAGGGCACACGCCGAGGAACTCGTGTTCGTCTTCGATCCCGATGCCGCGGGCACCGCGGCCTCGGAGCGCGCGGGTTCGGTGGCGGGGCGGATGCTCGGCCTCGCGGGCGCGCCCGATCTGCTCGTGGCGAGCGACGTGCTGCGCAAGGATTTCATCGATCGCGACGGGGCGGGCGCCGTGCGCCTCAAGGTGGTGAACCTGCCCGAGGGGCGCGATGTGGACACGCTTCTGGTTGAAAACGGGGCGGAGGACTTCGCCCGCCTGCTCTCCTCCGCCGAGGGCATTCTGGAGAACACCGTTCAGACCGCGATGGCCGGAATCGCTCCGGGCGCGAGCCAGGCCGAGAAAATCGAGGCCATCCAGAGGCTCTTGCCCATCCTCGGGGCTTGCCACCGCAGCGTTCAGGACCAATATTTGGCCTTGTTGGAGGATCAACTCGGGATTCCCTATCCCACGCTGACGGCCATGGTGAGGAGGTTGCTGGCGGAAAACGCCCGGGAAAGTTCGCCCCGCAGAGAGGAAAAAAAGGTCGATCTGCTCGGGGAGAACCTTGAGCGTCCAAAATTCGAGACGGATGCCTTGCAGCTTTTGCTCATGAGGCCGGAGTTGGCGTCCGAGGCGCCGGATGGGCTCATGACCGACCCGGCGGTGAACGAGGTCCTCTCCCTCTTGAAATCTCAGGATGCGGCCTCGCTCACGGCGGCTTCCATTGCGGACAGGCTGGAAAGTCCCGCCGCGCGCGCCCTGGTGGTGGAGTTGGCCGTCGTGGAGGTGGAGCCCGAAGACGTGGAGGCGGAGTTTTTTGATTGCATCGAGAGGCTCAGGGAGCGCCGCCGGCGGAAGATGGAAGAGGATTTGATGAAGCGCATCGAGCAGACGCGCAAAGAGGAGGGGGATGATTCCCCTGAAATATGGAAACTCCTGGAGCGGAAAAACGCGCTTCTGCGCGAGAGGCAGCGAACGGCCTCTCCGCGTTGAGGCGCTTTAAGCGGATTTTACTTTTTATGGCTCCGCAGTGGCTTCACTGCCTGGCCGGATAAAGAAGAGGAGAACGACATTGGCGCAAGCGACGCAGACGAAAAAAGAGAAGAAGATGGACGACGTCAAGAACCTCATCGACCTCGGTAAGGAGAAGGGTTTCCTCACCTATGAAGAGGTGAACGACGTTTTGCCGCCCGACGTGACTTCGCCCGAAGTCATCGATGACATCATGGTGCTCTTCAGCGACATGGACATCGAGATTCTCGACAACGATTCGGCGGAAAAACGCGCCGCCAAGAAGAAGAGCGATTCGGCGAGCCAGGAGAAAGAGGGTTCGGAGACGATCAGCTCGTTCGATGATTCCACTTACGGGAAAACCGATGACCCCATGCGCATGTACCTGCGCGAGATGGGACAGATTCCCCTGCTGAGCCGAGACGGCGAAATCACGATTGCCAAGCGGATAGAGGAAGGCCAACTCGAAGTCTGCCAGGCGACGGTGAGCACGCAGGTGGCGATCGACGCCGTCCTGGACCTGGCCGACCAGCTCAAGAAGGGCGAACTCGGCGTGACCGAACTCGTCGTCGTCACCAACGAGACGGCCTCGGACGATGAGGAGAGGGAAAAGCCCACGTATGAAGAAGACAAGCGGCGCATCCTCAAGCTTGTGACCAAACTGAAAGCCCAACTCCGCACCCTGGAGAAGAGAAAAGCGGAGAAGGACAAGCCCGCCGCCGTGCAGAGGGCGCGCGACAGGGTGGCGGCCTGCATCCGCGAGATGAACCTGCGGCCCGAGCGCGTCGACAGCATCGCCGAGCGGGTGAAGTCCTATGTGGAGACGATGCGCAAGCATCAGGAAGAGATCGAGGGATATCTCCGGCAGGTGGAGATGGAGGAATCCGAACTGCGCGCCGTGATCCGCGAGGTCACGAAGTCCAAGGGCGAGAACGGCGGCCCCGCGATTCGCACGGTCGGGGAGAAGCGCATTCCCGTCAGCATTCTCTCGGAATATGATCGCCGCATCAAAAACGTGCGCCGCAAAATCCGCTCGACGGAAAAAGCGGCGGGCGCCTCGCGCGAGGATCTCGAGAATTCCCTGAAAATGATCCGCCGCGGCCGCCGCAAGGACCGCCGGGCGAAGAAAGAGCTCGCCGAGGCGAACCTGCGCCTCGTCGTGAGCATCGCCAAGAAATACACGAACCGGGGGCTCCAGTTCCTGGACCTGATTCAAGAGGGCAACATCGGCCTGATGAAGGCGGTGGACAAGTTCGAGTACAAGCGCGGCTACAAGTTCAGCACCTACGCCACCTGGTGGATTCGCCAGGCCATCACCCGGGCGATTGCCGATCAGGCGCGGACGATCCGCATCCCCGTACACATGATCGAGACCATCAACAAGCTCATCCGCACCTCGAGGCAGCTCATCCAGGAACTCGGGCGCGAGCCGCTGCCCGAGGAAATCGCCGTGAAGATGGATATGCCCGTCGACAAGGTGAGAAAGGTGCTCAAGATCGCCAAGGAGCCCATCAGCCTGGAGACGCCCATCGGCGAGGAGGAAGACAGCCAGTTGGGCGACTTCATCGAGGACAAGAAGGCCGAGGTGCCGCAGGACTCCGTCATCAAGCTGAACCTCAAGGAGCAGACCCAGAAGGTGCTCCAGACCCTGAGCCCGCGCGAGGAGAAGGTCTTGCGCAAGCGCTTCGGCATCGGGGCGGAGAACGAGCACACGCTCGAGGAGGTGGGGCAGGATTTCGACGTCACCCGCGAGCGCATCCGCCAGATCGAGGCGAAAGCGCTCAGGAAACTCCGCCATCCCTCGCGCAGCAAGAAGCTCAAGAGTTTCATCGAAGAGGAAGTTTGAGCCGTGAACCTCGCGCGATTGACATTGAACGCGCGCGGGGCCATATATGCACAGCGAACGGGCGGCGCCCGAGGCGGGGGACGCGCCGGTTTCCGGGTGCGTTCCTCTTGACGGTCGCGTTGCTATCGGGCCCATAGCTCAGCGGTAGAGCCGCCGGCTCATAACCGGCTGGTCCTTGGTTCGAATCCAGGTGGGCCCACCAAGCGATTTCTGATTGATAACCAGACGATGCGAGGAGTATGGCGCGGTGCACCCGGAACTGGCGGCCTTGATGGAGCTTCAGGCGATTGACGTCAAGATGGATCAATGCCGCGCTGCGATTTCGAAAATTCCCGCCTCCGTCGAAAAGGAAAAGCGGTATTTGACGGGCTTCGAGTCTTCCGTAGAGGAACTCGAGGTCGAAGTGGAAGCCGCCGGGAAGAAATTGCGTGAAGCGGAGGGCGAAATTCAATCCTTCGATCAGAAGCTCAGGGACACGCGCGGCAAGCAGACGCTCGTCAAGACGAACGAGGAATACCGCGCCCTGGGCGCGGAGATCGAAGGGTACCAGAACCGGATCAGCGCTTTAGAAGATACCGTTCTCGAGATCATGGAGAGCATGCCGGGGCACGAGGAGAAGCTGGCGGAAGCGCGCGGTGAGTTGGAGACGGCCCGGGGCAAGGTGCAGGGCGAGGTGAAGAAGTACGAGAGCCGTCAAGCCGATTTCGAGCGCGAGTTGAGCGAACTCCTGGAAAAGTCGAAAACCCTCGCAGGCGGCGTGAGCGGGGAGTGGATGGAGCGCTACCGCGGCTTGAGGAAATCCCGGAAGGGGCTGGCCGTTTGCGCCGTCGTCAACCGCACCTGCCAGGGTTGCCGCATGGCGGAGACCATCAAGCGCTTTTTGGAGATCAGGGATTCGCAGGACAGGATTTACACGTGCTCGAACTGCAAGCGCATCCTCTACTACCAGGAGGGCGAGAGCGTGGAGTTGAGCCTGCCGGCGGTGGACCCTGAATGAGGGCGGGTCACCTGCGGATTCACACCGACGGCGCCGCGCGGGGGAATCCGGGTCCTGCGGGCGCCGCCGCCCTGTTGTATGACGATGCGGGCAATTGCGTGGCGGAGGAAACCAGGTATCTCGGCACGGCGACGAACAACGTCGCGGAATACCAGGCGTTTTTGCTGGGCCTGGAGCGCGCGGAGAGGCTCGGCGCCGATAGCGTGGAAGTCGTTACGGATTCCGAACTCATGGCCCGCCAGTGGAGCGGCAAATATCGGGTGAAGAACGCGGCGCTCAAGCCCTTGTATGAGCGGGCGAGGGAGACCGCCAGAAGAATCGGTTCCGTAGAAGTACGCCATGTACGCCGAGGCGAGAACGCGGCGGCCGATGCCGCCGCCAATCGCGCCATCGACGGCGCGGTGGGTTGACGGGCGCGCTTGCGCGCCACGGGGCTTGCCGGCCGCCG
>VXPH01000270.1:7852-17573 GCA_009839615.1 Nitrospinota bacterium
CCCCCCCCCCCCCGCGCCCCCCCGCGGGCGCCCGCCCCCCCCCCCCCGCCCTCTGCCGGGGGGGGGGGGGTGCCGGGCGGCGGGCGCCCCCCACGGGGCTTGCCGGCCGCCGGTTGTGCGGGGGATGGCGCTGGAGTATGACAATATCTACCGGAGTGGGCTGCGCGGCCGCGCGCAGCAAACGTCTGCGGGAGGAAAGTCCGGGCTCCACAGGGCAGGGTGGTGGATAACGTCCACCAGGGGTGACCCTCGGGAAAGTGCCACAGAAAACAAACCGCCCCGATGAGTCGGGGTAAGGGTGAAACGGTGCGGTAAGAGCGCACCAGCAGCCCGGGTGACCGGGCTGGCTCGGTAAACCCCACCCGGAGCAAGGCCAAATAAGGGGATGCTCGAGGGCGGCCCGTCCGATGTCCCCGGGTAGACCGCTTGAGGCGGTGGGCAACCATCGTCCCAGATAGATGGCCGCGGACCCGCCATCGGCGGGTGACAGAACCCGGCTTACAGGCCCGCTCCGGTCGATATGTTCAGATGCGTGCGCTCCGCAGGCCGCGAAAACGCCCGCCTCGTGTCTCCCGATCTACGAATGGGGAGTAGCCGTTCGAAGACGGGCGGGCGCGGGAAGGGCGCGTTTTTCTTCTCGAACAGTACAAAGGAAAACAAGGACGCATGGAATCCCAGGTATCACAAAAGGCGCTGGAACCATCGTTCATCGCCGCCGAGGCGGCTCGGGCGGCGGAGGCGATGTCCCCTCATCTGAGGCCGACTCCCGCCCGCCTCAGCGAGCATTTTTCCGAACAGCTGGGTGTCGAGGTGTATCTCAAGCCGGAGAATTTCCAGCGCACGGGCTCGTTCAAGGTGCGCGGCGCTTTGTATGCGCTGCAAAAACTCGAACCCGCACAGCTTCAGTGGGGCGTCGTCACCGCGAGCGCGGGCAACCATGCCCAGGGCGTGGCCTTCGCGGCCAAGCAGTTGGGCGTCAGGGCCCTGGTGGTGATGCCCGAAGCGACTCCCAATACCAAGCTCGACGCCGTGCGCGCCCTGGGCGCCGAGACGGAACTGTTCGGCGCATCGTTCGATGACGCCTATGCGCGCGCGCGCGCCTACGAGGAAGAGCGCGGCCTCACGATGATCCCGCCTTTCGACCACCCCGACGTCATCGCGGGCCAGGGCACGCTGGGCATCGAGATACTCGAAGAAGTGCCCGATGCGGGGACCATCCTCGTCCCCGTCGGAGGCGGCGGCCTCATCTCGGGCCTCGCCGCCGTGGTGAAAACCAGAAAACCCGACGTGCGTCTCATCGGCGTGGTGGCGGAGGGCGCTGCGGCGCTCATGCGCTCGCTCGATGCGGGAAGAATCGTCGAGTCGAAAACGGTCCAGACGATTGCCGACGGCATCGCCGTCAAGAGGAACGGAGAGCTTTGCTTTCCCCTGATTCAGGATTTGGTGGATCAGGTGGTCTCGGTTTCCGACGATGCGATGGCCAACGCCATCCTCGGTCTCCTGGAGCGCGAGCGGATGCTGAGCGAGGCGGCGGGGGCTTCTTCCCTGGCGGCGCTCATCGAGAGAAAAACCAGGGTGAGCGGCAAGGTGGTCGCCCTGATCAGCGGCGGGAATCTGGACGTCAACCTGCTCTCGCGAATCATCGGCAAGGGGCTGGCGCTGGCGAACCGCTACGCGCGGATACAGGTGCCGCTGCACGACGTGCCCGGCGCGCTGATGCGCCTCTCCCAAATCGTGGCCGATTGCCGGGTGAACATCATCCACATCGAGCACGACAGGCTTTCGACGGAAGTGCCCATCAACCACACCCTCTCGACCCTCCACATGGAAGTTCGCGGGCGCGAGCATCTCGAAGAGTTGATACAGATTCTGCTCCAGGAAGGATACGAAGTACGCCGGGAGGAAGCATAGCCCATGAGCGGGAAGCGCCGCGCCATCATCAGCGTGAGCGACAAGAGGGGCGCCGCCGAACTCGGCGCCGCCCTGACCGAGGCGGGCTGGGAAGTGCTCTCCACCGGCGGGACGGCCAAATCGCTGCGCGACGCGGGCGTCCCCGTGCGGGAAGTGTCCGATTACACCGGTCAGCCCGAAATCATGGGCGGTCGCGTCAAGACGCTTCATCCCAAGGTGCTGGGCGGCATCCTGGCGCTCCTGCCCGATCAGGAAGAGGAGATGCGGGCGAACGACATCGCGCCCATCGACCTGGTGGCGGTGAACCTCTACCCCTTCCGGGAGACCGTCGCCAAACCCGGCGTGACGCGGGAGGAGGCGGTTGAGCAAATCGACATCGGCGGCCCCACCATGGTGCGCGCGGCTTCCAAAAACCATGGCCGCGTGGCCGTGCTCGTCGACCCGGATGATTACCCCGACGCCATCGCCCACGTCCGAAACGGCGGACATTTTCCGGCCGATTGGCTGGCGGGCCTGGCCTTGAAGGCGTTTCGCCACACGGCGAGTTATGACGCCGCCATATCCGGTTATCTGGGTGATGGTGATGCGGATGCACTGCCTGAGCGAATCGAGATGAATCTCGATCGCGTTCAGACGCTTCGCTACGGGGAGAACCCCCACCAGAAGGGCGCGCTCTATCGTCTGGGTGGCCGGGACGGGTTTTCTCTTTGCGATGCGGAGATTCTGGGCGGCAAGGAACTTTCCTTCAATAATCTGCTCGACGCCGCCGCCGCCGCCGAACTCGCGCATGATCTGGAAGGCGTGGGCTGCGCCATCATCAAGCACACCAACCCATGCGGCGTGGGCCTGGGGGATACCCAGGCGGCCGCCTACGAGCGCGCGCTCGCGTGCGACCCGGTCTCGGCCTTCGGCAGCGTGATCGGCTACAACCGCAAGGTCGATGCGCATACGGCCGAAGCCATGCGGAAACTTTTCGTCGAGGCGGTGGTCGCGCCCGATTTCGACGATGACGCCCTCGCCATCATGCGGAAGAAGAAAAATCTGAGAATCCTGCGCTTGGGCGGCCTGGGGGGCGATTCCGCGCCCGCAGGGCCGGACATGCGCTCGATACCCGGCGGAATGCTCTTGCAGGAGCGCGACCGGCTGTCGGACGAGGAGTTTCGCTGGGAGGTCGTCACCCCCCGCGCGCCCTCGGCGGAAGAAGAAAAAGCGCTCAGGATCGCCTGGTGCGTGGCGCGCCACGTGAAGAGCAACGCCATCGTCATGGCCGATAAGGACGGCACGGTGGGCGTAGGAGCGGGCCAGATGAGCCGGGTGGACTCCACCCGCCTCGCGGCGGAGCGCGCCGTCCTGCCGCTCGAAGGCTGCGCCCTGGGGTCGGACGCCTTCTTCCCCTTCCGCGACGGTATCGACGCCGCGGCTTCGCACGGGGTGAAGGCGATAGCCCAGCCGGGCGGCTCGATGCGCGATGAAGAGGTCATCGAGGCGGCGGCCGGGCACGACATCGCCATGGTCTTCACGGGCAGACGCCATTTCAGACATTGAGATGCCCCAAAATATCCTCGCCCCTCCCGTTCTGGAAGATTCCCTCGCGCCCATCGAGACGCTGCGGCGCGTGGAGGTTTTTTTAAGCGCCCTGGCCGCGCTCCCCAAGAAATCCTGGCGGGCGCGCATCGACCCTCGCGGCATCAAGGTGGAAGGGCCGGGACTCACCCGCGCCGCGCGCCTGTATGAGATCCTCGAAGTCCCCGGAGCGGGACAGTCGGTCGTCCACGTCGTGGGAACGAGCGGCAAGGGCTCCACCGCGCTGATGATGGCGCAGTCCCTCCTGGCGTCGGGCAAGAGAACGGCGGCGTTTTTCTCCCCCCACCTCACCTCGATAATCGAGCGTTTCTGGGTTCGGGGCCGCTACGCCGAAGCCGGCCTCATCGGGCGATGCGCGAAAGAACTCGCCGAAGCCGCCGCGCAGATGGCGGGAGAACCCGAGTTCGGGCCGCCCTCGTTTTTCGAGTCGACGCTCGCGCTCTTGCTTTTGATGGCCAGGGAGGAAGAGTGTGAATACCTCGTCCTGGAAGCCGGCCTTGGCGGCGCGTTCGACGCCACGAACGCCGTGGGCCCCGCCGTCCTTGACGTGATCACCTCGATCGGACTGGACCACACCGATCTGCTCGGTGATTCCATCGCGCAGATTGCGCGGGACAAGGCCGGCATCATCACGGAGCGAGGCCGCGTCATCTCGCAAATCGTCTCACCCGATGCGCGCGCGGAAATCGAGCGCGTCGCCTCCGGGCGCGAAGCCGGCTTGTTTGCTCCGCCCCGCGTCGAGAATCTGGACTTGCGCCCCGATGGCGCTTTTTTCGATCTGGGGTTCGACGACGGCGTTCGGTGGGAGGGTTTCTCGACAGCCATGCCCGGCGTCCACCAGGCCGAAAACGCGGGCCTCGCCGCCGGAGCGGGCCGGCTCCTGGGGCTGGGAGAACAGGAAATACGATGGGGCGTCGCCTCGGCGCGCCTGCCATGCCGGATGGAGTTGGTCCAGTCCGGCCCGCTGGTCCTGCTCGATGGCGCGCACAACCGCGATAAGGCGCAAGCGCTCGTAGAGGGCGTCTCGGGCTGGGCGTTCGAGCGCCTCGTCTTCGTTCTCGGGGCGGTGAACGACAAGGACTTCGCCGGGATGGCGGAGGTGTTCGCTCCCGTGGGGGACAGGTTTTTCACCACGCTCCCTCCGGCGAGCGCGCCAAGGCCGGGTCTCGCGCCGGATGTATTTGCGCGCGCGCTCGAAGAGGCGGGAGCCTGCGGCGTGGAGACGCGCATCGACGCGTGGGGGGCGCTCGACCAGGCGCTCGAGGAAGCGGAAGAGAACGACCTCGTCATCATCACGGGGTCGATGTTCCTGGCCGGCGAACTCAGGCGCCGCTGGGTGAGCGAGGAGCGCATCGTGGAGAGCGGGAGCGCGTTTCCCCCCGAGGCGCTCCCGTGATGGACGGCCTGCGCTTCGCGCCTGTGAAGTGGACTCCTGCGCCCCCCGTGAAGTGCCGCGGGCGGGAGCTTGATTTCGAACAAGTGCGCATCATGGGCGTCTTGAACGCGACGCCGGACAGTTTTTCCGACGGCGGGAAATTTTCCGACACGGCGATTGCGCTGGAGCAGATCGCCCGCATGACGGAAGAGGGCGCCGATGTCATCGACATCGGCGGCGAGAGCACCCGGCCCGGCTCACGAGGCGTGGACGAGGCGGAGGAAATCCGGCGGATCATCCCAATTCTGGAGCGGATGAACATGGATGAGGGTCCCCTCGTCTCGGTCGATACGTCCAAGACCGGCGTGGCGCGGGCGGCGCTCGAAGCGGGGGTTCACATCGTGAACGACATCACGGGCCTTCGCGATCCCGGGATGCGCTCGGTACTTGCCGAATCAGGCGCCGCGGCCGTCGCCATGCACATGAAGGGCGATCCGCGCACGATGCAGGTGAACCCCGAGTACGAGGACCTCATGGGCGAGTTGTCGCACTATCTGCGAGAAAGCGCGCGTCTGGCCGAGGGGGACGGTATCGCGTCCGTGCTGATCGACCCGGGCATCGGCTTTGGAAAGTCGTGGGATCATAACCTCGAGATATTGAGGCGGATGGGTGAGCTCAGGGATTTGGGTTATCCACTGGTCGTCGGCGTTTCGAGAAAAAGTTTCATCGGAGCGATCACGGGCGTCGAGGCGGCGGGGGAGCGGCTGATCGGCTCGAAAGTCGCCGAGGCCTTCGCCGTGGTCGGCGGGGCGGACGTGATTCGCACCCACGACGTGGGGGCGGCCGTCGAGGCGGCCCGCATGGGCGAGGCGGTTCGCAGAGGAAGCGTTGGCCCTTGAGGGAGTTTCATGGCGCCGTCCTCTTACACCCTAAAAAGGTCGATTTTGATTTGATGTTTTTGTCCTCATAAGTTCGTCATATAGGAAGACCGGCGTCGTGATTGAATACATTTTCGAGTTCTGGTGGATGCTGCCCATCGCGTTTTGCGTGTGCCTCACGGCGACGAGCACGAGCGTGGAGGGAGCGGTTTTCTTCGCGCCCATTTTCATCCTGCTTTTCCCGTGGGCGGCGGGCGTGACCATCGTTCCCCTGGAGGCCGTTTTTCTGGCGCTTTCCATCGAGATTTTCGGGTTCGGCAGCGCGCTCACCGGCTACATGAGGAGAAGGCTCGTGGATTACGACATCGCCAGGAAGGTGCTCGTCGTGTCCATCCCGGTGGGCATGGCGTTCGGGTTCCTTGCCCATTCGGTGCCCGCGCAGCTCATACTGGGCCTGCTGGGCGGGATGATGGTGCTTCTCTCCGCCGCCATGCTCTTCGCATACTTTCAGGGCGGAATCCAGGAAGCGGAACAGGTAGAGGGCGCCGGAAAGCCCACCCGCATGGACGCGGCGGGCAGGAGATACTGGTATCGCTACGAGCATGGGGCTTTCGGCCACAGTTGGTCGGCTTTGGGAGGAGTTCTCGTGGGTTTTACGGGCATCGGCATCGGCGAGCTCACGACCACCGCCCTGATCGTGAAGGACAGGCTGCCCGTCCGCGTGGCGGTGGGCACGGGGATTCTCATCGTGTTCGCGACGGTGCTGCCCGCCACCCTGGTGCACGCCTACGTGTTCTCATCCGGCGAGGTGAACGTGCACTGGAACATCCTGTTCATGACTATCCCCGCGGTCGCCTGCGGGGGGCAGATATCGCCCTTCATCAACAACCGCGTCGACGGCGAGAAGATGAAGGTATTCCTCGCCTTCGTCTTCATCTTCGTGGGCGTATTGCTCCTCTGGCGTTCGCTTGCCGGCTAGGCGCGACACTTGGCGGAGAACAATCCACCCATCGTCATCGTGGGTCCCGGTGCGGTGGGGACCATGCTGGCGGCGTATCTGCAAAGAAACCTCCCTGAGCGCCGGGTGTATCTGGCGGGATCAGCAGACCCCAGCCCCAAAACATCCGCCCATCTGGCTGCGATAGAAAAGAATGGCGTCAGTGTCCACGGCGAGGCGGCCTATACGGCCCGCCCCTCCGTGTGCAGGGGCGTCATGGACCTCAAGGCCTCGCACCTTTTTTTCACCGTGAAGGCGGGGCGAATCGAAGCGGCGGCGGAGTTCTCTGAAATGATGGGCGAGGGAACGGTCACGGCCGTTTTCTCGAATGGCCTGGATGTCTGCAAGGATCTCCCGCGCTCTTATCGGGAAGGCGGGGTCGTGCGGGGCCTCGTCAATACAGGCGCGGAGATCACGAAACCGGGGCATGTGAACCAGTTCGGCGCGCTGGACGTCACCCTGGCGCCCGAGCCGGGGGCTACGGATGATGCCGCTCTCGTGAAGCGGTTGGCGGAGTTTTTCGAGCCTCTGGGAGTCCGCGTCCACGAAAATCGCGACGGCAAGGAGGCGGAATGGCGGAAGGCGGTGGCCAACGCCGTCATCAATCCCCTGGGAGCCGCGCTCGAGCTCAGAAACGGCGAATTGCTGGAGACTCCCTCCGCCGCCGTGCTCGTCGACGCCCTGGCGAAGGAGTTGCAGGCGCTCATCGACGCGGAGGGCATGATGCTCGACGCTCTCGAGATCGTCCGCGAAACCGCGCGGGCCACTGCCGGGAACAGAAATTCCATGTGGCAGGATTTGATGCGGGGCCGCCGGAGCGAGATCCGCGAGGTGACGGGACGCTTCATCGAGCGCGCGGATGCGCGCGGCGTCTTGTTTTCCACCCATAAATCGTTGTATTATCGGATATTGTCTCTTGAAAAAGATTCTTCCTCCCAAGATGCGGGTGGCGATGAGCGCCTTGACATCGGGGGAGGGAGTCCATAGTCTTTGCACTCGTGCCGGGAGCCTTCGGCCCTGGACACGTTGACGGGAAAAACAGAGCATCAAAATTGGCCTTGTAGCAGGCGTTCACCCAGAGAGGGAGCGACCATGAGCACAAAAAGCCTCGCCAAGCTGTATTCCAACGGTAAAAATTCCATCAACGGGAACGGCGCGCACAAGAGAAAGCGCAAGAAGGTCACTACCGCCACCATCCGGGCGCGCAAGGGCGGGAAGAAGATCACCTCCGTCACCGCGTACGACTACCCCACGGCGAAACTCGTGGACGACGCCGACGTGGACGTCATCCTGGTCGGCGACAGCCTGGGGATGGTGGTTCTGGGCTATCCCGACACGACGAAGGTGACCCTGGACGACATGGTGCACCACACCCGGGCGGTGAGCCGCGCCAAGCCCAAGGCGCTGCTCGTGGCCGACCTGCCGTTTCTGAGCTTCGGCGTCAGCGCGCGCGATACCATCCTGAACGCGGGCCGTCTCATCCAGGAGGGCTGCGCCGAGGCGGTGAAGCTCGAAGGCGGCGTCCGCGTGAAAGACGAGATACGCGCGGTGGTGGATAGTCAGATTCCCGTGATGGGGCACGTGGGCCTCACGCCCCAGAGCGTCCATGCGTTCGGCGGTTTCAAGGTGCAGGGAAAAACCGATGAAGGGGCGGAGCAGGTGCTGCGCGACGCGGTGGCCGTGCAGGAGGGCGGCGCGTTTTCCGTCGTTCTCGAAGGCGTGCCTGCGGCTCTGGGCGCGCGCGTGACGCGTGAGATCGACATCCCCACCATCGGCATCGGGGCGGGCCCCGATTGCGACGGCCAGGTGCTCGTCACCCACGACATGCTTCGCCTGTTCAACGATTTCACGCCGAAATTCGTGCGCGTGTATGCCGATGTCGGGCAGATGACCACGGAGGCGATAGAGCGATACTGCCGGGAGGTGCGAGAGGGCGCGTTTCCCGCGGAAGAGCATTGTTTCTGATTTTTCCCGGCGAGTAGATACGATGCTTTCATCAGAGGGCGGACTCCCGAAAGGGGAGTGCCGCCTTCTCTTTTGTTTTTCACCAGCCAAAGTTTCTCTCCTGCGATTCGCAGGCGCGCCTGAAAGTTTTCGGGTGAGGTGGGTTGCGAACCGTGGGTAAAACGCGTTTCCTGAACACACAGGGGCGGATCAAAACCCCAGGACCTTGAGAAGACGCATGGCGGGGAGGGATGCCCATGAAAGCGCTGGCGCAAGCCGTAAGGTTCTTGACGGTTTTGCCTTGGCCGGGCGCGCCTCGCGAGCCTGAAGCGGAAGATATGGCGCGCGCTCTCGTGCGTTTCCCGTTCGTTGGCTTGCTCATCGGGGCGATCCTCATCGCCCTGGACTGGGCGCTCGCCGGCGCCTTTTCCGTTTCCGTGCGAAGCATCTTGCTCATCACCGTACTCATCGCCTTGACCCGGGG
Organism: Nitrospinota bacterium; assembly: GCA_009839615.1. Classification (GTDB taxonomy): domain Bacteria; phylum UBA8248; class UBA8248; order UBA8248; family UBA8248; genus Bin107. Next base: position 17,026 of record VXPH01000270.1, read on the forward strand.
TATTTCTCTGGGCGGGTTATCCGATTTCGTGGACGCGCTGGGGTCAGGAAACCGTGTAAGAGAAGGGTCAGCGGGTTCCATGGGCGTGCTGCTCATCGTCGGGACGCTCCTGCTCAAATTCGTCGCCTTGAGTGAACTCCAGGGTAAAGAGCGCTACATTGCGCTCCTGGTCTCGCCCGTGCTCGCCCGAGCGGCGATGGCCTACCTCATCGCGTCGCCGCCATCAATGAATGCAGTGGGGGCCGGGAGCGGGGAATTCGCCCGGCCATCCAGCCCGCGGGAAGGATATATCGCGCTGGGCTGGTCTTTTCTGCTCTGCTTTCTCCTGGGGTGGTTCTGGGGGCTCTTCCTGGCCATCGTGGCCTTATGCGTCACATGGGGCCTCAAGCGGCTGCTCGATAGATCGGACAAAGAGGTGAGAGATGCGCCCGGCGCCACGAGCGAAATCGTCGAGACCATGACGCTCGTTCTTTTTTCTGCATAGGAAAAGATTTTCTCCTGTACTTTCCTCGCTGTTTCTAAATTTTCCCCACTTCTCCCCACTATAT
>VXPH01000128.1 GCA_009839615.1 Nitrospinota bacterium
GCTCGACCGTCTGCTCTGGCTGTGCAGAATAGCTCTCCCTCTGCGTCGCCCTGAGATTGAAGGAGAGGTCGGTTGACAGCCCTCCCGCAGGGGCGAGTCGCCAGCCGAAGCTGTAATAGGTTCCCGCCTCAGACAAGCCGTAGCCGAGATACGGGCTTGCGGTGAAGCGGTCCCCGAAGGCCGCGACGCCCCATGCTGCCTCAGCCCAATAACGCGTCAGGATGCGGAGGCATTGTAATTCATCCGCTTCCGATTTGGTTATAGATCATAAGAGGCAAATCCCCAACGCAAATCGCAAAATGCAAATGCCCGCAATACTTTCATCAAACTACAAGGATTACTCGCTCGCTGGAAATCCCCCACCTTCTGAAAACGGGCGAACTGGCCGGTCGCTCGATTCAGCGTCACGGATTCATCGCTCGTCATGAGCGTTCCGTCTGGCCAGCCCTGCGGTCTTGCGGCGGATAAGGGCCGTGTTTCCTTCCTCGCCGCTTCCATCGACGGCGATGGCGTCCCTCCGGCCCATCGGCGCGGCCAAAGAGGCAACGTCTCACCTCGTCTCCATTGGAGAGGAAGGCGGGAAAAGGCGTTTTGTTCACTGGGGCAAAAACCTCCGGATGTGATTCCCATCAAGCACAATCAGGAGGGCGTCTGGTTTCCGGGTTTCGTCGAGGAGCGTTTTCCAGGCTTTTCCGTTTGCTCTTCCATTTGCTCGAAAATCAGGTAGTCGCTTTGCACCATATTCAGTTTCTTGTAAACCGCCTGAGCCGCCGCGTTCTTCGCGTCGACGTACAGCTGCAGGCGGCAAGCTCCCGCTCGTTCAGCGAGATTCATGACGTAGTTGTGCAAAGCCCTGTAGATGCCCTGTCTTCTCGCCGATGGAACGACATAGACGTTCTGAATCCACCAATATTCGGCGTCGTTCCAGTCGCTCCACTCCACTGTCACCTGGATTTGTCCCAGGATTTCATCGCCGCGGTGCGCTACGTAATATCGCCCCAGCGAAGGGTCGGCGAGGGGTTTTTCGACGCCCCTGCGGACTTTCCGAGGGTCGAGGTGCAGGCTTTCACTTTCCAAAGCCAACTCCATGTTGAACTCGACGATGGTTTCGAGGTCTTCGGTAAAGGCAGGGCGTATGTCGAAATTCATGTTTGCTCCGAGTCGGTCGGGTCTCGCTATCGATTGCCTTGGCAGACCCTATCCAATTCGTGAAGGCAAGTAAATCCATATTGGGGGATATCCTTACCCAGAATGTTCAGGAATTTCTGCGTGTGTGCGGCACCATGCGAAAACAGACGGGATTCGCAGGCGAGTCGCCGTTACGGGACCTTGGCATGCGTTTAAAACCCCAAAACCTTGAGCGCTTCCATTTTTCGTTCGCTCTCCCGGTCGTTGCCTCTGCGGCACCCATGGGCTTTTTCTTCTCCTCTGCAGAAGCTGCCGGGAATAACGGGGGAAACGCAGGAAAATAGAGTAGCCGTTCAGGGAAGCCGTGATAGAACGGGGCACACCAATCAATCGGGTCGGGTCGAAAACGGTTTGGCAGAGATGACTTGCCGGTTTTTGCACATCAGGCGTTTAGCGCTATTGCTTGATTCTTGAGTCGCTCTCGGATTATAAAAGCACTGCGCCGAGCCAATCACTCTATGAATAGACAACTGATTGATGTTGGTTCAGACGCCCCATAACGGCCTGGGTGAACGTGTATGGACGCACCCGGGATTGCAAGCATGGTTTTGAATAGTTCGGCGCAAAGTGGTCAGGCGCATTCGTATGTCGTGCATGGACGCGCCCAAAAATGCAAGCGTTTTCTTCGGACAGTTCGGTGCAATGCGGTCCGGCTCAGTCGTGCATCCGGCCTCTCTTTTGCGGCGTTTCACTTGCCGCGGGCCCGTATGGAGATGCGAAGATCGGGTCCGAATCGACCTCGCGAGCTTGAAAGCTCTCGGACATACCCTGGTTTTCCCGACCCCGTCTCAATGACCGTTTGCCCCTACCTTGTCCTCCGGCCTGCTCACATTGCTCCAGGCGTTATCCGCTCGCCTGCCGCTCAGGCGACCGGCACCGGCTCCTGGTAGACTTCCATATTCGTCATCAGCGCCCAGACGATACGCGCGGTTCGATTGGCCAGCGCCACCGCGACCAGCATCCTGGGCTTGCGCGCCAGCATCCGGGCGAGCCACGAGCCCGGCGGGGCGCCGCGCCGGACCGCGCAGCGCACCACCGACATCGCGCCCGTGATCAACAGCCTCCTGATATCGCGTTGGCCCATCTTCGACATTCTTCCCAGCCGGGGCTTACCACCGGTGGAGTGTTGTCGGGGGACGAGCCCGAGCCAGGCGGAGAAGTCCCGGCCGCACTTGAAGCTCTCCAAAGGCGGCGCGAAGGCCAGTATCGCAGACGCGGTGATCGGGCCGATCCCCGGGATGCTCATCAGCCGCCTCGCCTCTTCGTCCTGGCGTGCGCTCGTGCGGAGTTGCCTCTCCAACTCCAGGATCTTCGCTTTGAGGCCGGCAATCTGATCGAGCAGAACCCCGCCCAACTCACGAACCGCCTCGGGCAGTCCCGAGTCCGGAACTCTAACCGCTACCGACAGCCGCGCGAGGTGGGCGCAACCCTGCGGAGCGATGACGCCATACTCCGCCAGGTGTCCACGCAAGGCGTTGATAGTCTGGGTCCGCTGGCGAACCAGCAAATCGCGCGTGCGGAACAACATGCCCCGGGCCTGCTGCGCTTCGCTCTTCACCGCCACGAACCGCATTGTGGGACGGGAGGCCGCCTCGCAGATCGCCTCCGCATCGGCCTCGTCGTTCTTGTGGCGTTTGACGAAGGGCTTCACGTAGACCGGAGGCATGAGCTTCACCTCATGGCCGAGTTTGCTGATCTGACGACCCCAGTAGTGCGCGCTCGCGCACGCCTCCATCGCCACCAGGCAACGAGGCTGTGACGCCAAAAAGCCGAGCATCCTCGTCCTGCCGATCTTTTTCCGAAACGCGATCGATCCATCCGCGCGCGCGCCGTGGAGTTGAAAGCTCTGCTTCGCCAGGTCGATGCCGATCATGTGAACCTGTTCCATGGGTTCCTCCTTCCGGGCGATGTAGAGACGCCACCTGCCATAGTGTGGTGTCCCCGGAAGGGCGCGTCCACCCCATCGACCTCTTGATACGGCAGATAATTCGCCGCGGGTCCGTATGGAGATGCGTGGATCGGGTCCAATTCGGTCCAGCGAGCTCGAGGCTCTGAGCGCTAACTTGGTTTTTCCGATCCCGTCTCAATGACCGTTTTCCCTTACCCGTCCTCCGACCTGCTCACATTCCCGGATAATCCGTGTGCCTGCCACTCAAGCGACAGGCGGCGGTTCCTTGTAGACTTCCTTCTTCGTCATCAGCGCCCAGGCGATGCGCGCCATTCGATTCGCCAGCGCCACCGCGACCAGCATCCGAGGCTTGCGCGCCAGCATCCGGGCCAGCCACGACCCCGGCGGGGCGCCGCGCCGGACTGCCCAGCGCGCCACCGACATCGCACCCGTGATCAGCAGCCGTCTCAGGTCGCGCTGGCCCATCTTCGATATCTTGCCCAGCCGCGGCTTGCCTTCGGTCGAGTGCTGTGGCGGCACGATCCCGAGCCAAGCGGAGAAGTCGCGCCCCCGGCGGAAGCTGGCCATCGGCGGAGCGAAGGCCTGGATCGCCGACGCGCAGATCGGCCCGACCCCCGGGATGCTCATGAGTCTCCCCGTCTCCTTGTCCTCGCGGGCACTCGCTCGGAGGCGCTTCTCCAACTCCTGTATCTTCTCCTTCAGGCTGGCGATCTGCTCGAGCAGAACCCCGCCCAACTCACGAACCGCCTCGGACAGTCCCGAGTCCGGAACTCTAACCGCTACCGACAGCCGCGCGAGGTGGGCGCAACCCTGCGGAGCGATGACGCCATACTCCACGAGGTATCCATGCAAGGCGTTGATCGCCTGCGTACGCTGACGCACCAGCAAGTCGCGCGTGCGGAACAGTATCCCTCGGGCCTGCTGCTCTTCGTTCTTCACGGCCACGAAGCGCATGGTCGGGCGCGAGGCGGCCTCGCAGATCGTCTTTGCATCAGCCTGATCGTTCTTCTGGCGTTTTACCAAAAGGGTCACATACTGCCCGTTATCATGACGGGATGAGGGTTCATTACCGCTTCCAACCTCTGGCGGGTTGTCGCGTGGCTTGCCTTGGGCGTCGGAAGGCGTCTGGACATAGGATGGTGATCATCCGGCATCCGGACGGAACGCAGATGCATGTCCCGGAGTGGATGACCAGGCCCGATGCGGCCCTGCTCGAGGTTCGCGACGTCCCGAGAATCTCCCTGCGCGCGCTTGGCGAATTGCGGAATCTCATCGATACGTTTCTTCCTGTACCGGACCAGGCCCGGAGGGGAGGAGACGATAAACGGCAGATACCGCAATCCGAAGCAGGGGGAACTGTTTCCCCGGAACAACCGCCGCACCTGATAACGGACGAACGACGCGAGGCGCTGATCCCGCTCCTGTCGATGGTCATCGCTAGGGCCATGGAAGCTTCGGGTCCGGAGAGCCCGACGACACGGGGGACCGGCTATGAGGGATGAGCAAACGAAAATCACCGCAGGCCATCTGGCGCGCGCGGCCTGTGTATACGTTCGGCAGTCCTCGCCCGGCCAGTTTCGCAACAACGTGGAAAGCCGGCATCTTCAATACGGATTGCAGACCCGCGCGAAGGAGCTGGGCTGGCGGGAAGTGATGACGATCGACGGCAGACGTGTGGTGAGTTCCTCCAGGACGGGCTGACCGGTGCTGATGGATTTGCCCAGGTCACCCCGCGAGAGATTCTGGAGGTAGATCCAGAATTGCTCGGGCCAGCTTTTGTCGAGACCCAGGGAAGCGCGTATCTCGGCGATGGACTGCTCGTCCGCCGCGGGCCCTGCGAAGAATACCGCCGGATCGCCCGGCAAGGCCCGCGTCAGAACGAACGTCACTACGATGATCCCCATCACGACCGGCGCCGCCTGCAGGAGGCGCCGGCCGATCAGGAGCAGGGAATCGCCCTTCATCACATCGCCCCCCCTTCAAAGGACGCGTTTTTTCGCGAACCGGCTTCAGGCCTTTTTCGGCAGTTTCCTGAACGGCCTCACATCGAGTTGACGATGGAACCAGTATTCATAACCCGCTACGTCCTTTTGCATCGCGACGTCCAGATAGGGCTGCCAGAGCGGGATGAGGGGAACGTCCTCAAAGGCGATTTTGATGAACGCCTTGACGCGCTCCGTGTAGCCGGGACTGCCCACCGGCATGTGCAGCGTCTCGTCCACCAGCTTGTTCAGCTTCGGGTTGTCGTAGTTCATCGAGTTGAACAGGCGCTTGGGCTGGTAGGCCCAGAAGAAATAATACTCGGGATAGTTCAGCCAGCCCCCGAAGTTCTTGAGGTGCATCGGGAGTTTCTTCTCCACGAGCGCTTTCGTCCTCCACCCCGAGCCGGGGATCTTGTCGAGCTTCGCCTTGATCCCCACCTTCCCGAGCCCCTCCTGGATGAGGAGCGCCGTCGGCTCCGTCCAGTAGGAGAGCCCCAGGTTGAACGAGAGCGTGACCTCGAAGCCGTTCGCGTAGCCGGCCTCTTTGAGCAGCGCCTTCGCCTTGTCGGGGTCGGTATCGTAGGGAAACGGCTGGGGCCACAATGTACTGGCGGGATCGGCGGATTTCGCTCCCCACAAGGGCAGGCCGCGCTCATAGGCCGCCGCCTTGAATATCTTCTCATACGGCATGGCGTAGGCCATCGCCCGGCGGACGCGCGCGTCGGCGAAGGGCTTGAAGTTCAGGTTCAGCCCGACGGCGTGGATGCAGTTCTCGATGGGTATGCCGGCGATCTTGAGCTTCTTGTTGCTCGTGAGTTCCTTGGTGTCTTTCGGCGGGAGATCGAGAGAGACATCGGCGTCTCCCCGAAGCAGGAGGGCGCGGCGCGTGGAGGCGGACGCCACCTCGCGGACGATCACCCGCCTCACGCCTGGCAGTGGACCCGATTTCCAGTCGTCGTTGCGAATGTAAACGGTCTGCTGGCCGGGCTTCCAACGCCCCAGCTTGAAGGCCCCGCCCCCCTGGGGGTTTTTGTGCAGATACCCGGTCGCCCACGGGTCGCTCTTCGTGGATTTGGCCTTGGCGGCCGCCGAATTGATGATCAGGGGCACGGGGACCCCCAGGTCGGGAAGCGTGAGCTTGCTCTTGCGGATGAAGTTGATTTTGAAGGTGTGCTTATCCACGACGACGAACTGCTCGGGTTTGACGAGCGAGCCCGCCTTCATCTGCACGGCCGGAAAACCGCCGAGCGAGACCGCGCGGTCGAAAGACCATTTCACGTCATGGGCGGTGACGGGCTTTCCGTCGTGGAATTTGGCGTTCCTGCGAAGCTTGAAGGTGATGGACATGCCGTCGGGCGCGAAGCTCCAGGATTCGGCCAGTTCGGGTTCGATCTTCCGGTAGTCGTACATGACGTTGCCGTCGGGCAGCTTCTTGCGCCCATAGGTGACGAGTCGATCGTAGATGTTCACGGCGACCTGGTAGCTCGGACGGTTGGTTCCCTTCTTGTGGATGTCCATGCTGTTCGGGCCGTTTCCGATAAAAGTCTCGAACGAGGTAAATGTGCGTAACCGAACGGCGCTTTTTCAGCGCAGGGTGACGAAAATCTCGTTCCGACGCAGGGGAGGAAGCGTCCAGGGCGGATTGTAACCGGCCATCCGCCAGTCGCCGTCGTGAGCCATGCCTTTCGCCTCGAGCCAGGCGGCGAGGACCCGGCGCTGCGCCTCTCCCGTCCGCTGCCGGAGCAAGCCGGAATACCGCATGACCGCCACCCGGCGGGCAGGAACGTCGCGCAGCCTGACGAGAGTTTCGCTGGGCTGCGGCGCCGTTCGGGCGCGATAGCCGTCCGGCAGCACGAAGGCCATCGTCCAACCGCCCGCGTCTACGTCGAGCGAGTCGGCATTCGCTCGCGGGGCCACGGGTACTTGAGCGCTAATGGTGATCCTTCCAGGTTTCAGGATTACGGGCGCGGTCATCGAAATTTCCGCGGCGACGCGGTTGGCTCCCGAAATATATTCGAACAATCTGCGGAAACCCAACCGCACCGCCTCGTCAAAGGGCTGCTGCACCGTGGTTTCGGCGACGGAGAAGGCTTCGTATTCGCGAATCTCGATTGCGCCGTCCTTCAGGACGACCCGATAAGCAGGCTCTTCCGCCGCCTTGCCGCCGAACAGCGTGCACGCGCTCAATGCCAACGTGAACGACGCTGCGCACAGAAACTTCCCAAGAGTCCTGAACATTTGCTTTCCCCCTGAATACCTTTTCATGAATTGCCACGCATGGCGGCCGTGCACGCAGAAGCGTGATATTCTCCAAGTACTTCATTCGGAAGTCCGTCCAGGGTGTTTACGATCTACGGGGCGTTACAGCCTCCGGTCTGGACATCCGCCTTTTCCGAACCCAGTTCCGCGAGGCATGCGCCGGTGATCACCGCGCTGGCCGTGGCTTCCGACGTGACGACCCTGGTAGCGCCTGCGGCTCGCAGCGAATCCTCGTCCATGTCGTACTGGGCACGTGCGATGACGGGGACATCGGTGGACGTCCGTCGAATCGCGCGCACCGCGTGCCCGGTGGTCTGGGTGTCGTTCATGGTCACCACCACCAGACGGGCATTCCTGCAGCCAAGCTCCTCCAGCACTTCTTTCTGCGTGACGTCTCCGTAGACGGCCAGTTCTCCCGCCGCTTTCGCCGAACGGACGTTATCGACGTTCACGTCGACCGCGATACAGGCGAACCCGGCGTCCCGGGCGGCGCGGCAAACCTCCCGGCCCGCACGGCCGTATCCGGCGACGATGACGTGGTCTTCGTGCGGTTCGTGATCATCGACGCCGGGAGGCTCGGCGCCCAGTATCCGGTTCAGCCATGGGACGCGGTCCGCGCCGAGGGCCAGATGAGGGCCGAATGCGATCAACATCGGCGTGAGCAGCATGGACAGGATGATCGCCACCAGGAGATTGTGGGACAACTCGTTACCAAGGAGACCGGTTCCCGAAGCTGCGCTCAGCAGTATGAACGAGAACTCACCGATCTGGCACAATGTGGCCGCTGACAGGATGGCGACGCGGAGCGGCATTCGCAGAACCAGTCCCATCCCGAGCATGATCGCGAATTTGCCGATGAGGATGAGGCCGAGAAGCCCGAGAATCGGCGCGAAATGCTCGATTACGTCCCAAATATCCAGTAGCATGCCCACGGAGACGAAAAATACGCTGGCGAAAACCTCCCGCACGGGAATCAGATCCGACATCGCCTGGTGACGAAACTCGCTTCCGGCGACGATCAGGCCGGCCAGGAATGCCCCCAGCGCGAGCTTGATTCCCGCCAGCGACAACCCCCACGCGATTCCGAAGCAAACCACGAAGACGGTCAGTATGAAGAGTTCCCTCTCCCCCGTCCTGGCCACGAACGCAAGCAGATCCGGGACGACGCGGCTGGCCGCAACCAGCACGCCCGCGAGGATGGCAAGACCGGTGATGGCCGCGAGCGCGATTTCCCGCGCGGAACTCTCTGCTCCGGCCAGAATGGGCACGGCCAGGAGCATCGGAACAACGCACAAGTCCTGGAAGACGAGAATGCCGACGGCCAGTCGGCCGTGCGGCGAATCCAGTTCCCCCCGCGTGGACAGGCCCCGCAAGACGACGGCTGTGCTGGATATGGCGACGACGCAGCCCAGAAACACCGCGGGCCCCGTTTCGAGTCCGTACCAGACGGCCAGGGCCGCGGTGCAGGCGACCGTGGCCGTCACCTGAATGCCCCCGCCGAACACGATGGCTTTCCAAAGGCGCCGGAGGTGGCCGAGCGAGAGTTCGAGACCGATCCCGAACAGGAGGAGGGCGACGCCAACCTCGGCCAGCACCTCGACCTGGTGCGAATCCTGCACGAGCCCCAGCGCCTTTGGTCCGCTCAGGGTGCCGGCGAGGATAAACCCCGCGATCGACGGTACACCCACGTAGCGCAGCAAGGTGGCGACCACGGCCGCCGATCCGAGTACGATGACCAAATCCCAGAGATACTCGATTTCAGGCAAGTGTTTTCGTCTCCAGGGCGCGGCGGCGGGAACACGGGGGTTCGCCCTTTTGGGAGTAAACGGTGAACCTGGGCGGCTGATGAGCAAACGATGGAGAACGGCTTTTATCGTAAACGACCCGCCGCGCATGCGGGCGGGAAACATCTCACAGAATGCTTGCCGGTGCGCCGGAATGCAACCGGCGCGAATGCTCCTGGATCGGCGTCACTTGCAGGCTGCGAGCGAGAGCAAGGTGGACGAGTGGGACATAGGCGATCAGCCCGCACGCGCCACCGTCAACACTTCATCCTCACCCTCGCGGGTGGCGGTTCATGGCTCGGGGTAAAGGTGGCGGCCCCGGCCTTTTCCCTCCCGCAGAACTACCACCGGTTGTACTGGCACCAGACTGTCTGCCGCACACTCCATCGTTTACCGCGACCCGGCCTGGCTGGAATGCCCACAAGTCGTAATGAATTCGCATTCAGCTTAATGACAGGTTGCGGAAAGAAAACCTCAACAAAAAAGTTGAAAATACCTGCAACATTTTTTTATAAACTACAAGTATTCCTCGGCCGTTGGGAAATCTCCCACTGTTCATAAACGCGCGAAAGCGGACATTATGGTCGTTTATGGCGGGCATCCAGAAACTCCTCTGCCATCCGAACGAGCAAACTTTCGCCCCCGGCGGGGACGAGCAGGGTGATTCCGTGGGGCACACCCGGGGGCGTGAGGCCATTCGGGATGCTGATCGATGCAAGACCGAGAGGGTTCGCAAAATGGGTGTAATAGCCGTTGTCGAAGTTGGATTCCAGTGGTTCTCGCATCACTTCGTCCACAGTCTGGATCGTTCTTACCGTCGGCACAAGCAACGCGTCGAATTTCCTCCAGAAAGATTCGAGCCGCCGCCTGGCCTCCGCAACCCCGTAAAGCGCACGGTACACATCAGCCGCCGTCTGCGAACCGCTGCCCAGTATCAATTCGCGGACTACTTTTTCTCCGGCCTCCGGGCGGGCCCGTAAAAAATCGCCGACTGCAACATCGCGTTCCGCGAGGAACGGACCGAAGTACATCAGGTCGTTGATTTCAAGGAATACCGTGAAATCGACGTCCTCGATTCCCGCGAACACTTCCCCGGCTGTCGCCAGTGCCTGCTCGAAGAGGTTCTCCGTATCCCGATTGCCGAAAAATTTACGCTGAGACCGCATAGGGGCCGCAATGCGCATTTCGTGCAAAGGAGTAGAAGCCGCGTCTCCGGCGAATAGACAATAGGAGGGATCGGAAAAACAATCATCCGCATCATAGCCGGCCAAAACCTCCAGCGCCATAAATGCATCCGCTGGTGTTTGCGCAAATATGGAAATGGTCTCGAAACTACGGCAGGCATGCACCATGCCGCGTCCGCTGAGCGCACCGGGCCCCGGCTTGAGGCCCGTGATGCTGCAGTAGGAGGCCGGAACCCTGCCGGAGCCCCCCGTATCAGTCGCCAGGGCGATCGATGAGGTGCCCGTCGCAATGGAAACCGCGGCGCCTGAACTCGAACCGCTCGGAATGTAACCCGGGTTATGCGGGTTCCGGGCCACACCGTAGGGAGAACGCACCCCCACAAGGCCAGTAGCGAACTGGTCCATGTTGGTTTTCCCGATATAAAGGGTGCCGGCCTCGATTGCCTTTTCCACCACAGGGCCGGACGCCTTGGGCGTATAGGCGAATTCCGGGCAAGCTGCCGTTGTCGGTGCCCCGGCCAAATCTATGCAATCCTTGATGCTGAGGACAAGACCATAGAGCGGCAGCTTGTCAATCTCTCCGATCCTCTCGTCCATCTTCCGGGCGGCCGCCATCGCGGCATCGGGCTCGACGCTGGAAATCCAGACACCTGCCTGGTCGGGGTCGTCGAGGCGGCCCAACACGTGAGCCATGACTTCAGAGGGTTTGATTTCGCCCGAGGTATAACGGGGACGAAGCGTGGAATTCGTGATGTTCATTTTCTTGAAATACCTGGAAAAGAGAGGACTTCCCGCCGGAAGGCGGCCTCCGGCGGGAAGTCGTGTTCGCCTGATTATTTCATCACTTCTTCGAGGTAATGCGGCTTGATGAAGTCAGAGAACCTCGAACGCGGCAGCAGCTTCGGCAGCCTTTCCTGTTCCACGAGAAATTTGGCGGTGGAAACCAGGGTGTCGACGAATTGTCCCTTCCTCCTGGAGGAACCCATGTATTTCGCCGTGAGTTGCTCCTTGCACGGGACCATCTCGGTGCCCTTCATCATTCGGGTGGCGTCAGTCAGGCTGAGTTCGAGTTCCTTCGCGATGATTTTTGCGGTCTTGCCCGGGTTCTTGAGCCAGAAATCGATGCCTGCGCATTCCGCCTTCAGGAATTTCTTGACATATTCAGAATGTTTTTTGGCGAACTCGTTCATCACGACACCGACGTCCCAAGTCGGGTAGCCGCGCGAGGCCATGACTCCGGACGTCATGAAGATATGGCCGCCGTTTTTTACCGTCTTGTTCAGATTCGGCTCCCAGAACCATGCGGCGTCCAGATCGCCGTTCAGCTTCACTCCTTCTTCAGTCAACGCCTGCACGGCGAGAAGAGAGGCCGCCAAATTGCCTTGCGTATCGGAGGTGCCTCTCCCGTAAAGCCAGTCACCGCGCCGTGTCGCCTTGAAGGGGTCGCCATCGCATTTGTCCCAGCGCTCCGCCTCGACCGCGGGATAAGTGTCCAGGTGATCGTTCAGCATGAGGGATGGCCCTCAACCGGAACCCTTGAGGCGCCCAACCACGTTGGGGCGGTGACGTAGCGACTCGTACTTCTCCACCTCCATGCCCATGGCCTCGAGCTTGCCCGCGACGTAGAGAGCGATTGGTTCCTCTTCTCCCGCGGGAACATCCGGATCGAGCGGATTGACGGAACGAGGCTGCCCGGCTCGCACCATCTCCGTCGTCAGGTCCAGCCACCGCTCTTCCGTGATCCGGGCAATCACCTTTCGTTCAAGATTCGTGAAACCATGTTGAGCCATAACCCTACCTTTCCGTTGACCGGAGAATGGCTGCGGCCAGGCTCAGGAAAGCACCGCTCAGCAGCAGCACGGTCAGCAAATAAAATATCCGTTTGGAAATACGGGAAGCCAGGAAATGCCCGGCGATCAGGCCGCTGAGCGTCGCGGGCGCCAGGCGAATCGTTTGGTCAATGACAGTCCGTGATATGGCTTGACCAAAAAGGTGGACGCCAATCATCCCCGCATAAGAACCGATCATCAGCACCACCAGAGTGGCCCTGATCGGTATTTTCGCGAGGCCAGACCGGAACAGGTAGCCAACGGCGGGCGGGCCGGGCATGGCCAACGCCGTACTCATGACGCCCGATAGAACTCCGGCGCCTACCCCCGGCCAGGGTTTCGATCGGCTGCCGAAGGGTTTTGCCGGAGAGCGCCGGGGACGGAACAATCCGACGAGCACGAACGCGACAACGAAGACCGCGAGCGAGTGGATCATGACTTTCGATACCGATACCTGGAGAATATAGCCAAGGGGAAGGCCCAGCGCCGTGCCCGCGCTCAACAATACGAGCGTCTTGCGATCGCAGTCTCGGGCCAGTGACGGCGCCAGGACCACCACGATCCCGAACGTCAAAATGCCCGTGGACTGGACGGCGTCCGTGATGTCCAAAAACGCCAGCAACATCGGGCCGACTATCATGCCGAACCCGAACCCGGTCGCCGACTGGAGCATGGCAACCGAGAATGCAATCACAATCAGAGCGGCGTCGAATGCGGCAACCCCCATGAGCTCAGTCATTTTGAGACTCGAAAGCCAGTATGCTCTCGGTGCGAATCGTCTCGAGGCACTTGAGTTTGAGTTCGTTGTAATCCTGGTCCGTCATCACGCTTTGGCAACGGGGGCGGGGAATCCTGTTGAGCAGATCTAGAATGATGCGGCCGGGACTCGCGCTCATGATCAGGATGCGGTCAGAAAGAAAAACCGCCTCATCCACGTCGTGGGTGACGAAAACGACTGTCGTGCCGAATTCTTTCCAGATGTTCAGGAGGTTTTCCTGCATCATGATCCGCGTCTGGGCGTCCAGGGCTCCGAACGGCTCGTCCATCAGCAGTACGCTCGGGTAAGTGGCAAGCGCGCGGGCGATACCGACGCGTTGCTGCATGCCGCCTGATAATTCCGGGGGATAATGGTCCCGGTACTTGAACAGGCCACCATCTCCAGAAGGGTTCTGGCCGTCGTATTCGCCTCGATCTCGTTGGCGAACCGGGGACCCAGTGCAATGTTGTCGAATATCGTCTTCCACAGGAACAGAGAGTATTCCTGAAATACCATGCCGCGGTCGGGCCCGGGTCCCTTGATTTCCCGGCCGTCAACCCTCACGCTACCGGTCGTCGGCTTCACGAATTCGGCAATCAAATTCAACAGGGTCGATTTCCCGCAACCGGAAGGCCCGAGCAGACAGATGAATTCACTGGGCCTGATCTTAATCGACGTTTCCTGGACAGCGACGTTTTCCTTCCCCCGTTTCCCGTAAACGATGGAGAGTTTCTCGATTGAAATATGTCCGCGATTCGAAGTGAACCGACGTTTCCCTGCTGGCGTGGCGATTTTTTCGTCTTTTGTTGCGCTTGCCTGCATACCTTTGCTCGCTTCTGAGGAAATCGGGGTTTCTGCAAAGATTCGTCACGAGGCAATCTATGAGTAGGAGAATTCCAAGAAATTACGATGAAATTAAATTGCCGTTTCCAGCTTGTTTCCAAAAAATTTCCCGTATGGCCAGTTGCGCCTAACTACGAGCCGATAAAATCCTGTTAGTGCTGGATAATTTCTTTTGGCGCACGTCGGCTGAGGGCCGCCTTATGTCGTTATCCTCCTTGTAGTTCTGGTCCAATTCTTTTCTCAGGCCGTCCATCTGGCTTCAATCGAAGCCGGTGACCTTGAGTGCTCGTCATCGATCGACGGCTCATATCGTGGTGGCGAACAAGAGCTTGAGCATCGGTTTTTCGCCGAAGACGCTTGCAGTTATGTGGACGAACTTCTTAAATCGGTCATGGACGATGGCGCGCGGATCCTTCCGCATTCACCCGCCTCGCACGGCTCTGGAGAGTGGAGGGGAAACGCTAGGGCATTTTGTAGGGGTAAAGTCCTAAACAGGTATGGGCATTACGGGCGGTAGGGCGTGGTGAATATGGTGGCAAACATGTAAGAACAACCGAAAAACACCGGCGTTCTCAGGGCGCGAGGACGATTTTGGGCGCGGCTGCGCGGCCCGACTTCATATCGGCGAAGGCACCTGCGCCCTCCGATAACGGACGGATATCGGTCCAGTCGAGCGCTCCGAGACGGCCCGAGAAGATCGCTTCCGCTGTTTCGCGAAAATCCGCGGCGCTGTAGGTATAGGCGCCGATGAAGGCGATTTCCTGAAGCGTCATGCGGCGGATGTCGAGGCCGCCCGCCGCGGAACCCAGGCCGATATGGAGTATTGCGCCTCCGGGCCGAACCGCGGCGGACGCCGATGCGCGGGTCGCCTCGAACCCGACCGCGTCGATGACCAGATCGACGGCTTCCGGGTCCTTTTCCGACGAGGGGTCGTAGACCCGGAAACCACCGGCGCGGGAGAGGATGGCGCGGCGCGAAGGATTGATCTCCGCGATGTGGATTTCGGCCGCATCCCGATCACCGAGAATGAGCGCGGCGCCGAGTCCGATCGCGCCGCCACCGATGACGAGGCAGCGCGCTTCGCTGATCGGCCTGTCCAGGAACCGCTGCGCCAGGCGCACCGCGTGCCATCCACATGAGAGTGGCTCGGTGAGAGCTGCTTTCCCGGTCGGGAATCCCTCGGGGATCGGGATGAGGTTCCCGGCCGGCATCGCGAGCAATTCGGCAAAAGCCCCCTCGCGCGGCGGCATGGAGATGATCTCTCGCGTCGCGCAAAGATTTTCCCGTCCCGAGCGGCAGGCCTCGCACTCGCCGCATGTGACCAGCGGATTCACCGCGACGCGACTGCCGGCGCCCGGGCCCTCCACAACGGAGCCGGACACTTCGTGGCCGAGGATCAGGGGCGCCGGGCGGCGCTCGTCATGGCCAGCCCACGCGTGCATGTCTGAACCGCAAATGCCGACGTGGGCGACCCGGATCAACGCGTTTTCGCCAATCTCGGGATCCGGCGCATCGCGGTAGTCGAGGGTTTGAGGGCCGGTGTAGACAAGCGCCTTCATCTTACGTGGCGTCTCCTATCGAAGTATTGGACCTGACCGTTGACATGGCCGACCGCATCCGAACTGAAGTAGCCGAGTAAACCATGAACGGCTCGCTGTCCGTTCCGATCTCATCAGGGATCTTCGATACGGTTGCGCCCATCTCTCAAAGGTCCTCCGTCGAACTTTCACCCGCATCATCGAGCCAGATCAGGATCATCGTGACATCACTGATAGGCTGCGGGCAGGAGCACGGTGGAGACCCACGGGACGTAGGCGATCAGCAATACCACCAGCAGCATGAAGAAGACGAAGGGAACCGCGCGCGCGGCGATATCGAGGATAGAGTCTCCCGTCAGGCCGGAGACGACGAAGAGGTTGAGGCCGAGCGGAGGCGTGATGAAGCCCACGCCGAGTGCCGTGATCATCATCACGCAGAACTGTATCTCGTTCATGCCGATTTCATCGGCCAGGGGTTTCAGGATAGGCGCCAGGATCACGATGTTGGGCGTGGTCTCCATGACGCAGCCGGCCGCGATGAGGATGGCGATCATGAGCAGGATCAGCACGTAGGGGTTGTCCGTCATCGACGTGACCGCATGGACGAACCCCTGCGGCACACCGAGCGCCGCCATGGTCTGGGCGAGCGGCAGGGAGAAGGCGATGATCGGCAGAATGACGCCGTTGACCTTCGCCGAGCTCACCAGCATCGCCGGGAAATCGGAGAACTTGAGCGTGCCCAGGATGAAGCCCATGATGATGGTGACGACCACGGCGGTCGCGCCCGCCTCGGTCGGCGTCAGTTGCCCTGAAAAAATCCCCCAGAAAATCACGCCGGGGACGATGAAGGCGTACCAGCCGTTCTTTATCGCCTTTTTTAGATTGGCGGCCCATTCGGCCGCCGATATCAGCCCGCCGCCCTCGTAGGCGTAGCGCCGGTTGACGATGATGTTCGTGATCAGGATGGAGGTGAGAATCAGGATGCCGGGGATCAAGGCGGCCTGGAAGAGCGTGGCGGCGGATATGCCGAGCACGAGCCCGATGATGATATAGGCGATCGAAGGCGGAATGAGGATGCCCGTGCACGCGCCCGCCGCCACGAGCGCGCAGGCGTAGGGACGCGGGTAGCCCGATTCGACCAGCCGCGCGATCGTCATGCGCCCCACCGCGGCGGCGCCCGCCGCGTCCGAACCCGAAATGGCCGAGAACATGCCGCAGACCAGCACCGTGGCGGAGCCGAATCCCCCTCTCGCCCAGCAGGTCAGGGCCTCCGCCACGTCTAAGAACTTGCGGCTGAGGCCGGTGCGCACCAGCACGTCGCCCGTCAGGATGAACAGGGGCACGGCGGTCAAGGCGAAATGGTCGATCCCGTCGAAGAGGCTCTCGCCGAGCAGCGAGAGGGGGAGAACGCCCGAAACGAGGAGCATCGCCACCGCGCCGCCGCCGATGGCCGCCCAGACGGGGACGCCCAGCGCGACCAGGACCACGAAGAAGATGACCGGGCCGTAGAAATCCCAGCCTATCTCCTGATGGGCCTGCTGCATCTGGTTCCAGAGCATCGGCGTATCTCCCGGACCGCGCTAGTCGAACAACCGGGCGCCCTCGTAGAGGGAGGAGCCGGTGCGGAAGTCCGCGATGTCGCGGATGAGCGACTGGATGAGGCGAAAGACCAGCAGCGAAAACCCGATGGGCACGGCGGCGAAAAACCAGACCATCGACAGCCGCAGGCCGTGGCTGACCGAGCCGAATTTCCAGGATACGGAGACGTTCTCGAGCGACCACCAGATGGAGATGACGGCGATGGCCAGCATCACCAGATCGCCGAAGATGTAGAGCACGGCCTTGGTGCGCGGCCCGACGTAGTTGAAGATGACGTCGATGCGTATGTGCGCCCGCTCCCGTACCGCAGAAGCAGCGCCGATCCAGACGAGGTAGATGAACGCGTAGCGGACTATCTCCTCGCCCCAGATCGAGGAGTAGGCGAAGACCTCGCGCCGCACCACCTCGACCGCCATGGTGGCGACCAGCATGGTGTAGAAAAACAGCAGCGCAAGGCGCTCGATGTTCCTGTTCAGTGAGGCGAGCAAGAACGCTCCTCCATTCCGGGTTCCTTAGAGCGGAACGGGGGGGGGGGGGGGGGCGCCGCGGGGGGGGGGGGGGGGGGGGGGGGGGGGGGGG
>VXPH01000019.1 GCA_009839615.1 Nitrospinota bacterium
ACGCCTTTTCCCCATCCATGCGTTTAAAACATCAATACCCATATCCTTTTAAACTATTTCGGTTTTGTATACCTCAATGCGCCTTATTCCCCAACAAAGCCGCACCGCCTCTTGTAGTGACAGCCCCTCCTCGGGGCTGTCTCACAGGTCGCGACCTGTCCCTACGGACCCTCCAACCCCACTTGTTATGAACCCCCCAACCCCCCTTATCAGGGGGGCTTTTTTCTTGCCCCACTGCCAAGGGGGGACAGGGGGGTTGGTTTTCAGGCAGGGGGGCTTTTACAACAACCCCGCTTCGGCGCCGATTTGCGGACTTGATCCGTGATGGCGATGGCTTTATGTTGGTGGACGTGTTCCGGATGAAATTTCAGGACTTCTTCCGATATGCACGCTCCGCAGGTGCGAAAGCCGCCAAGGAGGCGAGAGATGTCCACCGAATACATATGGGCGCTCTGCTCCCACCGGGCCGGGGACGGGTCGCAGGTGAACCAGAAGACGCCCGATCGGCCCGCCACCCTGGATTATCTCGCGGAAGTCACGACGGCGGCCGAGGAGGCGGGCTTCGCCAACATCCTCGTCCCGTGCGGCACGCACTGCATCGACGCCTGGACGACGGCGGGCGCGATTTCGAGCCGGACGAAGAAGATCAGGTTCCTGGTGGCGTTCCGGCCCGGAATCACCGGCCCGGTCTACGCGGCGCAGCAGGCGAACAGCCTCGATTACCTCACCGGCGGGCGGTGCACCCTGAACGTCGTTACGGGCAGCACGCCCGTGGATCAGAAAAGATACGGGGATTTCATGCCACACGACGACCGCTACGCGCGCACGGGGGAGTTTCTGGACGTGGTGCGCAAGCTCTGGAACGCGGACGGCCCGCTGAACTACGAGGGGAAATTCTTCGAGATCGAAAACGCAGGCATCTTCCCCGAGCGGGTGACGAAGCCGAATCCCCCGATTTTCCTGGCGGGAAGCTCCGATCCCGGCAAGCGGGTGGCGTGGCAACACGGCGACGTGCACGTCATGTACGCGGCCGAGCCCGAGGTTGTCGGGAAGGACATCGAGGAGGGCAGGCGCGAATCGCAGGCGTATGAGCGCGAGCGGCCGCTCAGCTACGGCATCCGCCATCTCGTCTGCGTGCGCGAGACGAAGAAGGAGGCGGTGCGCGCCGCCGAGGCGCTCATCGACAAGAGCGACATCTCGAACACGGGCACCTGGAACGACATGAAGAACAACACCGAGTCCACCGGCCAGATGCGCATCAACGAGATGGGCTCGCGCGGAAACCTCTGGCTCACCGACACGATCTGGATGGGCGTGAACCGGGTGCGCGGCGGCGCGGGAACGATGTTCGTCGGCACGCCGGAGATGGTCGCCGGCGTGATTCGCGAGTATTACGACGCGGGCGTGCGGCACTTCATCATGAACGGATGGCCCCACAAGGAAGAGGCGGAAATCTTCGGCAGGGAGGTTCTCCCGCTTCTCCAGGACACCGACCCCATCGTACTGCCCGAGCCGGCCGGCGTCGCCGCGTAATCGAAAAAACCCTGGAAATGACCCCCTACATTCTCGTCTTCGGCGGCAGCCGCAGGCCGCAGAACAATACCGACAAAGCCCTTGCCCTCGCGCTCGATGAACTGGGCGGGGGCGATTTCGAGGTCAAGCGCATCCACCTGGGCGATCTGGACCTGCCCCTGCCCGGTGAGCCGAGCGAGTCGAAAGACCCCGATATGCTGAAAGCGCTCGTGACGGGAGCGGCGGGCATCCTCATCGCGACGCCCGAGTATCACGGCAGCATCAGCAGCACGCTCAAGCTGGCCATCGACAACCTGGGCTATCCCTCCACCTTCGAGGGCAAGACCATCGCCATCCTCGGCGTGGCGATGGGGCCGAGCGCGGACAACGCCCTCGCGCACCTGAGGCACATCCTCACCCATATCGGCGGAGAGGTGCTGCCCGGCCAGGCCTCGCTCGGGAGCGTCCACAAGGTATTCGACGAGGACGGCCGCTGCGTGGACGAGGCGGCGGAAGCAGAGGTTCGCGGCGTCGCCGCCCGTTTGCTCGAACATCTCAAGAATTCATCCTGAAGACATGACGGACTCCCCCACGAGTTTTCTTCACCGGCCGGGGAAATCTTCGCTCGCGTACTTCCGGCTGGAGGGCGAATCGCCCGGCCTGATGTTCCTGGGCGGTTTCCGCTCGGACATGAGCGGGACGAAGGCGAGCGCGCTCGAAGCGCATTGCCGGAAAGTCGGACGCGCCTACGTTCGCTTCGACTACGGCGGACACGGGGAATCCTCGGGAAAGTTCGAAGACGGCACCATCGGCGAGTGGGCGGCGGACGCCCTCGCGATACTGGACGGCGTCGCACAGGGTCCCCAGGTGCTCGTGGGCTCCAGCATGGGCGGGTGGATGATGCTCCTCGCCTCCCTGGCCCGGCCCGAACGCGTAGTGGGACTCGTGGGCGTGGCGTCGGGGCCCGATTTCACGGCGGACTTCAAAAAAAACAGGCTTACCGAAGAGATGCAAAAAGAACTCGACGAGCGGGGATATGTCTTGCACCCGCCGAATATCTGGGAAGAGCCGTATCCCATCACCAGGAAGCTCCTCGATGAGGGGGAGAGCCACCTGCTCCTGCAAGGGGAGGTCGATGTGACCTGCCCGGTGCGTCTCATCCACGGAATGCGCGATGAGACCGTGTTGTGGGAGACTTCCCTGAAGCTGTCGAGGGTTTTGAAAAGCGACGATGTGTGCCTCACGCTCGTCAAGGACGGCGGCCACCGGTTCTCGCGGGATCAGGACATCGAACTCATCATCCGGGCCGCGGAGGAACTGGCGGGGGAGTAGGGTGAAGCCCGAAGCATCGCCGCAGCTGCGGGAATGGAATACATCGGCTCTGTCGGCGCATTGCGGGGCTGTTGAAAAACCCCGTAGGGACAGGTCGCGACCTGTCCCTACATAAAATGGTGCGGTATTGTTCGTCATACCGGCGTCGGAGCCGACCGAGGAACCCCATTGTTGGAAGCATACTTTCGAGGACATCTCGACTTGGAGGAACTGGAAGTCACGGTTCAGGACATTACCAGGATACTGTGGCTTTCCCCGTCCGTCGTGGCGGAAGTTTTGCGAATCGCACGGGAGGCGAAGAGATGAAAAAAGAGCGCATGGTGGGCGCGAGGCTTCCCCTGGAACTGGTCCGCGAACTGGAACTCATCGAGAACGTGGAACAGTCCGACCGTTCGACCACCCTGCGAAAGCTGCTGTCGAGCGCCGTCCGGCAGTGGAAGCTGGAGCACTACGCCCGGCTCTATGGGGATGGGAAGGTGACCCTCGCGCGGGCCGCCCGCGATGCGGGGGTTTCCCTGTGGGAGATGATGGACTATGCGCGCGCCCGCAAGACGCCGGTCCAATACGACCTCGAAGATCTCGATCGGGATCTGCAAACCATCCATCAAAAGGATGCGTAGCTCAAATTCGGTTTGAACGAGTGATGTTCGCTCGGCCTTTACAAGTTTCCCCTTTGGATGATCGCTCCTGCGCATCCGCGCGCCTGACGATGCGCGGCTTGACACCAAGTTTTTGTTATCGCTAGTCTTAATCCGTTAGTTTTCTCACCTCCTTTACCGCCCCATGTAATTTCTGGATGTTCGTTATTTCACTCAATGATGTATCGATCACCGAGAGGGCGATATCGACATGAAAAAAAATTTCTTGAGACGTATGACGCGCCGCAAGAGTCCCACGCCTGGAGAACCGGAAGAGGGCTACGAAATCCCGCCTCCCACGGCCATCGAACCGGGCGTGCCGTATTCGGCTGAAGCTGCGGAGGGCGAAGACTATGACTCTCATATGGAGTTGGAACTGCTGGCTGCCGATGAGCCGCCAGGCGCGGATTCGACGAACGGTGTGGATGCCCGGGAAAGCGATCCTGCTCCCGCCCTGGAATCGTTGACGGAGCCGGTCTCGGATGAGTCGGTGAATGAGTCGGAGCCGCAAAGTGAAGCAGCGCTGTATGAGGAATATGGCCTCGACCTGGAGCCGCTGGGGGAGCCGGAAGCAGACGAATCGCCGGAGGAAGTCGAACCGCCTCGGGAAGATGAAGAGACCACCGCGTGCGTGGCCGAAAAGGCCGTGGAGCCGCCGGACTTAGAGCCTGAGGTTTTTGAAGAAAGCGATACGGAAACTATCGGCGATGCCCCCCTTGAGTTCGCGGAAGCCTCGGGTGCGGCCGAAAGCGCCGTGAAGGGGTATTCGCCCGTGGCGCCGGAGATTCCTGAGGAAAGCGGGGTGCGTGTGATTGACGATGCCGCCTCGGAGGATGAAGAACCCACGGCGCCGCCGGATGTGGTTGAAACGCGGGATACGCCCGTGCCGCAAAGCGAAGCAGCGCTGTATGAGGAATATGGCCTCGACCTCGAGCCGCTGAACGAGACGGAACCGGAAGCCACGCCGGAAGCCCTGCGTGAACCGTCACTCGAAGATGAAGCCGCCGCTTCGGAAGCGGTCGAAAGCGTCATGGAAGCGTCTGCATCCGAATCGGAAGTCCCGCAGGTGAGCGAACCGGAGGCTGCAGGCGAAATGGTTCAGGAGGTGGAGGAACCCCCGGCGGCTTCTGTTTCGGAAGAATCGACGGATGAGGACGAACCGCTGCTCGAAAAGGAAAAGCCGACCCCTGATGCAGCCGAAAGCGTCGTTGAAGTCGCCGCATCTGAAACGGAAATCCCCGGGGAAAGCGAGCCGGAGCCTGCGGCAGATATCACGAAGGAGGCAGGCGAACTCCTGGCGGCGTCGGTTTCGCCGGAGTCGCCGGTGGAGTCCCCGGAACCCTCTATTGCGGAAAACGGATTCATCCCTCTCGTGCGGGATTCCCGAGGCGCATGGCGGCCCGGCAAGGGCTTCAGCCGGAGCGAATTACGGGAAGCGGGCCTGAGTCCCGCCGAGGCCGCGCGCCTGCATATCCGCGTCGACAAGCGTCGCCGGGGCGCGCACCCGATCAACGTCGCAACTCTCGAAAGAACGAAGAGCGGCGTTTGAGGGAAATCGAGTTGCGCTGAAAGGGAGCAACGATGAGCGAATCAGTATTGAAATTCAGGAATTACCAGGGATCCATCGAATACGACGGGGAAAGCGAAACCTTGCACGGCAAGGTGCTTCACGTGCGGGATTTGATTACATACGAAGCCGAGACCGCCAAAGGCTTGAAGAAGGCGTTTCACGATTCGGTGAACGATTACCTGGAGACGTGCGAGGCGGAGGAAATCGAGCCGGACAAGCCATACAGCGGGTCTTTCAACGTGCAGCCGGGAGTGGCACTTCATGAATAACTCGCCCGCATGGCGGCCATTCGTGGCCGGAGCATCAACGCCCTCGTGAAAGAGGCGCTCTCGGATTTCGTCTCGAAGGCGGAAGAAGCGTGAGGGTGGAATAACCATCCAAACCTGGCTCCGGCGGTAGGATTCGAACCTACAACCCATCGGTTAACAGCCGATTGCTCTGCCGTTGAGCTACGCCGGAGTGAGAGGCGTTTCGCCTGGGTCGGCAGTCTACCGGAATCGGCGCCGGCTCCCAAGCGTAAGGGGTTTATAGGGAAGCGGGCGCAGGCTTGTCAAGACGCCTTGGGCCAGCGCGTTTGCGCAATCTCGCGTTCTTCTTCCGCCAGCGCTTGCCGGATTGCTTCGGCCAGACCGCAGGGGCGTATATCGAAAATCTCGGTGCCGCTCGGGTCGCCGACGGTCGTCTCGTTGCGGAGGCTCTCGACGAGTTTGCGCCCGACCCTGGCGTATAAGGGAGTAACCAGCGCGAGCCACAGGCTGGAGAGGCGTGGGCTGAGCACGGGCACGGCGATCATCACTCGCCGCAGTCCCCGCTGACGGGCGTATTCCGCCATGATTTCCCCGTAGGAGGCGCGGTCGGCGCCGCCGATTTCAAGGACGAGGCTGCGCCCTGCGGGAGCGTCGATAGCGGCGACCAGATAGTCGATCACGTCTTTGACCGCTATCGGCTGGGCGAGCGTTCGCACCCAGCGGGGCGTCACCATGACGGGCAGCCGATCCACCAGCGCGCGGATCATCTCGAAAGAGAGGCTTCCCGAGCCGATGATGATGGAGGCCCTCAGTTCAATCGTCTGGGCGCCGGAGTCCCGGAGGATGCGGCCCACCTCCTGCCTGCTCGCAAGGTGGTCGGACAACGCATCCTCGCTTCCCAGACCGCCCAGATAGACGATGCGCTCCACCCCTGCGGCCCGGGCCGCGTGTGCGAACCCCCTGGCGGCCTCGCGGTCTTCCCGGGCGAAGTCTCCGCCCGACGCCATCGAGTGAACGAGATAATAGGCCGTGGATATGCCGCGCATGGCCGTGTGAAGCGTTTCCGGCTTTAAGAGGTCGCCGCGCACCACCTCGGTATCCCGCGCCACCTGTGGTTCGAGCGCTTCCGGGCGGCGCGCGAGGCACCGAAGCTCGCGCGATTCTGCCTCGAGGCGGCGCCTGAGCCTGCCGCCGATGTATCCGGTCGCTCCGGTCAGCAAAATCCTTTTCTGGTTGTCGGCCAACATCGAACTCTCCGTCTTTGGGGTTGTTGAAAAAGCCGGCCCCTGGGAACCTGCGCGTTTGATGCAGTTTCTCCTTGATCAGTCGGAACTGACCTCAGCGGTCGCGTCAAACCCTTCTCTTGCATGCACTCATATCCGCCTCACCCTGAGTAGCCGCCGAAGGTCAAACGCGACTGAGAAGGGCTTGTTGAAAAACCCCCTTGAAAGGGAAACCCCATAAAGGCAACCCCCCCTTGACAGGGGGGTATAAAAAGGCGATGCGCCCCCGCCGGGCAGAGGGGTTTTTGCTTTTTCCTGCCCCCCTGACAAGGGAGGGTAGGGGGGGTTGGTTTTCCAGTCGAGAAGCTTGCCCCCTTTGCTCCCCGAAAAGGCGCATTTGAGGTTGTGTTGCGGGAAGGAAGAGAGATGCTGCGTTTGGTTATCGGGTGCGCTTGCCAGGTCGTCGAGCATGGCGAACTCTCCCCGGTCTTTCGCGGCGCGACTCCGAAATCCCGTGGGGACAGGGAGTCGGGAACAAGTCTAAACAAATTGCCCGCCCAGGGGAAGAAAAATGATCCGTCGCGGTATATGCGGTGAGACGCCATGATCGCCACTCAACCGTCAGGATGGCATGGCGTTCAGAGCGGGTGGAGCAGGGGAGGCCGAACGGCGCTAGTCGAGCAGCACCCTCGGCAGCCACATGGCGATCTCGGGGAAGACGATGACCAGCCCCAGCCCGATGAGCTGCAATAACACGAAGGGGATGATCCCGCGGTAAATCTGCTGGAGGCGCACCTGGGGCGGCGCGACCCCCTTCATGTAGAACAACGCGAAGCCGAACGGCGGCGTGAGGAACGACGTCTGCAGGTTGACCGCCATCAGAATCGAGAACCAGTAGATGACCTCGCTCTTGGGCAGGTGGTCGCCGAAATCCAGCTCGGCGAGGATCGGCGCGAACACCGGCAGCACGATGAGCGTAATCTCGATCCAGTCGAAGAAGAACCCGAGGAAGAACACCACCGCCATCAGGATCATGAGGATCCACCAGGGGTTGGTTCCCACGGAGTAAATCACGTCCTGGATGAAGTCGTCGCCCCCGAGCGAGCGGAAGACGTAGGAGAAGGCGGTCGCCCCGACGAAAATGAAGAACAGCATCGCGTTGGTGAGCGAGGTGCGCTCGACCACGTCTTTCAGGACAGACCATGTCAACTGCCGGTTGATGATGGCGAGCAGCGTCGCTCCGGCCGCGCCGACCCCGGCCGCTTCGGTGGGCGTCGCCCAACCGGCCACGATCGACCCCAGAACCAGGACGATCAGGAACACCGCCGGCACCAGGCCCTTGCAAAGCAGCAGGAGCAGTTCGCCCGTCGTCTGTGGGCCCATCTCCTTGGGCAGGCGCGGCGCCAGACTGGGCTTCAGCGCGCACCTCGTGAAAATGTAGGCGAAGTAAAGCCCCGACAGTATCAGGCCGGGGAAGATGGCCGCGACGAACAGGGTCCCCACAGAGCGACCGAGAAGGTCGGCCATGATGACCAGCATGATGCTGGGCGGTATCAGGATCCCGAGCGTGCCCGAGGCGGCGATGGTACCGGTCGCGAGCTCCAGGTTGTACTCGCGCTCGACCATGACCGGCAGCGCCATGAGGCTGATCATCACCACCGACGCGCCGATGATGCCGGTCGTCGCCGCGAGGATCGTGCCCATCACCGTGACCGCGAGCGCCAGCCCGCCCGGCGTGCGCCGCAGCACCACCTGGAGGCAGTACAGGAGATTGGCGGCGACGCCGGAGCGCTCCAGCATCGTCCCCATGAAGATGAACATCGGAATAGCCACCAGCACCAGGTTGTCGGCGAAACCCCAGATGCGGAGCACGAGGTTGAAGAACTCGACCTGGGAGAAGACCTCGAAATACATGCCGATGAAACCGAAAGCGAGGCCCACGCCGCCGAGAACGAATCCGACCGGGAAGCCCGAGAACAGGAGGATCGCCAGCGTGATGAACATGCAGGCCGGCAGGTAGTCCTCGATATACATGCGCAGGCGCTCCTAGTTCGGCCCGATCTGGTCGATCTGCTCGATCGTGCGTTCTTCCTTCCGGGGGATGAGCTCTCGGAGGTCCGCCGGGCCGAACAACTCGATGATCTTGCGCAGCAGAACGGTGATTCCAGACAGAAGCAGGACGAACAGTCCAACCGGCAGGCCCGCCTTGATCGCCCAGCGATAGGGAAGGCCGGTCGCTGAATCGGAAGCCTCGCCGACGGCCCAGGACCTCTCGACGAATTCTTCGGCGAAATAGGTGACGATGAGACAGTAGGGGATCACGAAGATGATGCAGCCAAAAAACTCGACCCAGTCCCTGGCGCGCGTGCTCAGCCGCTCGCGGAGCAGGTCGATTCGCACGTGGGCGTCCTCGATATAGCAGAAGCCGATGCACAGCAGGAAGAGAACCGCGTGGAGGTGCCACTCGGCTTCCTGCAGCTTGGTCGAGCCCAGCACGAAGAAGCGCCGGGTCACGACGTCGAAGATGATGACGACCATCAGCGGAATCGAGAGCCAAGCGCTGAGCTTCCCGACGCCGAGCACGATCCGGGCCAGAAACTCTTGTATTCGAAACAGTTGCCGCATCAATGGGCTTCCCGGCGCCAACATACGCGAAAAAGGCGCCGGAACCGTGACCGTTACGGCTCCGGCGCCTGGGGTTTCAAGCGAGACGGCTGAGCGCCGTCACATCGGTATTACCTCAAGTAGCCGAGATCCTTCCAGACCGCGTATTCCTTGCGGAACGCGCTGTAGGATTCCCATACCTTCTTGAAGGTCGCGTCGCGCGCGGCGTCCGCGGCCGCGACTTCGGCCCATTTCTTCTCGAGCGTGTCCAGGATGGACTGGGGCCAGCGATGGATCGTCACGCCCTTCTTCTTGAGTTCGATCAAAGCCTTGCCCTGAATGGCCTCACCCTCGGCGAGCCCCTGGCGGAACGCGTCGCCGCACGACACCTCAATCTGCGCCCGCTGGGTGTCGTTGAGCGCATCCCACTTCTTCCTGTTCAACAACAGTTCGAATACCGTGGACTGCTGGTGCCAGCCGGGGAAGTAGTAGTGCTTCGCCACCTGGTAGAAGCCGAGATTGAGGTCGATCGCCGGCATCGAGTATTCCGTCGCGTCGATCGAGCCGCGCTCGAGCGCCGGGAAGATGTCGCCGCCCGCGATGAGCTGGGTGGAAACGCCTATTTTTTCCATGACCTTCGCGCCGAGACCAAAGAAACGCATCTTCAGGCCCTTCAAGTCGTCGATGCTCTTGATCTCCTTGCGGAACCAGCCCGATGCTTCGGGCGCGATGACGCCGCAGGGCAGCGATTTCAGGCCATGTTTCTTGTAAATTTCGTCCCAGAGCTTGTAGCCGCCGCCGTAGAAAATCCAGCCCATATATTCGCCGGCCCTGGGGCCGAAGGGAACGGCGGCGAACATGGCGAGCGCCGGCTCCTTGCCGTACCAGTAGCCGGGCGTCGACCAGCACGCGTCCACCGAACCCTTCGCAACGGCGTCGAAGCACTCCTTGGCCGGGATCAGCGCGTTGGGCTCGAAGAACCTGATTTTGATGTTGCCGCCCGAAACCCTGTCCAGACGGTCTACCATGGCTTTGCCCATCGAGCCGAGCTGGGTCAATTTGCTCGGGAACCAACTCGCCATTTTCCAGCGTATGCGCTTCGCGGCGTCCGCTTCGCCGACGCTTGTTGAAACCAGCGCGACGCTCAGCGCAAAGATCATCAATCCGATCGTCATGAGTTTCCTGATCGCCATCAGCAGTTCCCTCCTTCGAGTTAAACGTGTCTCAAAAATGGGGCGCCCATTCCAATGCCGATAAGATGCCCCCGGTACCTCACACGCCATGTTTTCCCAAGATGAAATAGATTTTGGTTGCCACTATTCATTCTATCTATCGCTTGGTCGCTGTCAAGGGGTGAAAAATCGGGTGGTGAGAATTCTCCGGAAGTTCTCGAGAGTTCGTTGATCTGCCGGGTAGAGGGTGTGTTTGCCTTTGGGGTTACTGAGGATCGCTGGTCTTCAGAAGCCGTAATAGCGCGGGTAGCCCTGCTTCTCCCAGAACCCGCCTAGGTCCTCGTTCGTGAAGAAGACGTAGCGCAGGAATTTGGCGCTCTTCCAGCCCACGTTCGTGGGCGAAGCGAGGCGCAGCGGCGCGCCGTGGTTCAGGGGCAGCGTCTCGCCGTTGTATTCATACGCGAGGACGTTCTGCGGGTGCATCGCTTGCTTGAGATCGAACGTCACGCTGTAGCGCTCGTGCCCGTTCGCGGTGGCGAGCATGTCGTCGCACAGGAAGAACACGTAGCGGCTCTCGGGTCTTGGCTTGTGCATTTCGATGAAGCGCGCGAGGTGCACGCCCCGCCAGTGGCATATCGCGCTCCAGCCCTCGACGCAGATGTGCTCCACCGTCTGCTCAAGAACTGGCATTCGGCGAAGCTCCCCGAGCGTGTATTCGCGGACCCAGTGACGCTTCATCATCCGGCCGTTTCTGAGGTGCGCTTCGCCCACGACGAGCCGCCATTCCTCGGGCGGGGTTTCGATGATCCGGGAGTTCGGCGTGACCACCGAACCGTTGGGGCGCATCTGTTCGGGCTGAACGGCGCTTCGGGGGTAAGTGCGCGCCAGGCGGTGGTTGCTGTCCGTCATGAGGCCGACCTTGTGGTTCAGGCGATCGAACCAGCTCAGCACGGCCTGCACGCCGGGCTCTTCATTGAGGCGCGAGCACCCGGCCATGAAGGCGGAGGCGACGGCGAGGAGCATCTTCATGAATCCGCGGCGCGACGATGCGGGCTTGTTCCCGCCGGGAACGCTTCGCTTTTCGCCTTTTTTCATCTTCACCCTCCAGGCGATTCAGGCGGCGGCTTCAGCACCTTGAGGATGACCGGCGCGATGATCGGGACGGCAAGTACGAGAGAAGTGGGATACAAGATGCAGGCCCACGCCAGAAACCCGAACTCAAAGCGCGATATCCAGGCCATCGGCCCGCTCAGGAGATAAGCGGCCACAAGAGCCAAAACGGCGTTGATGCAGACGACGCTCAAAACCAGTCTGCCGACGAAAAGCCTGCGCTTCGCCAGTTTGGTCGGCAATACGAATTCCGTTTGCTCTTCCGTACCCATCCCTCAGCTTCCCGCTCTCGCCTTGCGCCGGAAGTCTCCGATGCGCCGTCCGCGCATGAGACCCAGCCGAATCAGGAGATACCCCGGCGCGCCGAACCAGGCGCCCGAGGCCTCACCGCCCAAAACCGCGTTCATCATATCCGCAACGAGGCTCCCGAGCCAGAAGGTGACCACCAGGATCGCCGCCTCCTCGGCGACGCGCCCGAGATTTCTGGCGAATTGCCTTTGTCTGGCCCGAAAGGCTTCGCGCTCCGCCTTGATCCCGACGATCATGGGTGCGAGCCCGCGCCGCCATCCGTGGGATATCACCATCAGGAAATGGCCGATCATGAAGACGACCAGAAACAGCATCACGAGAAAATGCAGAAACCGGCTCGGCTGATAGCCCCCGAAAAGCCAGGTCAGCCACCCCAGTTGGACGGGTTTCAGAATGGCGAGGCCCGTCAGGACGGAGAGCACCCCGGCCAGTATGACGACGTTGTACGCGATTTTTTGAATCGGGTTGAATTTCCCCTCTCCGGGGGGATGATGAAAGGTCTTGACGGGGTGGAGCAGCATCTCCTTTGCGCCTGCGAAATCCGCTTTCTTGATTCGGTAGTGTCTCCCTTCTTCCGTCAGGAGCAGCAGGAGCAGGAAGATCAACCCGTTGATGGTGTAGGGCCACATGAGGGCGAAGTGCCAGCGCAGCGCGCCCGCGAGCCACTCGCCGATGCCGAAGGTTTTCGTGAGGCCCTGGACGAAAACCCGGTAGTCGGCGCCCAGGTTGATGGCGCGCGGGTCGGCCCGGGTTTCCGTCCCCCGCAGCGCCTCGTATATGGCTTCGGGGTTGGGCATGTCCGGTCCGAACGCGGGGTACGCCCACCATATCTGAAACCCGCTCGCCATCATCAGGAGCAGGAGGGGCACGTTCAGCCAGTGGGTGATTCTCAGGAGAGACGAATATGGATATTCGGGAGGGTCCGGGGTTTTTTGCGTCGTATCTTCTGTTTCCATCACTCGGCGAGCAGCTTCACGATCATCGCCTCGGTGCGCTCGTGGTTGCCCTCGCCGATCGTCTTGAAGCGCACGACGCCTTTTTTGTCGATCAGGTATTTCGTGGGCCAGAAGCGATTCTGAAAGGCGTCCCAGTTGGTGAAGTCGTTATCCATCACGACGCGGTATTTGATGCCGAGCTTGGCCATGGCTTCTTTTACGTTTTCTTTCTTCTTGTCGAAGTTGAACTCGGGCGCATGGTTTCCGATGACGACCAGCCCCTTGTCCTCATAGCGCTCGTGCCACGAACGCAGCGTGGGGATCTCCCGCACGCAATTGATTCAGGCGAACGTCCACATGTCGAGAAGCACCACCTTGCCGCGCAGATCGGCGAGCTTCACGGGTTCGCCGCCCAGCCAGGGCCCGCCCTTGAGTTCGGGCGCGCGCGCGCCGGGTCCGAGTCCCGATGCGCCCGCCTGGTAGAACGTCCAGAACACGGCGAGAAGGGCGATGGCTATGACGCAGATGAGTGTTCGCTTCATGGTGGTCTCCATATGGATAAGACGGCCTGTGAACACTTTAGGAGAAGGTTTGAGCGGATGCAAATACTTCTATACGATGAACCGGGAGATTCCCGGAGGGAAACTTGAAATTTCCCTTAAGTTTCATCCGTATCTAGCAGGAGGGGGATGTGAAACACTATCATTTCGAGGAGATGGAAGCGCACGATACCGGCGAGCGGATGATGCGGGTGGTGGCGGGCGAGCGCCTGACCGTGCTTCGCCAGACGATTCGCGCCGGCGTGGACATGTACAACCCCCATTCGCACCCGAACGAGCAGATGACGATCGTTCTGGAAGGCACGGCGCGGTTCGCTTGCGGCGGGAAAGAGGTGGTGCTCGGGCCGGGCGGCGTCGTGGTTTTTCCGCCGAACCAGGAGCATTCCACCCGCAACGCGGGCGATGGGCCGCTCGTTCTGGAGGAAATCTTCACGCCGGGCGTCGAGAGGCTGAACGAACTGGCGCCCGGGGACTGAATGAGCCGGAGAGAGAAATGAGCCGCTTAACGATTACGGGTCTCAAGAAGAATTTCGACGACGTTTGCGCGGTCGACAATCTCTCCCTGGCGCTCGAAGACCGGGAGTTTATGGTGCTCGTCGGTCCCACGGGTTGCGGCAAGTCGACGCTCCTGCGCCTCATCGCCGGCGTGGAGGATGAGGACGGCGGCCATATCTACCTCGACGGCGTTCGGCTGAACGGCATTCCGCCGGGTCGGCGCGGGGTGCAGCTCGTATTCCAGAGTTATGCCCTCTGGCCGCACATGAAAGTATTCGATGAGAAGAAATACTCGAACCTGAGCTTCGCGCTCAAAATCCGCCGCTGGCTGCCGGGCATCCTGAACGAGCGCGCCCAGGACGTGATGCGCCGAGTGGGGATCAGCAAAAAATGGTCTCGCCGCCGCCCGGACAGCCTGAGCGCGGGCCAGCAGCAAAAAGTCGCCATCGGCCGCGCCATCGCCATACCCCCCCAGGTTTTTCTTCTCGATGAGCCTCTGGCGAACATCGATCCGGTCGCGAGGCTCGATGTGCGAAAGGAATTGAGGAGGGTGCACGACGAGATCGGAGCGGTCAGCCTGCTGGTGACGCACGATTTGTCGGATGCGTTTCAGATCGCCGACAGGATCGCCGTGATGCGAGACGGCGTGATCGTCCAGGTCGACACGCCGGAGAACCTCATCAACCACCCGGCGGACTCGTTCGTCGAGAGTTTCTTCACGAGTGTGCACCATGAAAGACTGCTGCAGGAGTTCCGGGCGAGGCGCAAAGCCAGGAAGACGGAGCCGACGCCCGATTCACCTTGACTCGGGGTTTTCCAGAAAATCCCGCCACGCCGCCCAGTAGGCGGCTCCCCCCGTGTAATACGTGTCGTTGTGGCCCGCCCCCTTGATGGTGAAAAACCGCTTGTGCTTTGAGCCCGCCGCCTCAAAGAGCCGCCTCCCCTGCGCGAAGGGGACGATTCCGTCCTTATCGCCGTGCAGGACGAACAGGGGGGTCTCCACTTTCGGGAGCATGGCCGCGCTGTCGAATTTGGAAGAGATGAGCCAGCTCACCGGCAGGAAGGGAAACATCTTCTTCCCCATGGCGAGGGTGCTCTCGAACGGACTCTCGAGAATCAGGCCGCGCGCTTTCTTTCCCTCCACGGCGAGCTTGACCACCACAGCGGCTCCCAGCGAGCGGCCGAAGAGAAAGATGCGCCCGGGCGGTACGCGCTCGATGAGCCAGGCGTATGCGGCCCTGCCGTCGGCGTAGAGACCCTCCTCGCCCGGTCTGCCCTCGCTTTTCCCGTATCCCCTGTAGTCGAAGATGAAGACGCCGGCCCCGAGTTCTTTCTGGATAAGCGCGATGTTCTCCGCGCGGTGGGAGAGGTTGCCCGCGTTGCCGTGCGTCCACAGGAGAACCGGGCCGTCCGGGTCCTTCGGCGCGACGTACCAGCCGTGCAGGCGCACGCCGTCGGCGGCGCTGAAGGAGACGTTCTCATACGCTATACGATAGGCTTTGGGTGTCACCTCAATTTCCCGGTAGGGGTGATAGAGCAGGAAATTCTCTAGTAGACCGAACATTCCCACGACTATCAGCGCGCCTGCGCCGAGGAGCAGGTAGCGGTGGAATTTTTGCGAGATTCGCAGCGGTCCGGTCTCATCGAGGGGTTTGGGCGAGTTCCCGGTGAACGGTCTTGATGCAGAGGTTCTGAATCGTCGCGATGCCCGCATCTTCCAGGCGGCGCGCGGAGGCGGGATGGGCGATGCCCTTTTGCATCCAGAAGACGCGCGGGCGCTTCTCAACCGCCTCATCCACCAGGGCGGGTATTTCCTCGGAACGCCGGAAGACGTTCACAATGTCGACGCGCTGCTCGACTTCGTTCAAGCAAGGGTAGGCCTTCTCGCCGAGGGCGGAATCGATTCGGGGATTTATCGGGATGACGCGGTAGCCCGCCTCCTGCATATACGCGGCGATCCGGTGGCTCGTGCGCGCGGGATCGTCCGAGAGACCGACCACGGCGATGGTCTCAGCGTCTGCCAGTATGGATGCGAGCTTCTCATTCTCGGGGTTCATGCCGCGCGTCTCCTCGGTTTTCGGCATAATACCACAGCTTTTTCGGGTGCATCAGGCGCTCGCGGGGAAGCGGCTTGCCCTTCATGATGCCTGCGTGTAAATCATCGGGGAGGGGAGAGGACGCGCCTCTCCCTGATTTCATCTTGAGATATTTCTCTTATCGGTGAGGGCATGAGATGGCGGATACGGCGGTTGTCGAGATTTTTCACGAATACCACTGACCCTGGGCGTACATGGCCGCGGCGCGGCTGGACAAGGTGATGCCCGAGTTCCGGGATAAACTGCAACTCAAATGGCGCGCGTTTCCCCTGGAGATCATCAATGACCGCCCCGCCCCGCGCCACATCGTGGACCAGGAATGGCCCCTGATAGCGGTGCAGGAGCCGCTCTCGCCGTGCAGAAGCTGGCCGCACGAGGAATATCTGCGGACGACGCTGCGCGCCTATCAGGCCTATGCGAGCGCATACGCGCAGGATCCGGAAAAGGCGCGCGTCTACGATCTCAACATCCGGCGCGGTTTTTTCTACGAGGGCCGCCGCGTGGATGAGGATGCGGTGCTTTGCGAGATGGCGGAAGAGGCGGGCTTGGACGCATCGAAAGTGCGCGCGGACCTGGAATCGGGTGCGTACGAGGCGGGCGTGATGGACGACTACCGGGAGGCCATGCGCTTAAGAGACGAAGAAGGAATGCCCATGACGAGTCCCACCCTCATCTTTCCGAGCGGGGAGGCCGTCTTCAACCCCTACGCGTCGGACAAGACGATAGAGGGCGGCAAGCTCACCGAAGTCCACGCCCCGCCCGCCTACGGAGAGGCGGTATACGCCGGTTACCGCGAGATTCTGGTCAGAGCGGCGGGGTGAGGGGGGAGCGCGCCTTGTATTCTCGACTGTAGTAATTTCTACCACTATTCCGACAGGTT
>VXPH01000261.1:0-12053 GCA_009839615.1 Nitrospinota bacterium
GAGCAAGGAGGGGTTTTTCAACAGCCCCATGAGGGAAGTGGTGCAGTTCTTCCCACTACCCGTCCGGCCCGTAGGCCCCCGGGGCCACGGCGTCTATGTCGGTGACGACGTCGAGGATGACGGGGCCGTCCTTCATGCTGAAGGCCTGATCGAGCGCGGAACCGAGTTCGCCTGGTTTTTCCACGCGGATGCTCGCGGCGCCCATCGACTTTGCGATGTCTGAGAAATTCGTCTGGTTGAAGTGCCAGAGCTCATGCGCCTTTCCGCGCTGCTGCCCGCCGTAGGCGTCGTCGAAAATCTTTGTCTCCTGGTTCTGGGAGCCGTTGTTGTTCACGAGGATGACGGCGTTGATGCCCCAGCGGACGGCGGTCTCGACTTCCGCGATGTGGTACCAGAATCCCGCGTCGCCCGTGAAGAGGAGCACGGGCCGCTCGGGCGCGCCGCACTTGGCTCCCAGCGCCGCCGGGAATCCCCAGCCCAGGTGGCCCGCCGCGCGCATGAAGCCGATGTCGGGGCTTTTCAAGTCGAGGTAGCCGCCCGTCCACATGCCCGAATGCCCGGTGTCGGCGAGGACGATGGCGTCCGAAGGCAGGTGCTCGCTCAGCGTCTTGCAGACGCGCTCGGGCCGCATGGGCGCGGTGTCCGAATCGAGCAGCGGGGCGAATTCCGCCCGCCACGCCGCGCATACCGTCTCCACGCGCGATAGCCACGCCCCGCGTTCTGCGACTTCTTCCGCCGCTTCGGTGAGCTTGCCGAGGGCGATTTTCGCATCCCCGATTATTGAGGCCTCGAGTGGGTAGTTACGCCCGAGTTCCTCGGGGTCGATGTCGAGCTGGACCGCCTTGACGCCGATTTTCGGCACGCGCCAGAAATGGGTGGTCATGCCGCCCGTCTGGGTGCCGATGAAAAAGACGAGGTCGGCTTCCGATACCAGTTCGTTAGCGCATCTCCTCGAATACGTGCCCACCACGCCGACCGAGAGGGGATGATCGCCCCGAATGGATTCCTTGCCGTTCATCGAGGTGGCGACGGGGATCTGCAGCTTTTCGGCGAAGGCCACGAGTTCCGCGTTCGCGCCTGAGGTCCTGACGCCGCCGCCCGCGACGATGATGGGCCGCTCCGCCTCCCCGATCACTTCCAGCGCCCGTTTGATGCTCGCCGGCTCCGGTTCTGGCCTGTAGGCGGGGACTTCTTTGAAATTCTCCTCGACGATGAGTTCCAGGTCCGCCACGTCCTGCTCCACCTGGCCCAGGTTCCCGCCGAAGCGCAGGTGCACCGGGCCGGGCGTTCCCGAGGTGGCGACGCGGAAGGCCTGGCGCAGCAGATCGGGAAAGCGCGAGACGTCATCCACCGTCGCGTTGAACTTGGTGACCGGGTCGAACGCGCTGACGTCCTCGATTTCCTGATAGGCGTTCCGGTAGCGGATCTGGGGCGTCGTGCCGCCCGTGAAGGCGATGATAGGCGCGCAGGCGAGGTGGGCGTCCCGAAGCCCCGCCGCCAGGTTCACGCCGCCGACGATCTGCGCCATGCAAACGCCGGGGCGGCCCGAGGCGCGCGCGTAGCCGTCCGCCATGTAGGCCGCCGCCTTCTCCCCGTGGGTCAGGACGCGGGCGATGCCCGTGCCGCGCTCCTCCATCTGGGCTAAGGAGTGGCTCAGAATCGTCGGCACGAAGAAAATGTGGGTGACGCCGTAGGCGTGAAGGGCGTCAGCCATGAACTGCGCCCCGCTCATCTTGGGCATGTTTTCCGTCCTTAAGAGTGTGGGTGGAGATATTGTGAAATTTTAGTCGTGTTTTCAGGGATTATATATTTGCGTTGACGACTTCTTCTTGCTGGTCAATTTATAATTCCTTTCTTAAAACCACTCTCCCATGCCTGGGTTTTTTTCACTCCCCCCCTTGCGGTCAGTCGAGATTATATTGTAGGGGCCGCATATATGCGGCCCTCGCCGTCCAGCATGCGGGTCGCATGTATGCGACCCCTACACACCCCAACCCCCTTGCCAGTGGCTTTTTCAACAGCCACCTCCAAGGGGTAGTAATTTCA
The DNA here is from genome assembly GCA_009839615.1 of Nitrospinota bacterium. Classification (GTDB taxonomy): domain Bacteria; phylum UBA8248; class UBA8248; order UBA8248; family UBA8248; genus Bin107. The sequence continues at coordinate 2,047 of VXPH01000261.1, forward strand.
TCGCTTCCTTTCGAATCCAAAGCCCGGAATCCCGCTATCGGGTTATGGATACAATCTCCTCTAAAATCTTTTATGCAATCCCTATCATCTCTTTCGCCTCGTCGACGCTGGCGATCTCGCGGCCCATCTCGCCTGCGATTCGCGCGATGCGGGCGACGTGGTCGGCGTTGTCGCCGAGTTCGCCGGGGTGGAGATAGGGCTCATCCTCGGTGCCGACGCGAACGTGGCCGCCGTGCATGACCGCCATCGTCTGCATGTGGATGTGGGTGGGGCCGGTGGCGCTTGCGATATATATCGAATCGGCCGGCAGGTTCGAGACGCGGTGCAAAAACTCGCTCAGGGAAGGCGGCGACCACGCCCCGCCTGGACGCCCGAAGAAGCACGTCATGAGGATGGGGGGTTCCAGGAGCCCTTTCTGGAGGAGGTCGTCGATCATCCAGGTCTCGCCCAGCGTGAAGACCTCGAACTCGGGCTTGACGCCATAGTCCTTGCAGAGCCGCATCATCTCGGCCAGTTCCTCGCGGGGGTGGAGCATCATCACGTCGCGCGCGATGAAGGCCATGTTGTGCGCCCCCACGGCGACGGACATCATCTCGGGATGGTTCTTCACCACCTCTTTCCGCTGCTCGACCGTCTGGGTCGAGATGCCATACTGGAGCATGATTCCGCACCTGTCCCGGATGGCCTTCGAATGCGACGCCCAAGCCTCGTAGTTCGTGGGCGGCGCGTGGATGTGGGCGATGCACGCGCCCGCCTCATAAGCCTTTTCGACCGAGTCGGCGAGGACCTCCGAGTCCGCGAAACGCTGCGGCACGCCCTCGTGCATCGAGGTGTCCGCCGCGCAGTTGATGATCATCATCTTATCCATTTCATGCTCCTCTCGCGTTGTCGGGCCAAAGTCTAGTCCATGCCGAGTATCTGCCTGGCTTCCGCCACCGTGGCCGGGTCGCGCCCGAGTTCATGGCCGATCCGCGCGATGCGCGCGACGAGCTGCGCGTTGTTCTCGCACAGCACGCCCTCGGTGTAGTAGGGCTCATCCTCGGTGCCCACGCGCACGTGGCCGCCCTGGATGATGGTGACGGTCTCGAGCGCGTTCGAGGTCGGCCCCGCCGAACTGCACGAGAACACGCACCCCTCCGGCAAATGGTCGATGCGGTGGATAAGCTCCCTGAGCGTGGCGGGGGCGTAGAAGCCGCCCGGCCAGCCGAAGAAGATGGTGATGACCACCGGGTCCTCCACCAGCCCCTTGTCCAGCAGCCACTCCAGGTTCCAGAGATGTCCCAGGTTGAAGCACTCGAACTCGGGCTTCACGCCGTGGTCGTTGAACAGGCGCACCTGGTCTTCGATCTCCTGGCGGGAGTGCTCGACGAGGAGGTCGGCGTCGACGAAGGCGAAGTCATGGGAGCCCAGGGCGATGGAGGCCATATCGGGCTTCAGGTGGATGATCTTCTGGCGGCCGGGCAGGCCCATCGCGGCGATTCCGAACTGGATCAGCACCTCGGGGCAGGCCTCGCGCACCGCCTCGGTCAACGGCTCCCAGCTATCGAGCTTCATCGGGATGCCGTGGATGTGGGCGATGGCCGCTCCCGCCTCGTAGCTTTCCCTGACTTCGGTGGCGACGGCGTCGGGCGTCTGGAGCCGCTTGGGGACGCCCGCGTGCTTGCGGCTGTCCGCCGCGCAGTTGGTGATGATGAGTTTCTCCATACGTTGCGCTCCTGTTGTGCTTCAGGTGTCTTGTCTAATCGAGGGAACCTTCCACGTAGAGGAGGTTTCGGATCTTCTGCGTGAGTTCGACGAACATCTCGTCCCCCATCGTGGAGAGCGAGCGCGGGCGCGGGATGTCGACCGTGATGATCTCGGAGATGCGGCCCGGCCTCGGCGTCATGACGATCACCCGGTCGCCCAGGAACACGGCCTCGGGGATCGAGTGGGTGATGAAGAAGACGGTCTTCTTGCTCTCGAGCCATATTCGCTGGAGTTCGAGGTTCATCTGCTCGCGCGTCATGGCGTCGAGCGCGCCGAAGGGCTCGTCCATGAGCAGGACGTTCGGGTCGTGGATGAGCGCGCGGATGATGGCGTTTCGCTGGCGCATGCCGCCCGAGAGTTCGTGGGGGTATTTGTCCTCGAAGCCCTCCAGGCCCACGAGGCGGATGAGGTCGTGCGCGCGCGGGAGCGTCTTCTTGGCGTCGAGTCCCAGAATCTCGGCGGGCAGCATGGTGTTCTGGAGCACGTTCCGCCAAAGGAGCAGAACGGGGTCCTGAAACACGATTCCGACATCGTTGCGCGGGCCGTCGATGGGCGTGTTCTTGAGCGAGCATGTGCCCGACGTCCTGGAGAGCAGGCCGCCCAGGATCTTGAGCAGCGTGCTTTTGCCGCACCCGCTCGGCCCGACGACGGAGACGAACTCGCCCTCCGCGATCTCGAAGTTGATCTCCGTCAAGGCGTGGACGATCTCGCGGCTCGCGGTGACGTATTCCTTCTCCAGGTTCGATACCGATATGTATGCGTCCATCTTTCTCCGAAACCCCCGGCGAGATCACTTAGCCTGAGGCCGTTTCCTTGAAATATCGCTTATCAGGCGCCCATCGTTTTGTCCGTCTCGGGCGCCCAGAAGAGCACTTTTTTCTTCACGAAGCGCACCACCTGGTGCATCCCCAGACCCATGCACGAGAGGATCACCAGGATGGCGAACGTGCCCGTGGTGTCGCTGCTGAAGCTCATCTGCATGAGCAGAATCCCCAGTCCGCATTGGCCGCGCCCTCCCCACATGCACTGGCCCGCGCCCACGAACTCGCCGAGTATCGCGCCCAGCAGGCTGAACACCACCGCGATCTCGAAGCCCGCGAAGATGAAGGGCAGGGCGTTGGGAAACTGCATCTTCCAGAACATCTGCCAGCGCGAGGCGGAGAGCGAGCGCATGAGGTCTATCTGATCGGTCGCGGCCGATTTCAACCCGACCATCGTGTTCACCAGCAGCGGGAAAAACGCCACGAGGCCGGCCAGGAATATCTTCGACTTCACCTCGTAGCCGAACCAGATGATGAACAGGGGCGCGATGGCGAGCTTGGGCAAGGTCTGGAACGCCACCACGTAGGGCATGATGATCGCCTCGACCCATTTCGACTGCATGAACAGGAGCCCCAGGCCCAGCCCGATGATGCTGCCCATGAAAAAGCCCATGACGGCCTCGAACAGCGTGTGGCTGATGTGGTTGTAGAAGCTCGTCTTCATCAGCCCCATGAAGTCGGCCGCCCCGCCCACGCCGCTGCCCACGTCGTAGAAGAACAGCCCGCGCAGGAGCGCCGTCGCCACGCCCGAGGGCGCCGGGAAGATGAAGTCGTCCACCTCGAAGTAGGTAACCGTCCACTCCCATACGACCAGCAGCACCACGAAGGAGATGCCGAAGAGCAGATACGATCTTTGCAGCAGCGTCTCGGAAAGCGAGGGGCCGCCCGCGCTCTTTGAGGTTTCGTTCTTCCGGTCGGTGGTCGCCATGATGTGCGCCTCTTACTTCTGCATCTTCATCATCGCCTTGAATTTCTTCAGTTCCTTGGCGAAGTCGAAATTCTTGGCGCGGTTGATCACCTCGTTGCGGTCGAAGTTGTTGACCTCATCAATCAACTCGTTCGTGTAGAGCGATTTCACCTGCGCGTCGGAGAGCTTCTTGTCCAGCCCCACGAACTTCACGTACTCGGCCCATTCGCCGTCGTGGTGCGCGCCGAACTTCTTGATCTTCTCATCGTCGAGCTTGAGCTTGGGCGCGCGCGCCTTGAGCACCTTGATCATCAAGGCGGTGGCCTTCTCGTCGCTCATGCCCTTGGGCTTCGACTCGGGGTAGAGCACCCAGTGAATCTGGAGCGCGGCCTCGGGGTTCGTGTAGAAGAAGAGGCTCCCCTTCGCCAGCCCGCGCAGGAAGCCCACCACGGTGTCGCGATTGTCCGCCAGGAACTTCTTGTTGATCCACACCACGTTGCCGAAGAGGTTCTGCGTCCAGTCCTTCTGGTAGGGGATCATGTCGAACTTGAAACCGCGCGCCGCCGCCAGGGTGTACTGGATGTCCACGTTCGCCCAAGCGTCCACGCGGCCGAGCTTCATCGCCGTGGCGGCCTTGGAGACCGGCCCGACGGGAAGATACGTCACTTCCTGCTTGTCGGCGGGGATGCCGCAGGTTTCGAGCGCCTTTCTTACGAAGATGGGGCCGGAGTCGCGCTGGCTCATGACGCCCACCTTCTTGCCCTGCAAATCGCAGACGGACTTGATGCTGCTGCCCGGCGGCACGGCCACGCCGTCGGCGTAGATGGCGTCGCGGTTCAGGATGTAGACGCCCTTGACGGGGGGCATCTTCTTGCCGCGCGCGGCGCGGAAGAGGATCGGGATGGGCCTCGGCAGGCCGACGTGCGTGCGGCCGGAGAGCACCCAGCCCATCGCCTGCGCGCCGCCCTGGGCGGCGACGAACTGCGCGTCCACGCCGTTCTCCTGGTAGTAGCCCAGGAAATTCCCGATCCACAGGAACGATATGCCCGGGTTGAACAGCGGGTTCGCCATGGTCACCTTGATGTTCTTGAGCTTCATGGCGTCGGATGGGGCCGGCGCCGCGACGAGGAGCGCGAACAGGGCCGCGACGGCGATTATGAGCCTGAATTTCTTCATGACGGTTCTCCTTCTTGAGAAATATGAGTCAGCAAGAATCCTCTTCCTATTCCTCCACAATCGCGACCGGACGCACCCATGCGCCGCTCGCGTCCTTCACGTTGATCGGGAAACAGCAGATCTTGAAGCCGTGCGGCTTCGGGATCGCCCCGATGTTGGTGATCTGTTCGATCTGGAAATACTCGCGCTGCCTGCCCAGGATGTGGTGGCACGGCATGAGCGATTCGCGCTTGCCCGCCTTGAACTCGGGCACCTGGAAGCTGAAGGGCCTGTCGAAGCCGAAGGCGTCGATGCCGATGACGCGCACCCCCCGGTCCAGGAGATACTCCGTCGCCGGGATGCTCATGCCGGGGTGGAGTTCGGGGTAATCGGGGCTGTCGCGGTGCTCGTCCGTGCCCGTCCACAGGAGCACGATGTCGCCTTCTTTAACCTCGTAGTCGATCCTGGCGAGGCACTCTTTTATATCCTCTTCCGTGATCCAGTCCCCCGTCTTCTTGTGCCTCAAGTCCAGCACCACGCCGTCGCCGTAGCACCACTCCAGCGGCACCTTGTCGATCTTGCGCGAGGGCTCGCCCGCCACGGTGGGGCCGTAGTGCCAGGGGGCGTCCATGTGGGTGGCCGAGTGGGTGGATACGGTGACGAACTCCGCCGCCCCGCCCACGCCGTCGTGGAGCTCCTCTATCGGAATGTCCCAGGTCTTGGCCGAGCGCGCGCCGAATTCCTCGTGATCGAGATAGGTGACCTCGGGTGGGCGCGGCTCGTTCGAGCCGTTCATGATGGGGGTGCTCAAGTCGATGAACCTGGTAGCGCACATGGCCTTTCCTTTACTTGTTAGGAATCACTTCTCCCGAGCCGCCTAGACGACCCAGAGTTTTCTCTCCTGCGGGTAGACGGGCTCATACCCGGTTTCGGTGACGACGACGGTTTTCTCTATCTGGGTTCCCCCCATGCCGAATATCTGGCAGGGGTTCTCGACGCATATCGTCGTGCCCGCCTCGAGCGGGAAATCGCTCGATTCCGGCAGGAAGGGGCTGCCCTGCGGCGCGGGTTCGGCGAGAACGTAGGGCACCTCGCGCTGCTCGAGGCCGATGGCGTGGCCGGCGAAGTTGCCGTTGTGTTCGGGCAGCCCCGCCGCGCGGGTGGCTTCGAGCATGGTGCGGTGAATCGTGGAGCCGAGCACGCCCGCCTTGACCTTGGACATCGCGGCCTCGAAGCCCTCTTCAGTCGCTTTCCATAAATCGAGCTGCGCCTTTGTCGGCTCGCCCAGCACGCCGCCCCAGCCGGTGTCGCCCTGGTAGTTGTTCAGGACGACGCCTGCGTCGAACTTCCACATCTCGCCGGTGGCGATCTTCTTGTCGGTGGGCGGGAAGATGCCCGTCGCCCGGCGGCCCGAGCAGAAGTGGAACCACTGCCACTTGCCGCCCATGCGTCCGACTTCCGCCGCGAAGACCGACGCCACCTCGCGCTCGGTCGCGCCCTCGGCCACGGCGTTGGAAGCCGCGGTCGCCGCCTTCTCGTTCACCTCGGCGGCGGCGGCGAGCGCGGCGATCTCATCCGGCGTCTTGACCATGCGGATCAGGCGGAAGAAATCCGCCGCGTCGACGATCTCCGCATCCGGCAGGGCCGCCTCTATCTGGGCGCGCACGTTCGGCATCACGCGCTCCTGATCGAGGGCGAGGCGCGCCCTGGTCAGCCCGCGCGCCTTGAGGGCCAGCCCCAGGGCTTCGCCCGGGTTCTTGCCGCGTTTGCCGTCGTCGTTGTAGAGGCCGAGGTAGGTTTCTTCTTCTGCCGTCTGCGCTTCTGATCCGGGCGGTTGGATGAGCGCGCTCTTGCCGCCGAAGGTGTAGAGATCCTTGATCCAGGACTGCTGGGCCGAGACGTAGGTGACCTCCTGGCCCGGCACGATGAGGGCGGAGGCCACGCCGGTGTCGCGCGCGAAGACGGCGAGCATGTGGACGGAATAGGCATAGACCTTGTTCGACCAGCCCACGGTGCCCGCGAGATAGGTGACGTTCTCCGGCGTGGAGGCGATGATGGCGTCGAAGCCGAAATCGGCCATCAGCCCGCGCGCGCGCGCTTCGTTCAGATACATGGTGCGTTCCTCATAGCAGGGGGATCCGGGGGGGCCGAAATGCCCCTGCCGGCCTCGGCGCTCCTGAGCGATCCGCGTTATCTCGATTGCGGGAAGCCTATCAAATCGACCGGAGCCTGAAAAGGGAAGCGGGGGTTCGAATTTCGGTAATTCGTTCCATATATCGGGACCAGAAGGGGGTTTTGGGAGAATCCGTGTCGTGAAGTGTAGGGACAGCCCTTCCGGGTTGTCTTGCCCCCGTGTTTGTTCTTCGTAGCGACAGGTCGCGATCTGTCCCTACAATAGAACCCCGATCGAACCGCAAGGGGGATTCTTCCACCACCCCCATCACCCGATATCCCGGGAGGGGAAGATGCGTCGCGCGTGGTTTGTTTTGCACATGTTATCTGCTAGGATCAAAACATACATAAGATAAAGTGCGCTTGAGATTGCGAGCGCCCGATGAGGAATCGGGGCGGGACCGCGCATTCACCTCGTTTCGGCTTCACGCGCAGGGTCCCGCTTTCGCCGTCGTCTCTTCGCAGGCCGTGTTCGCCGGGCTGCGTCCCGGCCAGGAGAGGGAGAGGACATATGGAAGGGGCGACGGGCATGAGTGAGCACCGGGAGAAGGTCTGGGCGGCGATCGATAAGGGGCGCCTCAAGAAGCTGGGAATGGACCTGGTCGACATCTGGAGCCCCACCGGGGAGGAGAGCGAGATCGCCCACTTCCTCGGCAGCCACTACGAGTCCATCGGGCTCGCCTCGCGCTTGCAGGAGTTCGAGACGGATCGGTTCAACGCGCTGGGAACCCTGGTGGGTGACGGCACGGGCATCGAGTTTCTCTTCTGCGGCCACATCGACACCTCCTATTCCGGCAAGGAGCCCGGCCTGCCCAAGCTCCCCGCCTACCAGCCCAACGCCTGGAGCGAGACCGACCCCGCCACGGGCGAGGAATGGATATACGGCCTGGGCATCTACAACATGAAGGGCGCTATCGCCTGCTACGTCGAGGCGCTCAACGCCATCCAGGACGCGGGCGTCAAGCTCAAGGGAAACGTCACCGTCGGGGCGGTGGGCGGCGAGATCGAGATGGGCGCGGTCGACCAGTACCAGGGCAAGCATTACCGGGGCGGCGGCTGCGGCGCCTGCTACCTGGCCACCCACGGCGGCACCGCCGACATGGCGGTCATCGGCGAGCCTTCGGAGATGCGGGTGGTCCTCGGCCACATGGGCTACGTCTATCACAAGATCACCGTCTACGGGACGCCGGCCCACACGACCTACGCGCACAACGCGGTCAACGCCATCCTGAAGATGAAGAAAATCCTCGACGCCCTGGAGCGCTGGGCGCCCAAGTACCGCGAGGCGCACCCCTACGGCAACTCGAACGCCAACGTGAACATTGCGGCCATCGAGGGCGGCTGGCCCTGGCGGTGCAGCCGCACCCCCGTTTTCTGCAACCTCTATCTGGATACGCGCCTCTTGCCCAGGCAGCATCCGCTCGAGATCAAGCGCGAGATTCAGGACATCATCGAAGAGATCGTGGCGGGAGACCCCGACCTCAAGGTGGACCTCGAGATGTACATGTCCAACCCGGGTGCCGAGATCGAAGATGATGAGTACATCTACGGCGCCATCAAGCGCGCCCACAAATCGGTACACGGCCAGGACCCGGAAACGGTGACCGAGGGGTGGATTTCGGACGCCTCCCACATCACGCGCTACGGCGTTCCCACCCTCAACTACGGACCCTCCGGCAGGACCCGCTCCGGGGTGCCGGGTTGGGACCCGAACATCGGCGAGCACGTGAGCCTGGAGGACCTCTACCACACCACGAAGGTCTACGCGAGCCTGCTGCTCGACGTTTGCGGCACGCCGAGGGAGGAAATCCTCCCCCACATCAAGCGGAAGATCGAAGAGCAGCGCCATAGCACGGTCACACTCTAAACCCGAGGGAGGGGTAAGGCGAAGGCGCAGAAGAAGATACGGATTTTGCCGGGGTATTCAGGTGGACGTCTCGCGGCGTCCGTCCCGGATGGTTGGAACCTGGATTTCACGTGTACGTTCGAGGAAGTTCCGGACGATGTTCGTATTTCGAGGCATTCACAACAGGGAGGTTGAGCGATGCGTCACACGGCAAGCATGAAACGCTTATTTGTGGTGATTCTTCTGGCGGCCTTCGCCCTGGCCCTGGCCGTTCCCTCGGGGGCAGCGCCAAAGAAGTCGCAGTACACCTATCTCATCGGCTCCACGCCCCAGTTCGCGCCGATCGTGGCGGCGGTCCACAAGGGGTTCTACAAGAAGCTGGGGCTCAACGTGAAACTCAAGCACTTCACCTCGGGCGGCGTCGCCGCGCAGTCGTTCATCGCGGGACGGGGGGACTTCGTGAACACGGGGGACTGGCCTGCCGTGCGCACCTGGCTCCAGACCAAGGGCAAGATCGTAGGCGTCCATCCCTCCGCGCACTACACCGAGCTTTCGGTGGTGGTCGCCAAAAAAGGGATCAAGAGCGCCAAGGATTTCATCGGCAAGACGATGGGCGTATGGCTGGGGACGACGTCGGAGTTCTTCGCGGCCAAGTATCTCGACGCGAACGGCGTCAAGCTCTCCGACGTGAAGTACAAGAACGTCAAGCCGGCCGAGATGGTCGTCGCTCTCGACCGGGGCGACCTGGACGGCTTCACCATCTGGCAGCCCTTCGGCTGGCGCTCGGTCGAGGTTTCGGGCGCGAAGAAGGTGCATATCCTGAGCACGGGCAGGGGGTTCTTCACCGAGTACATGGTCACGTCCGCGCGCAAGGACCTCATCGACAACGACTTCGACGCCGTGACGGCCCTCATCAAGGGCACGATGCAGGGCGCCGAATTCTCCGCGAAGAACCTCGACGAAGCGGCGAAGATCGTGGGCAAGGAGTTCAAGGTCCCCGCGGAGAAGGCCAGGCGGATGATCGCGGTCATGAACATGGACGTGTCCTATACGGCGCAATTCCGAAAGGACATGGACTCCCTCAACAACTTCATGATCTCGAAGGGCAAGTCCAAGGCCAAGGTGAACTGGGGTGCGCTCTTTGATTCGAGGGGTCTGAAGTCGGTGAGCCCCAAGCTCATCAAGTAGGCGCGGGACGACAGCGCGGTTTGGGCCTGTTGAAAAGGCCTCTTTCGAGACTGGGCGGACACATAGGTCCGCCCCTACGGGTCAAAACGCGATGGTTCTTGTAGGGGAGGACCTGTGTGTGGGGGGCGGGGGGGGGGGGGGGGGGGGGGGGGGGGGGGGGGGGGGGGGGGGG
>VXPH01000261.1:12063-16430 GCA_009839615.1 Nitrospinota bacterium
AAAGGCCTTGTTCTCTACGGGGCCGACATATTGGTCCGGCCCAACGGGTAAAAACGTGTTGGTTTTTGTGGGGGGGGCCCGGGGGGCCCCCCCCCCCCCCCCGCACTCGGACAGGCACGGGGGCCTGTCCCTACAAACACTTTACTTGAAGGGGCCCACGAGGGGTTTTTCAACAGCGCGGTTTTCCCCGCCTCCGGCCGGCCGAGCGGCGGCCGGGGACGGGGACGGGGAGGCGGAGTGAGCTGGCGGGTCTTACGCCTGGAGGGCGTGGGCAAGGACTTTGACCGCGCCGACGGGGGCGTCGCGCAGGTGTTGCGGGACGTCACCCTGACCGTGGAGCGGGGGTCTTTCTTCACCCTCCTCGGACCGAGCGGGTGCGGCAAATCCACCCTCCTCAACATCGTCGCCGGCTTTGAGGGGGCGACGACGGGAGGCGTCTCCCTCGACGATACCCCCGTCACCGGACCCGGAACGGACAGGACGGTCATCTTCCAGGACGTCAGCAACGCCCTCTTCCCCTGGATGAACGCGCGCGAAAACGTGGAGTTCGGCCCGAAGATGGCCCGCCTCGGCGCCCGGGCGCGCCAGGAGTTGTCTGAGAAATACCTCCGGCTCGTGGGCCTCGACGCCGACGGCGGGAAGTTCCCCTTCGAGCTCTCGGGCGGGATGAAGCAGCGCATCCAGATCGCCCGCGCGCTGGCGAACGATCCGGACATCCTCCTCATGGACGAGCCGTTCGCGGCGCTCGACGCGATCACGAAAAAACACCTCCAGGTCGAATTCCGCAAGATCTGGAACGAGACGGGCAAGACCATCTTCTACATCACCCACGACATCTTCGAGGCGCTCCTGCTGAGCACCCACCTGGCGGTGATGACGGCCGGGCCGGAGGCGGGGATCAAGGAGATATTTCAGATCGACCTGAAGGAGCCCCGCTCCCCGTCGAATCCCGATTTCGCCGCCTTGTACAGCCGGGTCGAGTCGCTCATCGACGAAGAAGTGCAGAGGATGCGCGCGCGGTGAACCCCCGGAAGCTCTTGCTGAGAACGCTCTCGGCCGCCTGTGCGCTCGGCTTGTGGTGGCTGAGCAGCGGCACCCTCTTCAACCCGATCCTGGTGCCCCCGCCGCACAAGGTGGCCGTGAACCTCTGGGAGATGACGGCGGAGGGCGAGATACTCTTTCACGCCTGGGCCAGTCTCCGGCGCGTCATCGTCGGTTACGCGTTCGGGTCCGTCCTGGGGATTCTCACGGGGGTCGCCGTCGCGCGGATCCGGATTGCCGAAGACATGCTCGAACCGCCCCTGCAGTTCGTGCGCAACATTACGCCGGTCGCCATCATTCCGCTGGCGGTGAACGCCTTCGGCCTGGAGGAGCCCAGCAAGTATTTCGTCATCATCTATTCGACCATCATTCCGGTCGTCTTCAATACCGCCGCGGGCGTGGCGTCCACGCCCCAGATTCGCGTCCGCGCGGCCATGTGCCTGGGCGCGGGGCGCTGGGAGATATTCGCGCGCGTGGTGCTGCCATCGGCCTGGCCGTTCATCCTCACCGGGCTTCGGGTCGCGCTCGGCTTCGCGTTCATGGGGGTGGTGGCCGCGGAGATGATCGCGGCCGAGTCCGGCGTGGGCTACCTCATCATGCAAAGCCGGAACATGCTGTTGCCCGAGCAGATGTTCTCGGGCCTGTTCCTGCTGGGCCTGATCGGCCTCGTCACGGATCGCGCCTTCCAGTTCACCATCGGCCGGCTCATGCGCCGCTACATGCTGCAGACGGCGGCGTTCGACTGAGAAGAAAAGGGAGATCGGGACGAATGTATGCGGGAAAGCTGGCGAGGCTGTCGGTTTCGATCCTGGTGTTCACAGGCGTCTGGTGGACGTCGAGCGGGACCTTCTTCGAGGCCGCCATCGTTCCCTCTCCCGTCTCGGTGGCCGGGAAACTCACCGAGATGATCGGGAACGCCGAGCTGTTCGCCCACCTTGGAGCGAGCCTGCGGCGCATCGTCCTGGGCTACGCCCTGGGGTGCCTTATCGGAATCACGGTCGGGGTGGCGACCGGGGCGATTCGCCTGGCCCGCGACCTCATCGAGCCGCCGCTCGAGTTCTGCCGGAACATCCCGCCGGTGGCCCTCATTCCGCTGGTCGTCTCGATCTTCGGCATCGGCGAGATCGGAAAGTACTTCATCATCTCCTACGCCGCGGGGATTGCGGTGCTGTTCAACACCGCGGCAGGCGTCCTCTCCACCCCGCAGATCCGGGTGCGGGCCGCCCTTTGCCTGGGCGCGCGCAAGAGGGATGTCTTCGCCCGCGTCGTGTTGCCGTCGGCCTGGCCCCACATCCTCACCGGGCTTCGGATCGCGCTGGGCTTCTCCTTCATGGGCGTCGTGGCCGCGGAGATGCTGGCCGCCGACCAGGGCATCGGCTTCCTCATCATGCAGAGCACGAACATCATCGCGCCCGCCGAGATGTTCGTCGGCTTCCTGATGCTGGGCACGTTCGGCCTCATCACCGACCAGCTCTTCCGGGTGACCATCCACAGGCTCATGCGGCGTTACATGATTCCCATGGCATGACGCATGGATGATGCGGGAGGGAGAAAGGTTGAGCAAGGCCGATTCAAAAGCGATGCCGCTCGTCCGCGACGCGCGTGAGGACGACCTGGCCGCGATCCGGGAGATATACGCCCACCACGTGCGGCACGGGCCGGCCACGTTCGAGGAGGAGCCGCCCGATGTGGAGGAGATGCACCGCCGCTTCCGCGCCGTGAAAGCGGAAGGTCTCCCCTGGCTCGCCGCGGAGGTCGATGGCGACGTTCGGGGCTACGCCTATGCGGCGCCCTACCACCGAAGGCCGGCATACCGCCACGCCGTCGAAAATTCGGTCTACGTCGACAGGAACGCCTTGCGGCAGGGACTCGGCGCGGCGCTGCTTGATGAGTTGATCGATTCATGCACGAAAAAGGGCTTGCGCCAGATGGTCGCGGTCATCGGCGACAGCGCGAATGCCGCTTCCATCGGGCTGCACGAGCGCGCCGGGTTCCGGCTCGCGGGTACGCTCCAATCGGTCGGCTTCAAGCACGGCCGGTGGCTCGACTGCGTGATCATGCAGCGCGCCCTGGGCGAAGGGGATGAGACCTTGCCTCCCTGAACCGCATCGCGGGGCGTCGCACGGCTGCAAGGGAGCGGTGGCGTGGCGCTACTCTACGGCGTGAAGGCTCTTTTTTGATGAGTGAAGCGGACGCGAAAAAGCCACCTGTTCATCCATAAAAATGTCAACGGCGTCTTGCCCGATCAATCATTTGCTTAAGGTTCATAGTTGCTGTGATGTCAATTATCTCTACTTGAGGATGAGCGTTTTTATAGACCCTGAAAATTTCATCCGCGAAAGCCTGCCCAATACTTTTAATCCCCTTGAAATCAAGGAGAACTTCCTTGAAGCCATCGAGGCGCATCAACAATCTCTTCGCCTGCGAGCGGGAAATCAGTTCTTCTCCTTCATACAAGAGAGGCTGAAGGGGAACGTGGGTTCTGGAAAAATCAAAGCCCTCATCTCCAGCGGCAAACTTCACATAGATTTCTTCAGGCGTTCTTTGGGTCTTGGTTTTTATTTCCAGCCCAATCCAAGTCCCTTGAAAACTCTTTCTGTCCGACGTTTCAATCAGCCAGTCATCTTCATCGTTTTCGCGCAGAAAGCAAAGGGTACCAGAAACGATAGTAAACTTGTCGAACATTCGCGAAGTATAAAATATTCCTTCCCCGGTATGTTTCTCCTCGTCTGTCGTGAGCTTTCCTTTCGATAATTCCAGTAGAGCGTGACGGGGATCATGCAAACTGAACTTTGCTCGAATTTTCTCAAAAATTCCAACACCTGCATCTATAATATCAATCGTTATACCGGTTGCAGTCCGGGACACCCAAACTAAGACTTTATCTGACTCTGAATGATCAATCACATTATTGAGCATTTCCGTAAAACCAAAATAACAAATACTGTAAATGTTTTCTGGCAGATCTCTGAGGAGAGGGGCGGTCGCTTCAAGCCAAACACGATCCTCCTCGATTTCACTGACTTCCAAACGAAACCTTTCGACCAGGATTTTTCGTAGCGTATACTTACGTGCGCTTGTCGAACCACTCGCAGATAAGAAACCATCCTCAACGAGCGATCTTAAGTGTTTGCTAATTACGGACCTGGAAACCCCGAATCTCTCGGACGTCACCCTGGCGATATCCTTGGGGTGCTTTTCAACATTATCGAGAATAAACTCTCTTATCTTGTCGGTTTGTCTGACTTTAGCCATATATAACAACCTCTTTGAAACTTTTCTGTTATTTTTTACAACTTCATATGACAAACTATATACTTTTTGTC
>VXPH01000196.1 GCA_009839615.1 Nitrospinota bacterium
GGGGGGGGCGGGCCGCGGCGCCGCCGTGCTTGCCCCCCCGCCTGTTGGGCGGGACCGTCGGGGGTTTTTGTTTTTTTGTCGGGGGCTAAAATATGCGACCCGACCGGCTCGTGGCATGTGGGACGCATGTATGCGTCCCCTACAAAAATATAACCCCCGGCGGCCTCTCCCCTACCCCTTCATGCTGCGCCGCGCCTGGACGAACACGACCGTCAAGACGATGATCGCCTGGAAGACGAACACCGCCGCGCCGGGCAGGCCGATGCTGCGCTGGAGCGAATCCGAACCCGACACGAGAACGGCGAACACCGCGGCGGCGATGGTGACGCCCAGCGGGTTGTTGCGCCCGATGACGGCGATGAGGATGGCCATCGCGCCGTAGTTGGGCGCGCCCTCCGCCCCGCTGATGCCGAGCAGGAGGCTCTGGTGGAACCCCGAGACCTCGAGCGCGCCCGCGAGGCCCGAGAGCGCGCCGCAGGTCGGCATGATGATGAGCGTGACGCGCGCGACGTTGACCCCGCCGAAGCGTGCGGCGCGCGGGTTGTCGCCCACCGCGCGTATCTCGTAGCCCGCGATGGTGCGCGTCATGAAGAAGTACATGCCGACGGCGGCGGCGAGCGCGATGATGAAGCCCGCGTGCGCGCCGGCTCTCGGCATCACTTGGGGCAGCACCGAGGCGTCGGGGATCGGCAGCGAGATGGCCTCTCCCGCCAGCGGATCATTCCAGGGGCCGTTGCAGAGGTAGTCCACCAGATAGAGCGCCACGAAGTTCAGCATCACCGTCACGAATATCTCGCTGACTTGAAAGCGCACGCGCAGGATTCCCGGAATGAAGCCCCAGAACCACCCGCCCAGTATGCCGCCCAGAAGCCCCAGCGGGACGAATACCGGCCAGGGGAGGTTCAGGCCCTCCAGGGCGAAGGCCGTGCCCGTCATGCCGATGGCGCCCGCGTATATCTGCCCGTCCACGCCGATGTTGAAGTGCCCGCCCCGCATCCCGAAGGCCACCGCGAGCGAGCCGAGCAGGAGCGGGCAGAACTTGTTGAGCGTCTGCGCGAACCCGCCCCACGTGCCGAGCGAGGAGCGCAGAACGGTCCCGAACGCCACGAGCACGTCGCCGCCGAAGGCGACGATGAAGACGGCCCCGCAGGCGAGCGCCAAGGCGCCCGCCGCCGCGTAGGTGACCGCGAAGTCGAGCGCCATTTTTTTCTTCTCGCTCAGGCTTGCCGAAGTCGCCATGTCAGGAAACCTCTTCCTGTTTCTGGCCCGCCATCAGGGCGCCTATCTGGTAGATGTCGTATTCGGGGCCGTCGAAGGCGCCGAGAATCTCCCCCGCATAGATGACGACGATGCGGTCGCTCATCAGGCAAAGCTCGTCCAGGTCTTCTGATATCAGCAGGACGCCCGCGCCGCCCGCGCGAAGCTCGCGCAGCCGGCCGTGCACGAACGATGCGGCCATGACGTCCAGCCCGCGCGTGGGGTTGTTGGCGATCATCACCTTCCCGCCCGTCTTGTGGGCGAGCATGACCGAGCGCGCGACGATGGTCTTCTGGATGTTTCCGCCCGAGAGATGCGCGGCGGGCACGTGCTCGTTCCGCGCCAGGATGTTGAATTCCGCAATCGCGTTCCTGCCGAGCTCGAAGGCCGCCTCACGCTCGAACACGCCGCGCCGCTTGAAGATGTGCGGGTGGAGGCCCAGCACGAAATTCTCCGCCAGGCTCAGGCCCGGCAGAATCCCCTCCTCTATCCTGTCCTGCGGCAGGAGGCTCATCCCCCGTGCGATGCGCCCGGCCACCGAAAGGCCCGTTACCTCCTCGCCGTCGACCCGGACCTCGCCCGCTTCGACTTCGATGATCCCGGCCAGGGCTTCCGCCAGTTCCTTCTGGCCGTTCCCCGAGATGCCCGCCATGCCGACGATGAGCCCCCGGGGGACGTCGAAGGCGACGTCGGTGAGAGGCACCCCCCACTTCGCCGAGGTGCGCACCCCCCGCACGGAAAGCGCGGGACTCCCCTCCCGGGCCGCCGAGGGTCCGGTCGGCCGCTCGCCCTCGGGCGGCATGCCGCGCTCGCCCATCATCATCTGCACGAGCCTCTCGCGGGTGGCCTCCTCGCGGGGGATGGTGTCGACTTTAAGCCCGCCGCGGAACACGGTAATGCGGTCGCAGTTGTCCAGGACCTCCTGGATCTTGTGTGTGATGAAGACGACGGTCAGCCCTCCCCTGGCGAAGGACTTGAGGATGGTGAACAGCCCGTCCACCTCGTGGGGGGTCAGCATGGTCGTCGGCTCGTCGAGTATGAGGATGTCCGCGCCGTGGTAGAGCGCTTTCAGGATTTCGACTTTCTGCTGGATGCCGGCGGGCAGGGTTTTCACCCCCTCATCGAGCGGGATGGAGAGGCCGTAATTCGCCGCAAGCTCCTCCACGGAGCTTCGCCGGGCCTCGACGTCGAGCTTCCAGCGCGAGCCCTCGCGCCCGAGCAGGATGTTCTCGAGCGCCGTGAAGTTGCCGATCAACTCCACGTGCTGGTGGACCATCCCGACGCCGACCGCGATCGCATCCTGCGGGGAGTGGATATCCACCTCGCGCCCTTCGACCGCGATGCGCCCCTCGTCCATGCGGTAGAGGCCGCTCAGGATGTTCATGAGCGTGGTCTTGCCCGCACCGTTCTCCCCCAGGAGGGCGTGGATCTCCCCCTTGGCGGCCTCGAAGTCGACTGCGTCGAGGGCGCGGACCTGCCCGAAGGACTTGCTGACGCCGTACATTTCGACGCAGGCGGCGATTTTTTCCGTCATAACGCCTTCCGTTCTCACGCCCCGCCCTCTTTTCGGGGGCGGGGCGCTCAGGTGCCCTATTTCGCCAACATGACCTTCTTCATTGCGAGCCGGGGCTTGATCGCTCCGGTGCGTACCTTTTCATACGCTTCCTTGGTCTTCTTCATGGCCTCGGCCGATACGTTGCCCAGAGAAGCGATCTCGAATCCGACACCGAGTTTCATAGGCACGTATCCCCCGGGGGACCCTTTCAGGATCCCTTCCAGGGCTTTGCGGTAAGGCGGCCGGAAGTCGATGATCAGCGTGCCGGCGAAATGCTGGGGCGCCTTGTCCGTCTTGTCGGTGTAGAACGTGGTGACCAGTACCTTGCGCTTCGACTTCTTGGCAGCCTCGACAACCCCGTACACCCCCAGGTTCACCATGTTGATGATGAAGTCGACACCGCCCGCGATCATGGCGTCGGCGGTCTGGCGCGCCTTGACCGGGTCGTTCTGGTTGCCGGTGAAGGAATAGGTGAGTTCCGCCTTGGGGTTGGTCGCCTTGAGCGCATCCGAGATGGTGTTGATGGAGGCCTTGAAATCCGGAAGCGGGATCCCCGCGATGACGCTCACCTTGTTCGTCTTCGTGGCGAGACCGGCCAGCACGCCGAAGGGATAGAAGGCCTGGAAGTAGTGGCGGTGAATGTTCCAGACGTTCTTGGGCACCTTGAATTTCGCCGAACTCTCCATGACGAAAGTCACCTCGGGGAACTTCGGCGCCAGCTTCTGCACGAGCCGGACGTACTGCCCGCCGTGGAAGCCGATGATGGTGAAGCCCGAGGCGATGTACTCGCGCGCCACCCGCTCGGCGTCCGCAGGCGAGATGCGCTCGGAGTAGGAGGTCTCGATCTTGAACCTCTTCTTGACGTCCTGCGCCACCTCATAGCCTCTGAAGTTGTAGTCCGCATCCTCGATGGGTCCGGGCAGGATGATGGCGAACTTGTGGGTCTTCGCGGCGAACGCCGGGCCGGGTGCGACCAGCGCAAGGGCCGCGAGCGCGGCGGCGGCGAAGAACAATCGGCGTGTCCATTTGGTTTTCATGTTATTCCTCCTTGATGAGAAACACGATATCCCGGGCATGGGTCAATCCCGGGCTTCACGGTCGTATGGCCTCGTGAGCGCGCGGGGGCTCTCCGCTCCCCGCGCGACCTGCACCAGAACAATCATGGCGAACACGTACGGCAGCATGAGCAAGAATTGCGGCGGAATGATCTTGGCGAACTGCGGCAGGGCGTTGACCTTGAACTGAAAGGCGTCCACGTAAGCGAACAACAATGCGCCGACGAACGACCAGACCGGAATCCACCGCCCGAATATCACCAGCATCAGGGCGAGCCATCCTCTTCCATTCACGATGTTGTCCGTGAACGAACCCGATATCACGAGCGGCAGGTATGCGCCCGCCACGCCCAGAAAGAGCCCGCCCACGGCGCATGCGCCGTAGCGCATCCGGGCGACGTCGATCCCCACCGTGTCCGCCGCGCGGGGGTTTTCGCCGCAGGCGCGCAGCCGCAGGCCCAGCGGCGTCTTGAAGAGAAAAAAACTCACCGCCGCGACCAGGAAATAGGACATGTAGACGAGCCCGTTTTGCCGGAAGAAAATCTCGCCGATGAAGGGGATGGCGCCCAGGAGCGGGATGGGTATCTCTTTCAAGGTCGGCACTTGGGGAATAGACTGCACCACACCCACCGCCAGCCGGTAGATGGTGGGCGAGATTCCCAGCCCCAGGACGAAAATCCCCAGCCCGATCACGATCTGGTTCGCCCGCAGGGTGATCGAGAAATACGCCAGAAGCAGCGTCAGGACGCTCCCCGATAGCGCCGCGACCAGACAGCCGATGATCGCGCTGCCCGAGTAGTAGGTGAGCAGAAAACCCGTCACCGAGCCGAGCGTTACGACCCCCTCGATGCCGACGTTCAGAATCCCGGAGCGTTCGATGATGGTCTCGCCCAGGCACGCGATGATGAGGGGCGCCATCATGAGCAGGGTGAGCTGGAAAAGGGATATGTCGAACAAGAGGGACAAGAAGGCGCACTCCCCGCGGGTGGTGTGAAAATGCGAAAACTCGTCTCCGCGCGCCGCTTTCCGGGAGACGGGGTGTATTTATCCTTGTCGCTTTGCAGCCAGTATGCCTTATGTATTCTCAAATTCAAAATATACAGGTTTTATGTTTCCGGCTTGTAACGCCGATTCTTGCTCTCCAATGATTCGCTCGACTCCCCAAAAACCGGCCCGGCGCGCCGCCCGCCGCCTGGCGTTCGCGACGAAAGCGGATGCGTTGCCCGCCGCGTTCAGTTCCTACATAATGCGCGCATTGCAAACGCTTCCCATGATGAACCGACCACCAAGATGGAGATCGTTTCTTTTCTTCATCCAAAAGGAGACCTCCGAGATGGAATTGATCGATCTGAGCATGGAAATATACCGGGACATGCCGATTTACCCGGACCTGCCCGGCCCCTCCCTCACCGTCGATGAAGACTGGGACACCGTGGCCCGCCGGACGGGTTCGATCAACTACGGCGCCCCCATCGTGACGAACCACTGCGTCATCTTCATGAGCGACCATACGGGCACGCACATCGACTCCCCCTGGCACAACAACCCCGACGGCTTCACGACCGAGCGCATTCCGCTCGAATGGTGCATGTCGGACGGCGTGGTCCTCGATTTTACGGACAAGGAATCGGGCTACGCCATCACGGCGGCGGACGTGGAAAGCGCGCTCCAGAAAATCGACTACACGCTCAAGCCGCTCGACATCGTGCTCATCCGCACCGACGCGAGCGTGGACTGGCAGACCAACCCCGACTACACCATGAACCAGCCCGGCATGAGCGCCGAGGCGACCCACTACCTCATCGACAACGGCATCCGCGTGATGGGGATCGACGCGAGCGGCTGGGACGTGCCGATCTGGAAGATGCACGAGACGCGCAGCTACTGGGAGGCCCACCGGGTCATGCTGGAGAAGGACTATTGCCACATCGAGAACATGATCAACCTGAACCTCATCCCCAAGTCCACCGGGTTCAAGCTCTCGGTGCTGCCCATCAAGTTCCGCGGCATGTCGGGCTCCCCCATTCGCGCGGTGGCGATTATCGACTAGACCCCGGGCAACTGGAGCGAGTGAGATGGCGCTGGCCGTCCACGTCTTGAGCGGCGCATACCACGATTCGGTGAAGCTCATGCGCATCAGCGCCGCCGCCTCGGAGAAGGCTCACGTCCGGGGAGCGGCGGCCCTCATGGGCACGCCGATGAATCTCGAGCAACTGGCAGCCAGCGGACTGCTGGCGGAAGAAGCCAAAGGCGCGGGCCCGAACGACCTCGTCCTCGTCGTGGATGCAGACGCTCCAGAGGCGGCGCAGGAAGAGCTCACCATGATGGAAGCGGCTTTGACTGCCCCCCGCAGGGGCGGCGGAGCGGGCCCGCTTGCGGACCTCTCCGCTTCCACGCTCGACGCCGCCCTCGGGGTAGACCCCGCAATCAACCTCGCCCTTTTCTCGATTCCCGGCCCGAGCGTGCGCCGCGAGGCGGAACGCGCACTCCGTAAAGGCCTCCACTGTCTCATCTTCAGCGACAATGTGCCTGTTGAAGACGAGGTGGCGCTCAAGCAGATGGGCCGAGAAAAGGACTTGCTCGTCATGGGTCCCGACTGCGGCACGGCGCACATCGGCGGCGTTGGCCTCGGTTTTTGCAACGTGGTACGCCCGGGCGAAATCGGCATCGCCGGCGCCGCCGGCACGGGGATTCAGGAAGCCATGGCCGCCATCGACTCAGGCGGAGGAGGAATTTCCTGCGCATTGGGAACCGGAGGGCGTGACGTCTCGGACGCCGTCTGCGGCCTCGCCACGATCCAGGCGGTCGAGACCTTGAGCGAGGATGCCACGACAAAGGTTCTCCTCGTCCTCGGAAAGCCGCCCGAGCCCGCCGCGACGGCGAAAGTTTTGGAGACGGCTGCCAAGTGCGCAAAACCGGTGGTCATCCACTTCGTTGGCGCGAAGACCGAGGATATGGATCGATACCTTCACGCGCATCCTAATCTCCACATGGCGGATTCGCTCGCCGACGCAGGAAGGCTCGCCATTTCGCTGAGTGGAGGGCAAGCCGAAGCCACGCCCTTTGAAGTCGGCATGGGTGCGAGAGCAAGAATCGCCGAGTGGAGCCGCACGCGCCCGAAGAGCTGCCGTTACTTGCGCGGCGTCTATACAGGAGGAACGCTTTGCGCAGAAGCGCAGGCGATCGTCGGAAAAACCATAGAGGGGATTCGCTCCAACGCGCCCCTCGATAAGATCAACGGCAAGATGGCCGACCCCATGAGTTCGGAGGGCCACGCGGTGGTGGATTTGGGTGACGACCTTTTCACGCGGGGAAAACCCCATCCCATGATCGACCCCGCCCCCAGAAGCGCGCGCATCGTCCAGGAAGCCCGCGACCCCGAAACAGCGGTGGTGCTCTTCGACGTGGTCCTGGGCCTCGGCGCGCATGACGATCCGGCGGGAGAGGCGGCGCGAGCCATCGAGGAAGCCTCAAGCTCCGGCGTCTTGTTCATCGCCTCCGTCACGGGCACGGAGGGCGACCCGCAGGGTTTGAACGTACAACGCGCCAAACTGGCCGAGGCCGGCGCCCTGGTGGCGGATACGCACGCGGAGGCGTGCCTCGCCGCAGCTGCCGCGCTCGAAGGACTGGGCGGATGAGCGCGAAAAAATTGCTGGAAGGCGTCCGCGTCGCGAACGTCGGCGTGGCGTTGTTCGCGGAGAGCATCGCCGCGCAGAACGCCCCCGTGGTGCAGGTGGACTGGCGTCCCCCCGCCGGAGGAGATACCAAGATGATTGAACGCCTCGACAGTTTGGCCGCCTGCGATGCGGCCAACGACGCCGCGATCGAGCGCCTTCAGGCTGCAAGACCCGTATGGGTGGATATCGGGGTGGCCATTGAGGATATACCCGGCATGGGCGAGCGCACCCTCCTGCACGCGGGTCCTCCCATCACCTGGGAGAGAATGTCCGGGCCGCTCAAGGGCGCGATGATCGGCGCGGCGCTGCTCGAGGGCTGGGCGCAGGATGCGGAGGCGGCGGAGAAACTCTGCGCGAGCGGAGAGATCACTTTCGAGCCCTGTCACCACCACGCGGCGGTGGGGCCGATGGCGGGCGTGGTCTCGCCCTCGATGCCGGTGAGCATCATCGAGAACCGCGCGCCCGTGGAACTCGGCGGCGGCGGGAGGGCCTACTGCACGCTGAACGAGGGTCTGGGCAAGGTGCTCCGCTACGGCGCGTATTCAGAAGACGTGCTGACGCGCTTGAGATGGATGGGGGAAGAGCTGGCCCCGGCCCTGCGCGCGGCCCTGCGGGCCATGCCGGATGGTTTGGACATCAAGAACGTCATCGCGCGCGCGCTGCAGATGGGCGATGAGGCGCACAACCGGAACGTCGCGGCCACCTCCACGGTCGCCCGCACTATCATGCCCTGTCTGGCGGAGGCTGTGAGCGACACCGGGGTGATCTCCCGCGTGGCGGATTTTCTCGCCGGAAACGATCACTTCTTCCTGAACCTGGCGATGCCGGCCGCCAAAGCGAGCCTCGACACCATGGCGGGGGTCGAGGGGTGTTCCCTGGTCTACGCCATGTCGCGCAACGGGACGGATTTCGGCATACGGGTCGCCGGTCTGGGGGACGCGTGGTTCACGGCGCCCGCGAAACACCCGGTAGGGCTGTTTTTCCCAGGCTTCACACAAGAAGACGCCAATCCCGACATCGGCGATTCGGCCATCATGGAAACGCTCGGCGTCGGCGGTTTCGCCATGGCCGCGGCGCCCGCCATCGTCTCGTTCGTGGGCGGCTCGACGGCGGAGGCCTTTCAGGCGACGAACGAGATGTACGGTATCACCTGGGCGCGGAGCCGCGACTACACCCTGCCCGCCCTCGATTTCGCGGGCGTGCCGACGGGGGTCGACGTGCGCAAGGTGATCGAGACGGGCATCTACCCCGTCATCAACACTGGAATCGCCCACCGCGAGCCGGGCGTCGGCCAGATAGGCGCGGGCGTCCTGCGCGCGCCCGAAGCGCCGTTCCAAAAGGCCTTCGAAGCCCTGGTGGATAAGATGGGCGGGTAGTGGCAGGGGCGTTCCTGAGCAAAAAGATTGCTCCCACCGTAGTCAAACAGGCCCCTGTGCCAGTCCGGGTCTCGCGCCTATCCGGGCAAAGGGCAACCCGGAGGGGTCGTCCGTACGAAACCATCGCGGATCGCACAGTTGCGGCCCTCCTTCAGGAACTGAAGTCATGCACCAGCCTTGCGGTGAAGTTTGATGGATAAAGGGGTATGATAAAAAGATATTCAGGAGAACAAAACGCCGGGTGAACGCGCACCGGCCACCGGATTAACTTTTGTTCCGCATCGTCTTTCACGAGGAGCGCACAATGGAATACACGAAATCGGAAGCGAAAGCGTATTGCCGGGAGCACATGACGGGCGTCTGGGCCGCGCTGACGACGCCCTTCACGCCTGGGGGCGAACTAGACGAGGAGGGCCTTCGCCAGATCGTCCGCACCTGCATCGACGATCTCAAGATCGACGGGTTTTTCTGCAACGGGCTGATGGGCGAGTACTGGTCGCTCTCGCCCGAGGAGCGAAAGCGCGTGCAGCACATCGTCTGCGAGGAGAGCCGCGGCGGGGCGCAGACCATCCCCCACACCCCGCACATCAACATCAAAGAGGCGGTGGAACTCACCAAGCACGCCGAGGAAGTGGGGGCGGACTACGCCATCATGATCAATCCGGTCTACGGCGCGCACGACGACGACGAGATATTCCTCTACTTCAAGACCATCTGCGATCAGATAGACATCGGGCTCTCGCTGTTCAACCAGCCCAAGTCGGGAACCACGCTCAGCCCCGAGCTCATCGAGCGGCTCTGTGAGCTTGAGAACATCTGCTGCATCAAGAACGCCGTCCCCAGCATGGCGCACCAGAGCGAGGTGCGCCGCCGCGTGGGGGATGAGATCGTCGTCTGCGACCCGAACGAGGAGAATTTTCTGGTGAGCCTCCTGCACCTGGGGATGCAGGTGCACATGTCCTCACCTGTTCCGTACCTGTTCCAGGCGCCGGGCTACACGCCGATCCGCGACTACTACGAGGCGGCGATGGCGGGCGACGTAGAGAAAGCCTGGCGGATCAACTATTCGCTCGAACCCCTGCGCACGGTGCGCAAGAAGTACTTCACGACGGGTCCGAACGGGCGCACGACGGCCTATCTCAAGGAATGGACGAAGCTGCTCGGCCTGCCCGCGGGCGAACCGCGCCCGCCCATCGTGCCCTTGACGCAGCGCGAGAAAGACGCGTTCCGCAAGGACCTGGAAGCGACGGGGATTCTGGACAAGGTGAAGGGGTAGGAACGATCGAACCCGAAGGAGCCGCATATATGCGGCCCCCTCGCAAGGCGCGATGATTTCGTAGGGGCGGTTCGCGAACCGCCCCTACAGTATTGTGGATGAAACCATTCCAAGACGAGGGTCAAAACGAAAACCGGACAGGCACGGAGGCCTGTCCCTACGAACTCCCCACCCTCTCACGCGGCCTGCCAGATAATCACCACCATGCCGATGAACAACAAGACGGCGCCCACGGTTTTCTGCCAGGTGATCTCCTCCTCCCCTTTCAGCCAGATGCGCGCTAGGAGCAGGGAGAACAGCGGCGCGGTGTAGACGATGGGGGCGATGATCGACACGTCGCCGTAGCGATACGACGTAAAATGGCAGAAAAAAGAAAGCGTGAGGATCGAGCCCGCCAGCGCGAAGCCCACCACCCCCGCCCGGTTGAAGGAGAGGCGCTGGTCTTCCGGCAGGAAGGGATAGAACACGAACAGCACGGGAATGGAAATCGCATAGGAAAGCGTGGCGCCCAGCAGCGGTTCAGGCATGAGGGCGAGCACGTGTTTTCTGATGGATGCGGCGAAGGCGAACGATACGGCGTGCGCAAACGGCATGAGGATGAATATCCGCCGCCAGGGCTTTTCCCCTTCCCTCCTCAAGGCGATCAGAACGCATCCCGCGACCACCAGGCTCGTCGCCGCGAGGACCACGACACCCGGCCGCTCGCCGAGCCAGACCATCGCCACGAGGGTGGAGAAAAATGGCGTCACCGTGATGAGCGGCATGGCGCGGCCCACCCCGATATAGCCGATGCTCAGGAACATGAGCGCCTGCGCCAGGCCCGGCGCGAGCGCGCCGCCCACCAGGAACCACAGGGCGACCGGCAGCGTGAGCTCCCTCCATGAAGAGAGAAAGGCGGAGATCACCACCAGAACCACCGTCCCGATGCTCAGCGTGATCAGGCTGCCCGTGAAGGCGCTCGCGTGGCGCATGTTCCTCCGCGCCATGACGCTGAAGACGGCGAACAGCACCGATGAGGCGAGCGCATAAAAAGATGCCAGCAATGGGTTCAAGGAATTCTCCAGGTTGAGTCCACTTTCATATCGCCTACGCACCCGCCCGGGTGATGATCGCCGTCTCGCAAGAGAACCGTTACGCCGCCGCCCCATTTTGCTACGGTAGAATTTCCTCCTCCCGCAGCCAGACTCAGGCGCAAGCCCAGGTACTGACCCAAGGAGAGGACTTATCAGCTCAAGGAAAGACGCAAGCGGAAAAACTCAGGCGAAGGTTCCACTTTTCCGTCGATGAAAGCCTGCGGAATTTACTGTACCTCGTACGCCACCGGTTTCATCACGGGCCGTACACAAAATCTCAACAGCCCGTTTTTTGGCACCTGATGCACTCGACGATCCTGTCCGGCTCGCTCGGCCTGGAGGAGTTCTTGACATCGTAGCCATCCATCTTTCCATTGCCGAACAAGCCGATGAGCATTCTCCCGTCATCCAGGACGATGTAATCCCCAATCAAGACCCTGCCGGTTGTATCATCCCGGGCGGCCCGCCGATAAATCTTGTAGCTCCGGGGACCGATTCTATGGTTGCACGAAGACGCGTACCGGGTGCCGTTCTCCAGAGTATGGACTTTCCCGTCCACGATTTCCGTGTGCGCCTTGCGCCCGCCTCCCGAGAGCCACCTGTCAACGAAGGTCACTTTCGTGATCCCGTCCTCACCCACCGCGAAGGATATTTTCAAGTAGCGGGTTTCGCCGCAAACCCACTCGCCGGTCATCGCCGTGTTGCACTCGGAGACCGACTCGGCGGCGGACGCGCCTCCGGCGAGGACGAGCGAGAGAAGCAGCGCTTTCAGGGCAAGTGAAAACATGAGCGCCTCCCCGTAAACGTCCGGCTCCGCTGGATTCTACACCAGGGGGGCGAAAATCGCCGCTCGCATGGAGGGAAGCATCAGGGCGTCTATTGGGATGATGGAAAGTCGGAGTCGCCCGGGAATCAAGGAAAGCGTGGGGCGGGCGGGCTGGCGCTTTCATCCGGGATGGGGTATATTTCTTCCAGAATGGAGGAAAGATTATGGCGACGAACATTGCGACCTGGAACATGTCGGCGAACGAGGCGGCCTGCGTCACAGGCGTGCCCCTGAAACAGGTGCACCGCATCATCGACTCGGGCCTCCTGGGCGCCGCCGCGAAAAGCCACAAGGGCTCCCGCATCGTCCTTCGAGACGCCCTGGTGGGCCTCAAGCTCGCCCACGAGACGACGGACACCCTCACCCTCGACGGACGCCGTCGGCTCGTGCGCTATCTTCTCGAGAATCCCAAGGCCGCGACGGCCCGCGAGAACAACGTGTCGATCGACGTGCGGCCCATGAAGGGGCAAGTCCGCAGAGGGCTTTCCAGGCTGGCGAGAGCGCGCAAGATGATCGCGGCGGATGAGGCCGTCCTCTCCGGCGCGGCGTGCATCAAGGGAACCCGCATACCCGCACACGATATCGCCGAAATGCTTGCCAACGGCGACGCCGTGGACGCCGTCCGCGCGGCCTACCCCGCCCTCACGGAGGCGCAGATCGAGGCCGCGGCCCTCTACGCCCAAGCCTACCCGCGCCGCGGCCGCCCCCGCCAAGGGCCATTCTGGCGCAACCGGAAGCCAGTCGTTTCGAGCGAGGTCGATTTTCGGGAGTTGCCCCCAAGCCGGTGAAGTTTCTCATCGACGAATGTCTGAGTCCTACGCTCGCGGTCATCGCCCGAAAACGGGGGTTTCCGGAATCCATGCACGTAAGCTGGCTCGGGTTGCGGTCCCGGAAGGACTGGCTCCTCGTCCGGCGCGCGATAAGGGACGGGTACGTGCTCGTGACGAACGACACGGCGGATTTCACTCCGCTGATGGAGCGGGAGCGCCGCCATCCCGGTCTGATCTGCATGAACGTGGCGCACGGCCTCATGAACCTCGCCGTCCAGACGAGCCTGTTCGAGCACGCCCTGGCTCAATTGGCGGACATCGACCTCGCCGGTCAGGTTCTCGAAGTCACGCTGACATCTGACCACACAGTCCGGGTGAACAGATACGCTACGGGGGTCAGATGACCGTCCTCACGCGCTTCCCCTAGAAATACACCTCTCCCGGCCTTACGGGCGGCGTCCACTCGCACTCGCCGAAGGGTCCGTCGCCGTTTTCCTTGACGTAGGCGATGCGGTCGTCGTTCACGCTCTCGCCGATCAGGGCGCGGTGCAGCCAGTCGAGAATGTACTGGTGGTTGTCGACCCCGCCCAGGTTCGAGAGGTTCACGAGGGGGTGGAACTGGTTCTCGAACACCCACATCTCCTTCTTGCACGTCAGATCTTCATACACCTCGACCGCGTCCTCGAGCGGGCAGAGCGGGTCGAACTCGCCCGTCACCAGCAGCGTGGGGCACTGCACCTTGTCCATGTAGCCCTTCACGGTCATGTTGCGCGCCATCTCGTCGAACGCATCCTCATCGTCCATGCCCGCCATGTACATGAACACCTGCTTGAAGCGCGGCGAGGACTGCGTGAAGATGGTGTTGTTCGGGTTGAAGCAGGCCACCGCGCTCGCTACCGCCGCCGCGCGGTGGTCGTAGCTCGCCAGGCGGAGCGACCAGAAACTTCCCATGCTGATGCCGTAGATGCCGATCTTGGTGGGCTCGACCTCCTCGCGCCCCAGGAGGTAGTCCATCACCGCCGCGCCCGCGCGCTCGTAGTTATCCCCAACGGCGCGGATCTTCTGGATGTTGGAGTTGCCCTGCCCCGGTCCGTCCATCGCCAGGACGTGAAAGCCCCTGTCGGCCGCCACGTTGTGCCGCGCGTGGGGAAAGACCTCTTTGCTCTGGTCCATGCCCGGCACGTAGATGATGCACGGCGCTTTCCTGCGGTCGGGAAGCAGGTGCAGGAGGCAGGAGATGGTCTTGCCGTCGTCGAAGGGCACCTCGACGCGCTCGATGGGATAAGACGCCGTCTCCGAGCGCCTGTCCACCATCTCCTTCAGCTTGTTGCACAGATAAATCTTCACCGGGTTGTCGTCATAGAAAATCGGGTGCTGCGCCATGCGGTAGGCCTCGATGGCGTGGTCGTAGTGCTCCGTGGCCGTGGCGTCGAAACCCTCTCTCTGCGCCTTCTTTCCGAGTGTTTCGTGAAATTCCGCGGACTCGCGCCAGACCTTGGGCAGCATCTGGTAGTTGTGGGCGCGCTTGCCCTGGGGGACTTCGAGGTAATCGCGCTCGAAGTTCTGGACGCGGCCCCTCATGTTCAGGGCCAGGTCGAGCATCCACTGCTGGTTGTCTCTTTCGGTGCGTAGTTTGCGAATCATTTTCCTCTCCACGTTTGATTAAGATGGCAAAAAAGTTTCGCCGAGAAATTTTCCTGTCTTTCGGATTCGGGCGGAATGCCGGGCGCGCCGGCATTCATCGGTCAACCCACCCGACTTGAAAATAAAATCCGCTAGCGGACGACGTCCTCCCTCCGGAGACCGGCTATCTCCTCAAAGGATAAGCCGAGCTCCGCCAGCACCTCGTCTGTATGCTGGCCCAGCACCGGCGGCGGCCTCCTCACGGAAGACGGCGTCTTGTCGAACCTGACCGGGATGCCGCCCAGCCGCAAAACGCCGTATTCGGGGTGCTCGGCCTGCGCGAGATAGCCCATGGCCTTCATCTGGGGATCTTCATAAAGGTCCGTGGGCTTCCTCACGCGCGCGCAGGGCACGCCCTCGCCCTCGAACCTGCGCACCCATTCCTCCCCGGCAGCGGTGAGCAACACCCTCTGCACGATGGGGATGATTTCCCCGCGCGCCTCGTGCCTCCCCCGGAAAGTCCGCCAGGCTTCTTCTTCGAGCAGTTCGGGAAGTCCCAGAATGTCTGAGGATTTCTCCCAGAAGCCGTCCACGTCCATGTAGAGATAGATGTGGCCGTCCGAAACCTCATAAACGCGGGCGATGCGGTCGTTCAGGGCGTCCACCACGTCCGAGACGGGTTCCGAGTCGCTCGCCCACAAGAGGCGGCCGAACTGCATGGCCGTGGCCCCGCCCAGGAGCGATGCGTCAACCCGCTGGCCCTCGCCGGTGCGCTCGCGGGCGTAAAGCGCCATCATCACCGCGCCGTAGGCGAGCGCGCCCGTCATGTAGTCCACGAAAGAACCCTGCACGAGTTCCGGTGCGCCGCTCCCGCCCTGTTCGGCGGGAATGCCCGCCGTGGTCTGGATGATGGGGTCGATGCCCCGGCGTTCGCGCATGGGGCCTCCCTGCCCGTAGGCGGAGACCGAGAGATAGATGAGCCGGGGGTTTTCGCGCATCAGGTCGTCCGCGCCGAGCCCGAATTTCTCAATCGCGCCGGGACGATAGCCCTCCACGAACACGTCCATCTGCGCGGCGAGCTTTTTGGCGAGTTCTCGGCCCTGCTCCGCCCGCAGGTTCACGGCGAGGCTTCGCTTGCTGCGGTTCAGACCCAGGAACAGCCTGCTCTCTCCGGGGAAAGAAGACGGGAAATTCCGGACGCGATCTCCCTCGGGCGGTTCGAGCTTCACCACGTCCGCGCCCGCGTCCCCCATCATCAGCGTGCAGAACGGACCCGCCACGTAATGCGTGAGGTCCAGCACCCGAATGCCTTCCAATCCGTCCAATCTATTCCTCGAAATTCATTTAGGTATTATCAATATCCATTTGATTTATATTTGATTATTTACTTTATCAATCTTCCGAATCAGTTTTTCGTTCTTGCGCTCGCGGGGCACGATGAAGCGCTCGTTCGTCCCCCGGGCGACGAGTTCCACCTCGTCGTGAATCTCCACCTCGAAGACGCATCGCCTGCGATCACGTTCGATGAGCCGCGCCCGCGCCTCAACCCGCATCCCCTTGGGCGTTCCCGCCATGTGGGTGAGGGCTACCTTCGTCCCCACGCTCGTCTGATCGGGCGCGAGGTGTTTTTCGAGAGCGTCCATGGCGGCGTTTTCCATAACACGAACCTGCTCCGGCGTCGCAACCACCTCGGCGTTGGTGCCCCGGAGGGGGAGAGGCACGGG
>VXPH01000158.1 GCA_009839615.1 Nitrospinota bacterium
CATGCCCAGTATCCCGAGGGAAGGGCCCGTGCCCACCAGCGCCTTCTGGTGGCAATGGCCGTGGAAGAGGGCATTTTGCTGTTTCGGGGCCCTGAACTTGAGGTCCAGTTCGTCCTTATCCCGCAGGCTCTGTAGAAATTCCTCGAGCATGTAGGAATTCTCCGCCAGGCGTTTGGCCGCATCGCCCGCCACGAGGTCGGGATATTCATCCCGGAACGTGAGGAGACAGCTCGGCTCGACGCCGATGATCGGAAGCCCCGCCTCGATCGCGGGGGCCAGCTTCGCGATGTTCTCCTGCGCGAGCTTCTGCCCCTCGCGCAAGAGGCCGTGTGATATCATGGGCCGCCCGCAGCAACCCGTCTCCGCCAGTCCGACCTCGAAGCCCGCCGCCTCCAGCACCCTGACCGCGGCCTTGCCGATTTCGGGGTAGTTGAAGTTCGTGAAGGTATCGTTCAGGAACAGGACTTTTCCCCGCGCGCCGACC
The DNA here is from genome assembly GCA_009839615.1 of Nitrospinota bacterium. Taxonomy (GTDB): domain Bacteria; phylum UBA8248; class UBA8248; order UBA8248; family UBA8248; genus Bin107. Next base: position 485 of record VXPH01000158.1, read on the forward strand.
CCATTTCGTGCGGAAGGCCGGCTCCTGAACCACTCCTCGAAGGTGGGCGTCACGAGGGGAGGGAGCCTCCTGCGCTTGTCTATACCCAGGAACCTATCCAGAAGCGAGCGCACGAGGCTGTTCCCCAGCGTCCAGTTCACGATGGGCGCCACCGGGGCGCTCAGGCGGTTGATCTGCGCGATGCGCCCCATCATCCGCACGCGCAGGGGCACGCCGTTCTTGTCGTAGTAGGCCTGGAGCACCTCGGCCTTTATCTTCGCCATGTCCACGCTCGAGGGACACTCCGCCTTGCAGCCTTTGCAGGAGATGCAAAGGTCCATCACCTCATAGAGCCGCTCGCTGCCCAGATCCTCTCCGGGGATTCCGTTCGCGATGACTTCTCTCAGCGCGTTCGCCCGTCCGCGCGTGGAGTGTTCCTCCTCCATCGTCGCCTGGTAGGAGGGGCACATCGTGCCGTCGCGCTTGCGGCACGCGCCCACGCCGTTGCAAAGCTCAATCGCGCGCGCGAAACCGCCGTCGCTCGAGAAATCCATGATGGTTGGTATCTCGGGCGTTTTGTAAGAACCGTCGAAACGCAGGTTTTCGGTGAAGGGGAGGGCGTTCACGATTTTTCCGGGGTTCATCCGGTTTTCGGGGTCGAAGAGCCGCTTCACCTCCACGAACGCCCCATAGAGTTTCTCGCCGAAGAACTTGGGCACCCACTGGCTCCTTGCCAGGCCGTCGCCGTGCTCCCCGCTCATGGCGCCGCCGTATTCGAGCACGAGGTCGGAGACTTCCTCGGCGATGGCGGCCATTTTCCCGATCTCCGCATCCTCTTTGAGGTTGATGAGCGGGCGCAGATGCAGCAGCCCCACGCTCGTGTGGCCGTAGTAGGATGTAGCCGTGTCGTACTTCTTCATGATGGCTTCGAAATGCCGGTAATAATCCAGGAGATGCTCGGGGGACACCGCGCAATCCTCCACGAAGGCGCAGGGCTTCCAGTCGCCCCGGCGTCCGAGCAGAAAGCCCAGGCCCGCCTTGCGCATGTTCAGGCAGTCCTGCTTGTGGGCGGGGTCGTCGAGCGGGACGCGCGCGTAGCCGATGTTCTTCGCCTCTAACTCATCATGCAGGCGGCGGACCTTCTCCCTGGCCTCGTCTTCGTTTTCGGCGAAAAACTCAATCGTCAGGAAAGAATCCGGATCGCCCACCACGAAGCTGTCCATGAGGCGCTGGGCTTCGAGATTCTGCTTGGCGAGTTCGATGATCACGCGGTCGATGATCTCTATCGCCGCCACGTCGTGGGCGAGGATGGTCGTGCTTGCGGCGAGGGCCTCCTCGATGCTGTGGAAATGCACCACCAGGACACCGAGCGCCCTGGGCTTGGGGCACACGCGCACCTTGGCTTCCGTCACCACGGCCAGCGTGCCCTCAGCGCCCACCATGAGCTTGGCCAGGTTGAAGGGCTGTGATTCACGGGCCAGTTCATCGAGGTTGTAGCCGCTCACGCGGCGCATGATCTTGGGGTAGCGGTCCGCAATCTCCACGCGCTGCTCGTCCACGATATTTTTGAGCGCCTTGTGGAGCCTGCCCGCGCGCGAATCCTCGCGCGTGAGGTCTCCGAGAGACTCCGCATCCAGCGGCCCGAAGGAGAAGGGCTCCCCGTCTGCGAAATAGCCGGAGACTTCGATGACGTGATCCACCGTCTTCCCGTAGACGATGGAGCGCGAGCCCGAGGAGTTGTTCCCAAGCATGCCGCCGATGGTGGCGCGGCTGCTCGTGGAAGTGTTGGGACCGAAGACGAAGCCGTGCGGGCTCAAGAAATCGTTGAAATGATCCTGCACCAGACCCGGCTGGATGCGCGCCCATTCTTCACCTTTGTTCAGTTCGATCACCTGGTTCATGTACTTGGAAAAATCGAGCACCAGGGCTTCGCCCACGGTCTGGCCGGCGAGGCTGGTGCCGCCGCCCCGGGGGAGGATGGCGGCGTTGTGCCTCTGGGCGATCCGGAGCGTTTCCTGCACGTCGGCGTCCGTTTTGGGCAATACGACGCCCACGGGCTCTATCTCGTACATGCTCGCGTCGGTGCTGTATATTTTTCGCGTGAAGACGTCGAAGCGCACTTCACCCTCGATGGCTTCGCGCAATTCTTCTTCAAGTGTTACTGTAATTTCCACCAGATACCTCATTGAACTTTAATAAACAACCATGTTTAATAAAATGCTTTAAGTCTCATGAAATCAGATTCATCATAGGCTACGTGCGCGAGCGAAACAAGAGAAGCATCCTCCCTTTGCTCCACCTTCGCCATGCTCGTTTGCCAAAGAGTGGGGCGGCGCGTTAAGTTTCGGCCAGACCTTCAAGAGAAGGAGAGCAGTCGTGAATTACCACGAAATCGCGCGTCGCGCCCTGGAAGATGAAAGACCCGGACGAGGGGAGGCGCTCTCCGTCATCAATGCGCCCGACCATGAGATTCTTCAGCTCCTGGACGCCGCCTTCTCCGTGCGGCGCACATATTTTGGAAAAAAGGTGCAGATCCACTACCTCATCAACGCGAAGAGCGGGATCTGCCCGGAAGATTGCGGATACTGCTCTCAATCTTCCGTCTCAAGCGCCCAGATTGACAGATACGAACTCGTGGATGAGGAGCAACTCCTCGAGGGAGCCTCGAGGGCCGAGGCGGCCGGTTCGAGGCGCTACTGCATCGTCATCAGCGCGCGCGGGCCGTCGGACCCGGAAATCGAAAGGCTTTGCCGGGCCGTCTCCGAGATAAAATCACGCCACCGCCTCTCCGTGTGCTGCTCTCTCGGACTGCTGGAAACCTCCCAGGCCGCCAAACTCAGCGAGGCGGGCGTCGACCGCTTCAATCACAACCTCAACACGAGCGCGCGCTACTATCCCGAAATATGCTCAACGCACACCTATGACGACCGAGTGGACACCCTGGGCGCGGCGCGCGGAGCCGGTCTCGAATTATGCTCGGGCGTCATTTTCGGGCAAGGGGAGAGGAGCGAGGACGTCGTCGAGGTTTGCGAGGCGCTGAGCGCGCTCGCGCCCGAATCCATACCGGTCAACTTCCTCAACCCGATCGGCGGCACGCCGCTCGAAGGGAGGCCACTGCTCGGACCGATCGCCTGCCTCAAGCTGCTCTGCCTAATGCGTTTCTACAACCCCCGCTCCGAGATCCGCGTCGCCGGGGGAAGGGAAGTCCAGCTGAGGGAATTACAGCCCTTGGCACTCTACCCGGCCAACTCGATTTTCGTGGACGGCTACCTCACCACGCCCGGCCAGGAGTCGGCCGCGGCGCACCGTATGATTCATGACGCGGGATTCGAACTCGACGTCGAAGGCCATGCCGATCCGGTTTTACAAGACAATAATTAAGTAGTTAAGTCTTATATCTTCAGTTTCATAACTATTATAATCTAATAATTCACATCAAATAATTGACCCACGCTAATCCCTGAATGGATCCCGCACTTCCGGCCCCGCCATCGCCACCCCGATGGGTTTGAGAGCGTGTAAAACGCGAAGTGCATCGTCATGGAGCCCCAGCACCTCTTCAAGCCGTTTATAGGCCTGCGGAGCTTCATCCGTATCCGCACCCCGAAGCACGACGCCCATCCCGGCGATCCACTCGTTCATCTGCTCGCGCGTGATCGCGCCGCCCTTGCGAATCATGCGGCCTTTGCGCCATCTTTTCCTGCCCGCCGCCTTGGTTCTGCTCATCACCCGCCCCGCGCCATGGATCGTGGAGTAGAGGAGAGATTTCGACCCCGGCGTCTCGACTCCCTCGGCGATGACGGAAATGTCTCCCATGCTCCCGCCGATAAAACATTTCTGGCCGGGCCAGGCCGGCGTGGCGCCCTTTCGGACCACGATACGGCGCTCGCCGTCGTGTTCTTCCTCCCAGGCGAAGTTGTGATGGTTGTGCACCTCCCATTCAGACGCTGCGCCCAGGATTTCGAGCACGCGGCCCCCGACATAATCCCTTCCGGCGTAGGCGTAGCGTCCCGCCAGCTTCATGGCGGCGAAATAGTCTCCTCCCAAGGGGGAGGTGAGCGCGAACACGGTGGCCCGTGCGTGCATGTCCTCGCGAGCGGGAGGATCGTCGAACCTCCGGTTTTTCGCCAGATTCAAAAACCCGGTGCATGTTTTGTGGCCGAAACCCCTGGAGCCGAAGTGAATCCCGACCCAAAGCGCGTCGTCCGCTTCGTCAACGAATAAATCGACATAGTGATTGCCCGCGCCAATCGTTCCCAACTGGGAGCGGGCCAGCGGCTTCAAATCCTCAAGTTCGGGCAGAATCTTCCAGGCAGAATCATCGAAAAGCGCATCGTCGAGAGGTTCGGGATTCTTCCGGCCCATGCCGAATTCCAGGCTACGGAATATCTCACCCATGATGCCGGATAGTTCAGGGCGGACGTCCGAGGCGTTCAGATTCGTCCTGATGGCCTTGTTTCCGCAAGCGATATCATAGCCGACACCGCTGGGCGATACGGCGTTCTCGTAGGCGATGATGCCGCCGATGGGCATGGAATAACCCAGATGGTGGTCGGCGCACAGGGCTCCTGCACGCGCTTCGTCATCGGCGAGACAGCACTCAATCTGGCGAAGCGCGCCTTCGTCCACGGGGTGTCCGCGGACGGTAAGGGGCTTTTCATTGGGGGGAGTCTTCATGACACAGTCTATCATGGTGGGAATTGCAGAGAAAAGCTCAGGATATGCAGTGGAGTTTAATTTTACATAACATATCTTATCATCATTGCACTGCGGGACGAATATCCGGGATATTTTTTATTTGGTGTTCTTTTCGCCGCCCAGCTTCGCACGGATTTCTTCGGTCAGGAACGGGCTTTCGGGGTGTTTTTTGCTCAACTCTTCATAAGTCTTACGCGCATCTGCAGGCCGGCCCAGCTTCTCCTGGCAATCGGCAATGGATATATACAGATCCTCAGACGTGAAAAGACTCCCTTTCTCGAGAATCGACTCCCACATCGGGATGGCTTCCGCGCAGGCTCCCTCCAGCGTCAAGACGGAAGCGACTCCGCGTTTCGCTAACTCCTGGTCGGTTTCGGAAGAAATGCTGCTCCTCGCCACAAGTTCGTACTGCGCCCGCGCTCCCTGATATTGTTTCCTCTCGCGCAGCAAGGCTGCGAGTTGCAGGCGCGCCAGAAGACCCGGTCGCGAGCGTGGATAATCGTCGGCTACCTTTTGGAACGCGGCTTCCGCTGCTCCTCCCTGGTTGTCCAGAGAAGCGATTTTGGCCAGGCCATAAGCCAGGGAAGCCTTTTCTCGCGCGCGCTCATCCCACATGCGGTAGCTCACAAAAATGGCCGCCACCAAAACAACAACACCCAGACCCACGTAAAGAATCTTCTGGTTCTCGACGAACCAAAGAACCACCTTTCTTCCATGAGTCTGCAACGCATCCGGTTGACGGATTTCTTTTCTGAAAGTCCTGGCCATCTCTCGTTAAAATCCTTCAGTGTCAAAGCACCGCGTCAGCGCCGAATGACTACACCGAAAACAGCACGAACCATTCTCGCCTCGTTATCCAGATTCAAAGCCTCTTGCGTGGTTTCCGTCCCTGGAAATATGCGGGTGGCACAATAAGCGGAACGGAGAAATCCGTCAATCGCCCCCGATGCGCGAATTTGTGGAATCAGCAAGTAAATCCAGGCAGGCCTCAACGGCTCTTGTCAAGAATTCCAAGTATTTCCCGGAGTTCCTTCTGAATCCACGTCAGATCGACGTTTTCGTTGCCCGCGCTTTCAAACGGCAACGCAGGAGTAACGCCCGGCTCGGCTTCGGCAGGCTTTTTCGCCTTGTTCGCTTCGGCTCTCGCTGCTCGTTGTTTTTGAAGCTGTTTCTTGGCTCCGGCAATGGTAAAGTTCTCTTCGTACAACAATTGCTTAATCGCCAAAACGAGTTCCACGTCTTTCCGGCGATAGATGCGTTGTCCGGAGTCCCCTTTCGCCGGGCGGAGCATTCGGAATTCACTCTCCCAATAACGTAATACATGGGGCTTCGTACCCGTCAATTCCGCCACTTCACCGATCTTGAAGAACAACTTGTCGGGTATGTGTTGATTCTGGGCAGTCTGGGCCATGTTCGACTCCCTATTTTCTCGATCTGCGGCGAACTACGATGGCGTCGGAAAATCCGCCTTGCCGGATTTTCTTCCTGAACGCCAAAGCTTCACGGAGGGTCTCGAATTTTCCAGTTCGTATCCTGTAAAGCTTCCTCGTCCCTCTACGTTGGACCCGGGAGGCGAGTTCACCACGAAACCCGGAATCCTCCGCGCGATCCAAAAGCAGGGCTGCATCTTCCAGGTTCCTGAAACTTCCCGCCGCCACTCTCCATTGATTGTCGGAACGATACACCCTGGCCTCGATCTTTTTCTTCCTCACCCTGTTCATCAGGGCCCGGGCCTGGGCCAGACTCGAAAACGAACCGAGGCGCACCTCTGTGATTTGACCACTGCGACGCCTCGTACGGCTTGTGCTTGCCACCCTGAAGGCGGAGAAACCCTTGCTCCTCAAGCGTCTTGAAAAAGAGTCCGCACAACGCTCCGTGCTGCAGGAAGCCACCTGAACGCTATAGTAAAAACCCCGAGGCGACTTGCGGGCTGCTGCACCGCTTTGGACTCTCGTCGCCGGCTTTTTCGGTCTTTTCTCGGCAAGCCGCTTTCGGGGCTCCGCCTTCCTGGGCGACCGCGCCGCCGGCGTCGCATCGCGTTTTGGTTTCGACTCCACATTCGGTGGAGAGGCGGGCTTTTGCATCGTTACGGGAGCGGCTGGCGGCTTCCTTTCGGCTCGGGTGGGTGGCGGCGCGGGTTTTTCCATCCTCGCCACCGCGGCGGACGGCGCATTCCCGGCCGGACCTGGGGTTGCGGAAACTCGCTTCGCCATCGGCGCAGCGGGTGGCGCCGGTGTTTCGGTCGGCCTCGATGGCGCGGGTCGTTCGGACCACGTGTTTCGAGCCGTTGCGCTCATCGCTCTTTGTTGTGCTTGCGAGCCCGCGGCCTGGGAAAACCGTCCGGGAGCTCGTTGCGCGCGTTCGGTTGCGCCTTGCCTGTTCGCCACAGGCATTTTTCTTTGCTGTTCCTGCTTCTTGCGGGCTCTTTCAAGCTGCGCCTCTTTTTTCACTTTGGGAAGCCACCAAAATTGATATCCCGCCCAGGCCACTCCGCCCAGCATGACACACACGAACAGGATGACCATCAAGACGTCGACGAAACCGCCTCTGCGCCTTTCATAACTTCCCCCGTCGTCGCCGGAATCTCCCTCGGAATCGCCTTCCCTTTCCTCATCATCGCCTTCGAGAAGATTCACCCCTTTTCTCCCCATGATAGGAACCCTCTACCTCTATATGCGAATTACTCGCTCTCACGGGCAGTCGCCGCTTCAGATATGACTTTCTCGGTAATTTGTCCCGGTACTTCCTCATAGTGAGAAAATTCCATAGAGAAATCACCCCGATCTGCGGTCAGCGATCGCAGCGCGGGCGCATAGTTCAACACCTCCGCCATGGGAACTTGAGACTTGATGACCTGTTTGCCGCCGACGCTCGGATCCATGCCAAGCACCCTGCCCCTGCGTGAATTCATGTCGCCGATGATGTCACCCATATATTCTTCCGGCACAACGATTTGCATGTTCATGATGGGCTCGAGAAGAGTTGGCCTGCACTCTTGAACGCCTTTCTTGAAACCGAGAGAGCCGGCTATCTTGAAGGCCATTTCGGAACTGTCGACATTATGAAAACTGCCGTCATAAAGCGTGATTTTCAGATCCGTGACGGGATAGCCCGCCAGGGTTCCGGAATCCATCGCCTCGATAATTCCCTTCTCCACGGCCGGAATGAATGTCTTGGGAATCGCGCCGCCCACAATCTTGTCCACGAACTCGAACCCGCCGCCACGCTGTAGCGGCTCGATCTCGAGCCAGGTGTCTCCGAACTGCCCTCGCCCGCCGGTTTGTTTCTTGTAGCGGCCCTGCACCTTGGTTCTGCCCTTAATCGTTTCCTTGTAGGGCACGCGCGGGGTCTTCATCTCCACTTCCACGCCATATTTGCGCTTGATGCGATCGACGATGACCTCGATGTGCAAAACGCCCAGGCCCGACAGGAGCATCTCTTTCGTTTGGGGGTCCCGGCTGATGGTGAGCGCGGGGTCCTCATCGCGCAAACGCGCGAGAGCCGTGCTGAGTTTTTCCTCATCACCCTTGCTCTTGGGCGCCACGGCGTAAGAGATGACGGGTGAGGGGAAGTTGATGGGTTCGAACACGACGGCGCCGGCATCGCCGCAAAGCGTATCCCCGGTTCTCGTGGTTTTCAGCTTGGCGAGCGCGGCGATATCTCCCGGCACAAGTTTATCGGAGACGGGAGACTGGCCCTTGCCCTGAATGAAGAGCAAAGAGCCGATTCTCTCTTTCTCCGATTGCGTGGTGTTGAGAACGCCGATGTCGGAAGAAACCTCGCCCGAGACCACACGGAAATAATTTAACTTGCCCGCGAAAGCATCCACCACCGTCTTGAACACCAGGGCGCGGAAAGGTTCGCTTGAGTCCGCTTTAATGCTCACCTCCTCGCCGTTCGCGTCTTTCGCTTTGAATTCATGCGCCGAAGGCGAGGCGCCGAAATCCTCAATCGCCTGGAGCAACAGGTCCGTGCCTACGTTTTTCAATCCACAACCACACAAAACCGGCATGAAGGAACCTTCCTGAATTCCCTGGCGCAATCCCTGGACGATCTCATCCGATGAAAGCTCCTCTCCCTCCAGATACTTTTCGAGGACATCTTCATTCGCCTCTGCCGCGAACTCGATGAGTTGCCCGCGATATTCTTCATACGCATCGGCCACCTCCGCCGGAACGTCACACTCCTCACCCTTTCCGTTTCCCTCCACCTCGTAGGTGAAAGCCTTGCCCGATATCAGATCGACGACCCCGTTGAAGCCGGCGCCCGGGTTCATGGGCAGCTGCAATACGACGAGACGTTTATCGATCGTCTTTTCCGCATATTCCATCGCACGGCTCAAATCGGCCTGTTCATGATCCATCTGGTTCAGGTATATGAACGTGCACAAGTTTTCTCCCTCGGCCCAGCCCAGAACCTTTTCGGTAATCACTTTCGGTTCTGAATGAGAATTCAGGACGACGACGGCGTTGTCGCATGCGCGAATGGCCGCGACGGTATCCGATATGAAATTCGAATACCCGGGTGTATCGAGAAGATTGATGCGATGCCTGTTCCAATAGGCGTAGGCCACCGCTCCCAAAATAGAGGAGTTTCTCTTTACCTCTTCGGGCTCCGAGTCGAGTATCGTGTTGCCCGCATCCACCTTCCCTTGCCTGTCCGTGCTTCCCGCGGTGAAAAGGCAGGCTTCCACGAGAGAAGTTTTTCCGTTTCCTCCCTCTCCCACAAAAGCAACGTTACGGATTTTGTCTGTTTCGTGCGTCGCCATCTACCTCAACTCCTCTGATATCAGTCCCGTGGCAACGTGACGTTTAGAAAGAGCCTCGCGCCCGACTCGGTGATGAGTACGAAAACAAATATGTCTGAAATCGTGCCATTCAGGGTTTGCTTTGTCAATCAGATTGAATTACTTGCGGGGTATCATTAAAGCTGGGTATGAACTATGAAGCTGTGCGTTTACGCCAAACTCTCGAAAATCCTTGAAGTTATCGCCTTGCTTTTCCCCTTCGCTTTCGCGGGGTGCTCGCCCCTCTTTGGCGGAAACTTACCCTGAGCGGCGTGCCCTCGAAATCAAATCGCTCCCTCAACCTCCTTTCCACGTACCTCCCGTATTGCTCTACGGGGATTTGGCTTGCGAGACTTGCAAAGAGAATGACATGAGGCGGAGAAACGCCGCTTTGCGTGGCATAAAACACTTTGGGACGCCGCCCCCCCGAAACCGTGGGCGGAGGGTGTGCGGCAACGATTTCCGCTATTGCCCGGTTCAGTTGTCCGGTGGGCACACGCCTGAGGTGAGACTCGAAAATCTTATCGATTACATCGAATATCCGCTCGCACCTCTGCCCCGTGAGAGCGGAGACCGAGAGAACCGGCGCAAAATGAATGTGAACCAGCTTGTCCTTGATTTCACGCACTATCCCATCGAACGTCTTGCTTTCCTTCTCGACAAGATCCCATTTATTCAACAAAATCGCGCAGGCGCGGCCGGATTCTTTGATGTGGCGGGCTATCTGCGCATCCATCGTCTTCGGGCCTTCGGTCGCGTCGATGAGAAGCAAGGCGACCTGGGCGCGCTCGATGCTTCGATAGGCCATGATCATGCTCACCGCCTCCACCTGACGCTTGCCGATCTTCCCTCTTCTCCTGATGCCGGCCGTATCCACGAGACGGTAGGATTTCCCCTCTCTCAAACACAGGGAATCCACCGGATCTCGCGTTGTGCCCGGAACAGGACTCACAAGCGTCCGTTCGCTTCCCAAGATTTGATTCACGAAAGAGGATTTCCCCACATTCGGGCGGCCGACGACAGCGATACGATGCTCATCCGTATCCTGGGCTTCCTCGCTTCCAAGTTCACGCGAAGCGATGCGAATCGCCTCGTCCATCACCTCGGAGACGCCTGAACCATGTTCCGCCGAAATGGGCCAGACGTCCCCTAGGCCCAGTTGGTAAAAATCCCATTCCGTCTCTCGCGCGCGCTTGGCATCTGATTTATTCAGGATGAGCAGCACCGGTTTCTTCGAGACGCGGAGCATTTGCGCGATTTCATGATCCCCGGGAAGGAGGCCCTCGATTCCATCGACAAGAAATAAAACCACTTCGCTTTCCGCGATGGCGGCTGCCGTCTGTTCCTGAATTTTCGGCAAAAAGGGGTCGCCTTCCGATGCGGCAATGCCGCCCGTATCAACGGCGAGAAATTTGCTGCCCTCCCATTCCCCCTCGCCGTAGCGCCTGTCCCGGGTCACTCCCGGTTCCGCCTGAACAATGGCGTCCCGTCTGCCGACGAGGCGATTGAAGAACGTGGATTTCCCCACATTCGGGCGCCCTACGATGACGAATACCGGAGAAGGCATGGAGGCGTTTCCAGATGAGAAAATATGTTTAGCGTGTCCGGGTGTTTATGGCGGCTTTGCCGGAGCCGGCACCCACAAACCGCATGATACCTCTTGCAATTCCTTCCGCAAGCGCCTGACGGTATTTGGGGCTGCGCATCCGCCGCGCTTCCGATCGATTCGAGATGAAGGCGACCTCGACCAGTATGCTCGGCATCCGGGCGCCAAGAAGCACGTAAAACGGCCCCCGCTTCACGCCCAAATTGCGGACACCACGATAAGAAGACCTCAAGCGCGAGAGCATCGCTTGCTGAACCCGCCGGGCCAGTTGCCGAGACTCCGTGACCTTCGACCTCAACCCCAGATCATTCAGGATTTTTTGCAAATCGCTCATGCGCGCAAGGGTCGTCCCGCTCTCTCTGGCCGCCAATCTGAGCGCTCTGGCCGATGAGGCTTCGCTCAAAAGATAGGTCTCGACTCCATGGATGCGGCGTGAACGCGCGCTGTTCACATGTATCGACACGAAAATATCGGCGTCATGCTCATTCGCGAAGGACGTCCTGTCGGGAAGAGACACATATCTATCGGTAGTCCGGGTGAGATAGATCCGGTTGCCGGGCAAGACGCGCCTCAGCACCCGTCTGGTTCTGAGAGTAATGTCCAGGGCGAGGTTTTTTTCTCTCAAGCCGGACAAACCGACCGCGCCCGGGTCCCTGCCCCCATGTCCGGGGTCCAGAACAATTCTCCCCAGACCGTGGCGGAATCTCTGAACCAAATTCATCTCGCGGCGGGTCGGCTTTTTCTGCCGTGGAGATGCTCTGAGCGCGCGCGTCGATTTGCCGGATTCCGGACGCTCCCGCCTTCCCTTTCCAGAAAGTTTCGAGATGCTATTAGTTTTAGCCCATACGTCCACCACGATGCGTTGCGGATTCTGGAGGGTGAAAATCCGATATTTGACACCATGCTTTTTCGCGATATCAATCACGAGGCGCAGCCTGTCTTTCCCCGGTTTACCGAACCGGAGGCGAGATACGATGCTGCTTCCTGGAGAAAATTTCGGAATCCGAGTGCTCTGCGCAATGCGCCCGCGCGGGATGTCAATGAAAATCCGCGTGGGTTTCTTCAAGATGCTTGATTTGAAATCAAACGTTTCGCGGTTCAGCATAAAGACGATCCGCGCATAATCCGGGGTAGAGAATTCTCGAACGCCGAGAATTCTTGCCTCCAATCCCCGCGCGCCAAGGGCGCTCCCCCCTTCTTGTGACCAGAAAACAAGAAAAAAACCAAGGATGAGAAATGAATTCCCCAACAGCCGTTTTATCTTTTTTCTCATACACGGCGTGGCGAACAAATTTCTGGCCACAGAAGACTCTCCCGTGGCGGGCGGCGTATCGGATGCGGAGAAATTCTACGTGCCCTGCTGCCAACTCTTCAAGTACTTCTCCTGCTCATCGGTCAGCGTATCAATTTCCACGCCCATGCTCTGTAGCTTCAGGCGGGCAATGTCGTCGTCCAATTCCTGGGGCACCGGATACACTTCGTTTCCCAGATTCTTGCCTTCCTGCACGATATACTCGGCAGCCAGAGCCTGATTGGCGAAACTCATGTCCATCACGCTGCTCGGATGACCTTCGGCGGTGGCAAGGTTCACGAGGCGGCCACCCCCGATGACGACGATCCTTTTTCCGTCCTTGAGGGTATATTCATCAACCAGTGAGCGAATTTCACGTTTCGACCTCGCCACTTCCTCGAGTCCCGCCACATCGATTTCCACGTCGAAATGTCCTGAGTTCGATATGATGGCCCCATCTTTCATCTTCTTGATGTGTTCGAGGCGAATGACGCTCGTGTCGCCCGTAACGGTACAGAAGAAATCGCCAATCTCAGCCGCCTCGGCGATCGGCATGACCCGATATCCATCCATCAGGGCTTCCAGCGCATTGAGAGGCGTCACTTCCGTGACGATGACATTGGCCCCCATGCCCCGCGCCCTGCTCGCCAGGCCCTTCCCGCACCAGCCGTAGCCGGAGACGACGAAGACCGAACCCGCCAGCAGCCTGTTCGTGGCGCGAATGATCCCGTCAATCGTGCTCTGACCCGTTCCGTAGCGGTTGTCAAAGAAATGCTTGGTGTTCGCATCGTTCACCGCGATGATTGGAAACTCCAGCACGCCGTCCGCCGCCATGGCGCGGAGCCGGATCACCCCGGTCGTCGTCTCTTCGGTGCTTCCGAGGATATCGGGAATCAACTCCCTGCGATCCGTCAACACCTGAGTCACGAGGTCTGCGCCATCGTCCATGGTAATGTGTGGCTTGCTGTCCAACACGGACGCCATGTGGCTGTAGTAAGTATCCCTGTCTTCCCCTTTGATGGCGAAGACGGGAATCCCCTCGTTCTCCACGAGGCTGGCGGCCAGATCGTCCTGGGTCGAGAGCGGATTCGATGCGCACAGGCTCACCTCGGCGCCGCCGGCCGCCAAGGTTTTCACCAGGTATCCGGTCTCCGTCGTCACATGCAAACAAGCGGCGATGCGTACCCCTTCAAGCGGCTTTTCTCTTTCGAATCGATTCAGAATCATATTCAGAACGGGCATGCTCCGCGAGGCCCACTCCATCCGTAATGCGCCCCGCCCCGCCAGGCTCTTATCCTTGATGTCGAAATCCATTTCTTCTCCAAAATTCTCCAAAATTTCCCGCAGCTAGAATCGGTCGTTCGGCCTCACTGAATTTTACGCCCCGACGGCGGTATTCAGATCGGATGTCTTGTCTGTTTTCTCCCAGGTGAACTCGGGTTCGCTCCTGCCGAAATGTCCATAAGCCGCCGTGTTTTTGAAGATGGGGCGGCGCAAGTCGAGGTGGTCGATTATTTCTCTGGGTTTGAGGCCGAACACTTCGCGGACGGCCTTCGAGAGGAGGTTCGGATCCACATGGCCCGTCCCGAAATCCTCGACCAGAACGGAAACGGGGTCCGCCACGCCGATGGCGTAGGCGAGTTGCACTTCCGCTTTATCTGCGAGCCCCGCCGCAACGATATTTTTGGCGATGTATCTCCCCATATAGGCGGCTGAACGATCCACCTTCGAGGGGTCTTTGCCGGAAAATGCGCCGCCGCCGTGCCTGCTGTATCCTCCATAAGTGTCCACGATAATTTTCCGGCCCGTGAGTCCCGTGTCACACATGGGCCCCCCGATGACGAAAAGCCCGGTTGGGTTCACAAAAAATTCAGTATTCTGTGTCGTCATGTTTTCCGGGAGGATGGGGCGGATGACTTCGCGAATGATGTCTTCACGTATCTGTTCGAGGCTGACGTCCTCGGAATGCTGAGCAGAAATGACGACATTGTCGATAGCCACGGGTTTGCCGTCTTCATAGCGAACGGATACCTGGCTTTTGCTGTCGGGGCGCAGGTAGCCCAAAGCGCCGCTTCTTCTCACTTCCGTAGTCCTGCGAACCAGCTTGTGGGCCAACATGATGGGCAGGGGCATCAATTCTTCGGATTCACGGCAGGCGAACCCGAACATCATCCCCTGATCGCCCGCCCCTTGTTCCTGGAAAAGACCTTGTCCCTCCGATACCCCTTGATCGATGTTGGGCGATTGTTTGTCTACCGCCGTAACGACCGAACAGGTATCGCAGTCAAAGCCGTATTCCGAATTGTCGTAGCCGATGTGTCGTATCGTCTCGCGCGCAATTTCACGCGCATCGTAATTTGCCGCCGTCGTAATCTCCCCGGCGATAAATACGATGCCCGTCGTGATAAGCGTTTCGCAGGCAACGCGACCGTTCGGGTCTTCACGAAAAATGGCATCCAGGACGGAATCGCTTATCTGGTCGGCCATTTTGTCAGGATGTCCCTCCGAGACGGACTCGGAAGTAAAAATGTAGTTACCCCCATGATTGGAACCCATCGAAAATCTCCCACAGGAATTGGAAGTTGTCATCAAATCAAACAAAACGCCCCGCTGGGCCGGATGCGTTTTCCGGCGTCTTTTATCATTTCTTGAATTTAGACGGAAGCGCGCGGGAAAAATGTTGTTTTTTCGTAAACCTGTCTATGAGAAAGTTCCTGTATACGGGGCGGACAGGCAAAACATATTGTTCAGATTATTATTTTGCAAGTATTTATCTATCAATGGCTTAAATATTGTTTCATAGAATCTATGTGAATATATGCGCTTCCGGGCTCCTGCGCGGCAACACGAAACCCTATGCAATTTCTCCAAAACCGGTTCGAACCAAATCCGCCAATTCTGCAACGGCGGTATCTTCATCGGAGCCACACGCGCTTATCAGGAGCTCCGAGCCGGGGGTTGCGGCAAGCATCATGACGCCCATAATGCTCTTTCCGTCTACCTCCATATCACGGAATCGAACAAGGATTTCGCTCTCGAATTTACTCGACAGCCTCACGAATCTGGCCGCCGCCCTAGCGTGAAGCCCCATTTGATTGCTGATGCTGACTCTTTGTTCCGCCATGATGGCGTTTACTCCTCCCTGGCTGGGCGTTGTTTCACGGAATTGATCATTTCGCTCGGCTGGGCCAGGTTCCGCCTCCCATACTCCACCAGAAAACGCGCCGCTTCGGAAACGGTCTTTCCCTTGATAAACGACAATTTCAAGAGCATCGGCAGATTCACTCC
>VXPH01000044.1 GCA_009839615.1 Nitrospinota bacterium
GTCTGCGCGAGAAACTGCGCGCCCGGGGACGCGCGCCGAACGAGCGTCTCGAGAAACCCCTGCGCCCGAAGCTGCCGAACCCGCGCGAGCCGCGGAAGCCGAAGGAGCGGAAGCCGCCAAAGCGCCTGGCTTCTGCGTCCTGGGTCACCAGAACCAGGCCATCCGAAGTGCGCGCGGGGGCGCCCAGGTGCGCGGGGGCGAGAAACAACAAGGCGAACAATACGGCGATGAGAATGGACTTCATGCGAAACCTCCGAATGCGGCAAGGTCCAGAGAGGAGTCTCCCGACTCTCCCGATTATCCCAATATGCGGGGCCCAAGTCCACGACAAAAAGTCCTGGGCGGCGTGGGGCGCGAATGCGCCCAAATCGTTGCCGGGGCATCCGCGCTTTGCTACCATCGGGGCGTCCCGTGAAACGCGTTTCGTAAACCCGTCCGGGGCCGTGAGGCGTCGGCCCCGAAAACCCGAGGATGCGCCGATTCCATGAGTGAACACAAGAAAATGCCGCTCGAGGGCGTTCGTGTCATCGACATCGGCACCCTCTTCGCCGGCCCCTGGATAGCCACCTACATGGCGGATTTCGGCGCCGAGGTGATCAAGATCGAACACCCGCGCGGCGACTCCCTGAGAAACTTCGCCTCCCAGAAAGACGGCGTCTCGCTGTGGTGGAAGCTCGCGAGCCGGAACAAGAAGTCCATCACCTGCAACATCTCCTCGCCCGAGGGGCAGGAGATCCTCCGCAAGCTGTGCGAGAGCGCGGACGTCCTGGTGGAGAACTTCCGCCCCGGGACGATGGAGCGATGGGGCCTTTCCTGGGAGAGCCTCCACTCGCTCAACCCCAAGCTCATCCTCGCGCGCACGAGCGGCTTCGGGCAGAAGGGCCCCTACGCGCAAAGGCCCGGCTTCGGCACGCTGGCCGAGGCCATGAGCGGCTTCGCGCACATCACGGGCTTTCCCGACGGGCCGCCCACGCTGCCGCCCTTCGCCCTGGCCGACGGCATCAGCGCGCTGTGCGGCACCTACGCCGTGATGATGGCGCTCTACCACCGCGACGTCCACGACGCGCCCGGCCAGGAGATCGACATCGCCATCTACGAGCCCATCACCATGGTGCTGGGCCCCCAGCCGCTCGAATACGACCAGCTCGGCTACGTCCAGATGCGCACCGGAAACGCCATTCCCTTCGCCGCGCCCAGGAACGCCTACCGCTGCCAGGACGGGCGCTACGTCGTGATATCGGCGAGCGCGGAGAACATCTTCAAGCGCGTCATGCGCGCCGTGGGGCGCGAGGACTTGAGCGACGACCCCCGGATGATCACCCAGGCGGGGCGGGTGGAGCATATGGCCGAGCTCGACGACGCCATCCAGGGCTGGATAGGCGAGCACACGCTCGATGAGACGGTCGCCCATTTTGAGAAGCACGAATGCGCGCTGGGGCCCATCTACGACGTGGCCCAGTTCATGGCGGACCCCCACGTGCAGGCGCGCGAGACCATCACCACCGTGGAGGATGAGGAACTCGGCCCCATCAGGATGCAAAACGTCATCCCGAGGCTGAACGGCTCGCCGGGTACCATCCGCTGGGCGGGGCCTCCCATGGGCAAGCATACCGACGAGGTGCTGGAGGGAATCGGCTACGACGGCGCGGCCATCGCCGGCTTAAGGGACAAGGGCGTCATCTAGCCTCCGCGATGAGAGCGCCTCCCGAGCACTGCGTTTTCATCTTCCACGAAGGCTATTACGCCTACATCGGCCAGCACGTCCTGCAGGCCGAGAAATACCGGAAAACCCACGCGAGACTGAGAGAGGCCGGGCTGCCCGAGAGCGTCTTTCTCGCGCCGCGCATTGCGACGGAAGAAGAACTGGCCCTCGTCCATACGCAGGAATACCTGGCGGACCTGCGCTCAGGCGTTCACACCGCGCGGACCGCGCCGAGCGAGCTTCCCATCAGCAAGCAGATCGTGGACGCGAGCTTTCTGGCGACTGGCGGCACCATACTCGCCGCGCGCGAGGCGCTCGAAAGGGGCCGCGCGATTAACCTCACCGGGGGCTTCCACCACGCCTTCGCCGATCAGGCCGAGGGGTTTTGCTACGTGAACGACCTGGCGGTCGCCGTGCGCGTCCTCATGAAGGAGGGCGCCATCGAAAGGGCCGCCGTGATCGACTGCGACCTGCACCAGGGCAACGGCACCGCCGTCATCTTCCGGCGCGAGGCGGCGGTGCTCACCTTCTCCATCCACCAGGAGAACATCTACCCGCAAAAGAAAAGAAGCGACATCGACGTCGGGCTCTACGACCTCGCCACCGAGGATGAGTACCTGCCGCATCTCGAAAAACACGTCCCGAGGATTCTCGATGAGCACAAGCCCGATCTGGTGATGTACCAGGCGGGGGCGGACCCGTATTCGGGGGATCAGCTCGGCACGCTCAAGCTCTCGAAGGAGGGTTTGAAGCGGCGCGATTCGTACATTCTGGGAGAATGCCGCACTCGCGGGATTCCCGTGGCGGGAACCCTCGGCGGCGGATACGCCCTGAACCCTGCGGACACGGTGGACATCCACTTTCAGACAGCGATGTGTTTCTGGGAAGATTGATAAATCACTTCGCCCGGAGTGCAGGCGGCGTGTATACTCGCCTCAATTTCCGTGATTCATCGCAACAATAAGGAAGCGAATGTCCAGGATTCCAGTAAGCAGCCCCACCAATAAACCCAGGTTCTACTACGGCTGGGTCATCGTCTGGCTCTCATTCGCCACGCTGGCGTTCCACGTCGTCACGCGGTTTTCCTTCGGCATCTTCCAGGTTCCCCTGCTCGAGGAATTCGGCTGGAGCCGGGGTCTGCTGAGCGGAGCGTTCTCGCTCTCGATGGCCACATACGCCTTCGGCGCGCCGTTTGCAGGGTCGCTCCTAGAGAAGAAAGGCCCGCGCGCCATCATGCCCTGGGGCTCGGTGATACTGGGCCTCACGTTCATTTCGTGTTACTTCGTGTCCTCGCTCTGGCATCTCTACATCCTGTTCGGACTTTTCGCCGGCTACGGCCTCTCGCTGAGCGGTTTCTCGACGCACAGCGCCATCGTGCCGCGCTGGTTCGTCAGGAAAAGAGGCCGCGCCACGGGCATCGCCCTCTCGGGCATCGGAATCGGCATCCTCGTCCTGGCACCCCTGATAGAACGGCTCATCGCCTCGGTGGGCTGGCGTTACACATACGTGATCTTCGGCTTGGTCCTGTTGTGCGTCATAGCACCCCTGGCGTTTCTGCTTATGCGCGACGTGCCCGAAGACGTCGGCCAGGGGCCGGACGGCGGCCCCCCGCGCACACCCGAGGAGATGGCGAGAGCGGGCGTCGGCCACGGCGGCGAGGGCAAGGGCGTGTGGGAGGTCTTCTCGGTCGTGAGGCACGACATCCGCTTCTGGTGCCTCATCCTGATGGTCTTCGCCATCGGGCTCAACAACAACACCATCATGAGCCAGTTGCAGCTCTATCTCGTCGACGTGGGGTACGGCACCGCGCTCGCGGCGATCATCTTCGGCTCCGTCGGCTTCATCCGGACGTTCGGCAGCATCGGCGGCGGATGGGTGGGCGACATCATCGGGCGCGGGCGCGGGGTGGCGCTCGCCGCCGTGGTGGTGGCGGCGGGCCTCACGCTCCTGATCCTCATCCCCTATTTCGGCGGGGGCATCCTGCCGGGCTACGCCTTCGCGCTCGTGTACGGGATCGGCATCGGCGCCATGAGCGCGTGCTATTCGGCCCTGGCGGGGGACTGCTTCGGGGGCCGTACATACGGCGTCATCATCGGCTTCATGGAGATCTGCTACGGGCTGGGAGGCGTCGTCGGCGCGCCGTTCGCGGGCTTCATGTTCGACTACACGAAAAGCTACTTCATTCCCTTCCTGACGATCATCTTCTTCATGTTCGTCTCGTTGGCCCTCGCGCTGTGGCTGCAGGCCTACATGAAAAAACACGGCCTGGAGCCGAGGTAGGGGAAACAGATAAAACATTAAAGCATATGGTGATCCTTCACTCCTCCATATCTTCAGGATATTTAAGCGGTGTTACTGCTGACCATCCCCTATCAGGTCCGTTACAATGAGTCCGTATCGTACCTGCTGTTTGAATCGCTTTTGCACCGCGATGAATAAGCGCTCGAACAACAGCTTTCCTTGGATGTTCTTTGTCGTTTTGGTTTGCTGAAATTATCGCTGTATATGATGGGGAGCTAGACTCTCGGGGCAGCTTCGGTCCTATCCATTTATCAAGCAAATCTGAGGATAGGTTTCTTCTCGATCCATGGTGAGGGACATCAAATCGGTCGATGCCAGGAAGCTGTATCCCCAACAAACCTGCATAATAGTAAGCTTCATCTAGCGATCCTATCCCCGCGTCTCCCGTCAGAAGGATTTTCTCGCCGCATAATTCGGCGAACTGTACAACACTTGTTTCGTTCTCGTGGCTTGTCCCTTCGGTTTCTCCTTTTAAGTTTTCTTCTCCCCATGCCGCTACGATGCTTTTTATGAAGATTGTCACTCGCTCAAATAGTTTTCCTGACCTTGCCGCTTCTCGTTGCGGCTCGGGAGTCTTATCTGATTCGACGATGAGATCAATATATCTATTGAAGCTTGGTGCCAAAACAGTGAATTCTCCAATTTGATTTCCTTGAAATGCATCTTCTATTTTGATCCCTCGTTCTTCGGCTATTTCTTCCAATTCAGCCATGTGCGGAAAATCTTGTTTTAGACGACGAACTAGCCCACTTTCTGTGTAGTCATAGTTGAAGCGAGGCAATAGCGTTTGAATATGTTTCCATGGCCGATTCATCCATAGAACCCCTATTTCAAATTCCTCTAGGACTTTTTTCAGGCCTGCTGAATGGTCGCCATCTGGGTGTGTGAGAACAACATGGTCGATGGTGCTAGGGGCATCATAATACGTACAAATATGTTCAACGAGCTTATCGCCATCGTTTGTGTACCCACCATCAATCACATGAATGTAGTCGACATCGTTATCTTCACGATAACGCAGTGCAATTGCATCACCGCTGCTTCTCTCGCCAGCTTCCAGAAAATCAATCTCGAAAAATTTCGTCATCGTCCTTCTGCTCCTATTGCTATTCGCTTGACGCTTTGTAAGCTAAAACCGATCCAACAAATCGAACGCCGTGATTACGTGCTGCCCGGCGGGCCAAGAAGTATTGCGCCACTAAACTAAATAAGTAAATACTTGCAATCTGAATATCTTCTATTTCCCATAAACCCAAAGAACCGAGACCGACTATTAGTAGAAATGAAATGCTTGTGTAATCTCGCGTAAACAAGTATTCGCGATGCGCCTGCTCAATTCCAGGTTCATTCTGGAGTCCCCGATACCACTTAAACCATAACGCGTTTTGCTTTTCGGGATCAGTAGGCAGAGGATCTTGATAGTTCAGCAGAGCGTCCATGTCGATGCGCAAATCCATGCTCGCGCATTCAGTGAAAGCGCGACTCCCTGGAAGAGGGTGTCGCCACTTCCAGAACACTAATCGCGCTTTGTTGACGTGATCAATCTGCGCGTTTATGACGCTTGTCAAAACAGAAACTAACAAGCCAGGAACTAATTTTTGAATATTCGTAAGCGTTTCGATCCAAGGTTCAATTCCAAACCCCTTATTGTTTAGCATTGCCATGTAAGCTGCTATGTTCGCCAAAACAACAAGAGCTAATCGATATCTATTCTTGTCTTTAAGAGACTTTCCCATATTTCTATTGTATCGCCTCATTGTAAATGTAATATGCGGCTAATCTCGTAATCTCGCGCCCTAAGGCGAAAGCGCTGCGCAAGTGAAACAGCCGTGATTTCACCGCTCAATTTCCCGACTCTGCAATGGGATTCGAAAATAGGGCGTTATTTCAGGTTTTCGTAATACCGCTTCACCTTGTAGCGCTCGGTGAGTTCGACAAACGCCTTTCGCATCGCTTCCTGCCTGTTGCGCTCGCCCATCTCCTTGGTGATTCTCTCCGCCACCTCCGGGAAGCCGAGCTGCTTGCTCCCTTCCTTCTTGGAGGTCTTTACGACGTGCCAGCCGTAGACGCTGCGCACCACGCCGCTGTGCGCGCCCGGATCGAGGGAAAAGGCCGTCTGCTCGATGATCTCGGGCAGGCCCGTCCTCTTGCTGTAGCCCCTCTCCATCTCGCCCAGGCTCCCGCCGAGCGCGCGCTCTGGCGCCAGGGAGTACTTTTTCGCCAGTTCGGCGAAATCCTCTCCTCCAGCTACCTTCGCAAGCAAATCCTTCGCTTCTTTTTCAGAGGCCACCATAATGTGGGCCGCAGTCACCTTGCCTCCCTCGGTGTATTTGGCCTTGTTGCGCTCATACTCCGCGCGAATCTCGGACGCTTTGGGCTTCGCGCCCTCCTCGATTCTGCGCAAGGCCTCGCCGATGAGAATCTCGCGCCGCGCGCGCTCCATCTGCATCTTCACATGCTCGGTTGCGAGGAAACCGCTCTCTTTCGCATGGCGGAGCATGAGCATGCGCTGAATGAGGGCTTCCAGGAACGCCGTCTTGTTCGACAGTGCCTGCGCCTGCACGTTGTCCGGCAATTGGCTGATGAAGGCGTAAAAAGCCTTGAGCGTTATCGGTATATCCCCGACTTGCGCGACGACCGCCTCCCGGGACGCCTTGGGTCCGCTCTTGGATGCGGCGAATGCTGTGGAGATGATGGCGAAAAAGATGGCGAGGGCGAGCGTTGCGGCTACAGCGATGGATGGGCGCTTCATGGCGAGCCTCCTGAAGGCGTGGCGGGTATTTGCGGAAACGGCGATCATACAACAAATCGCGGGGGGCCGCCTTCCCCCATCAATCCTCTGTCTTTTCCATCCGCTTCGGCCCGATGAGGAGGACGCACTCGCCTTTGATTCTCTTGTCCCTGAGCGCATCGGCAAGCCCTTGCGCTTCATCCCTCAGTATCTCCTCGTGCAGTTTCGTGATCTCGCGCGCAAGGGCCAAAGGCCGCGCGGGCGCCAGGTCGGCGATTTCGCTCACGAGCCGAGTGACTCTGTGGGGCGATTCGAACACGACGACCGTGCGCTCCTCATCGAGCAGCGCCTCGATTTTTTGAAGTCTCCTCCGGCCTTTCGGTGGAAGAAACCCCTCGAAGACGAAGCTGTCCGTGGGAAGGCCCGAGGCGGTGAGCGCGGCCAGAACCGAAGAAGGCCCGGGCACGGGGACGACCTGGACGTCCGCCTCGATGGCGGCGCGCACCACCCGGTAGGCGGGATCGGAAACCCCCGGCGTGCCCGCGTCCGACACCACGGCAACGCGCTCACCCCCGAGCGCGCGCCCTGCCAGTTCGCCCGCGCGCCTCGCTTCGTTGTGCTCATGATAGCTCACGAGCGGTTTCTTGATGCCGAGGCGCGAGAGCAGCCTGCCCGTGTGGCGCGTGTCCTCGCACGCGATGAGGTCGCATTCTTCGAGCACCCTGCGGGCGCGTTCCGTAATGTCTTCGAGATTGCCAATCGGCGTGGCGACGAGATAGACGCCGGGGGAGAGGGGCGGCGGCGGTTTGGCCATGCGCTCAGGCCACGACGCCCGCTTCTCGCAGGTTGTTTATTTCTTCCTCACTCGTACCGAACTCGCGCAGCACCTCGTCGGTATGCTCGCCCAGCAGGGGCGCGGGCGTCCTTACACCGACGCGCGTTGCAGACAGCTTGGGCGGGAACCCCAGGACCCGGATGCGGCCCGCCGCGGGGTGCTCCATGTCGACGCTCATCTCCCGGGCCTTTATCTGGGGATGCGCGAAGGTCTCCGCCATGTTCAGAATCGGCCCGCAGGGAATGCCGCCCGAATCCAAAATCGCCACCCATTCATCCCGCGTCTTTTCGATGAATACCTCTTCGAGTTCGCCCGCGAGTGCGAGATAGTTCTCACGCCTCAGGCCGTCGGTGGCGTATTCCTCGCGCTCCAGCAGGTCTTCGCGCCCGATGGTCGCGCAGAACAGCTCCCAGTTCCTCTGGTTGGCGGCGCCCAAGGCCAGATAGCCGTCCTTGCACTGAAAGGCCTGGTAGGGCGCCGTCATCTCGTGCGCGGAGCCGAGAGGCTCGGGCGGTTCGCCGGAGGGAAAGAACTGCGACGCCTGCCAGAAGGTGTAGCCCAGCCCTGCGTCGGTCAGCGCCATGTCGATGCGCTGGCCCTCACCCGTGCGCTGTTTGTGGATATAGGCGGAGAGAATCGAGAGCGCCGTGTACATCCCTGCGTTTAGATCGCATATCGGAACGGGAATCTTCGCGGGCGCGCCGCCCGGCTCGCCCGTGAAGCTCATGAGGCTCGAGAGGCCCTGGGAGACGAGGTCGAACCCGCCCTTGCCCGCGAAAGGCCCCGTATCGCCGTAGCCCGAGATGGAGGCGTAGATGAGGCCCGGGTTAATTTCTTCCAGGTCCTCATAGCCCAGGCCAAGCCGGGTCATGATGCCGGGCCGTATGTTCTCGACGAACACGTCGACTTTTCGGGCGAGTTCCTTCATGAGCGCGACGCCTTCGGGCGTCTTCATGTTCACCGCCACGCTGCGCTTGTTGCGATTCAGGTTCATGAAGCCGTGTGCCTCGCCGCCGTCGAAGTAGCGGCCCAGATGGCGCGCGCTGTCGCCGCCGTCGGGGTTTTCGATCTTGATGACGTCCGCGCCCATATCCGCCAGCAGGCACCCGCAGAACGGGCCGGCCATCACCTGGCAGACCTCCAGCACGCGAACGCCCTCCAGCGGCCCTCCCGTCTTTCGGCTCATCGGTTTTATTTTCCCCGGAATTCAGGCGTGCGCTTGTTCAGAAAAGCCTCCACGCCTTCCCTGAAGTCTTCGGTGTCGAAGCAGGCGAACTCGCGCGCCCTCTCTTCTTCGGTGAGCGTGGAGAGGCCCGGATCGAGCAGCACCTTCTTGACGAAACCCTTGTGCCACTTATGAACGAGGGGCGCCAGGGAGACGATGCGCTCCGCCATCTCATACGCCGCAGCCTCTACCTCCTCATCCGGCACGACGCGCGCCAGAAAGCCCGCGTCGAGCATCTCCTGCGCCGTGAAGAGCTTGGCGGTGAGCAGCATGTCCAGCGTGCGGGCCGGGCCGATGGAATACACGAAGCGCCTGAGCTCGGAATAGCCCGCCACGAGGCCGAGCCTGGCCACCGGTATGCCGAAGCGCGAACTCTCGCCCGCGACCCGCAAATCCGTCGCGGCGGCGAGTTCCACGCCCCCGCCCACGCATGCGCCGCGAATGAGGCAGATGACGGGTTTCGAGAAGGCATCCACCGCATCGAGGCCGCGCAGGAATCCCGTTTCCGAGAAATGCCTGGCCTGTTCCGAGCTGTAGCGCTCCTGCTTGAAGCGCGATATGTCCGCCCCGGCCGAGAAGGCGCGCTCGCCCGCGCCCCGGAAGACGACGGCGCGCACCGAATCGTCCGCGTCGAGTTCGGGCATGAGGCTGCCGATTTCCACCCACATCTCGTACTCGATGGCGTTCAGCCGCTCGGGCGCGTTGAAGGTGATCGTCGCCACCGCATCCCTGCGGGAGAGCAGTATTTTTCCGTCCGCGCGTTGTTCTTCGCTCACGTCAATCGCCTCGTTTCAGCCTTTGCCGCGTATGAGCCGTTAGAAGGGCCGGCCGGAAGGCCGCGCCCTTTTCAAGCGAGGAGAGAAAACTAATCTCCCTGCGCATCCTTGTATTCTTCGAGCCACGCCATCTGGATGGCCTCGAGCTTGCCCTCCGTCGAGGACATCGGGTCGTCGTCGAACTCCTCGAGCCCGCACACCCACTCGTGCAGATCGGTGAAACGCACGGAGAGCGGGTCGATCTTCGAAAATTTCTCATACAGCGCGATGCCGATATCCTCGGCGTCTTCCCAGCCAAACGTGTCCACCGGTTTCTCTCCTGAACCGAATTTCTTAATGGGCGTGTTGCTCTCGGGCCGCGTCCGGGCCTTCCTGCACCAGGTTCACGTTCCAGAACGGCACCTCGATTTCGATCACCTCGTCCGTGTCCGTCTCCAGCGTCGCCTGGCAGGCCAGCCGGCTGTCGAGGTCCACGTCGCGCGCGTCGTCGAGCTGATCTTCCTCATCCTCGGTGGATTCGTTGAATGAATCGGCGCCCGTCCTGATCTTCACGTGGCACGTCGAGCAGGCGCATACGCCGCCGCAGGCATGATCCAGGTCGAAGCCGTTTTCGAGCGCCACCTCGAGAATATTCTCCCCCACGTGGATGTCTATCGTCTGTTTCTCTTCCGTGAAATAAAGTTTCGCCATTTTCTTCCCCTGCGCCCCGCTCGAGTCGCTGCGCGGTTTTAGTCTTTGAGGGCTTCGCTCACCCTCTTGTTCTCCAAGGCAGATTTCAAAACGCTGTCCATCATCCGCTCTGCGAGCGGCATCGTAACTTCGTTGAGCGCGTCGACCATGTCGCGAATCGACCCTGCGTCCTCCCCCCGGCAAGCCACCTCGAGCGCGCTCACGGCTTCCTGAATCTTCGCGCGCTCTGAGGGTGTGACGGCATCCTCTCCATAATCGTTCATCGCGCGGGCCGCCGCCATGAGGATGGTCTCCGCCTCGGTTCTCGCGTCGAGAACCTGCCGGGAGCGGATGTCCTGCTCGGCGTGTTCGAAAGATTCGATGAGCATGCGCTCGACCTGCTCGTCTGTCAGCCCGTAGGAGGGCTGCACCTCCACCGAGGCCGCCTTGCCGCTCCTCATGTCCCGGGCCGTCACGTTCAGGATTCCGTTGGCATCGAGCAGAAACGTCACCTCCACACGAGCGAGGCCGGCGGGCGCCGGGTCGACCGCCAGGCGGAAACGCGCGAGCGAGCGGTTGTCCTTCACCAGTTCGCGCTCGCCCTGGAGCACGTGGATGTCCACGCCCGTCTGGTTGTCCTTGAAGGTGGTGTAGGTCTCCCTGGCGCTCGTGGGGATGGTGGTGTTGCGCGGAATGATCCACCCCATCACGCCGCCCATGGTCTCGATGCCCAAAGAAAGCGGCGTCACGTCAAGAAGCAGCATGTCCTTTCTGCCGCCCGCCAGGATGTCCGCCTGCACCGCCGCGCCCAGGGCCACCACCTCGTCGGGGTCCAGGTCCGCGTGCGGCTTTTTCTGGAACAACTCCTCCACCATGCGGCGGATAAGGGGCATCCGGGTGGACCCGCCCACCAACACGACCTCATCCACCTCGCCCGGCGTGAGGCCCGCGTCCGCAAGCGCGCGCTTGCAAGGCGCCAGCGTGCGCCGGGCAATGGGCCAGAGGAGCGCTTCCATCTCCTCGCGGGTGATGCGCCCCTTATGAGTGAGCGGTATGCTGCCGGGGTTTTCGAGGATGTATTCCGTGGAATCGCTGTCCGAGAGCGTCTTCTTGACGTTTTCGGCCACCAGGGCGAGTTCGGCCAGCGCCTCGGGCGTCCCGCTCAAGTCCACGCCGTGTTCTTTGAGGACCTCTTCCTGAATGCGGCGGGAGATCGCCAGGTCGAAATCATCCCCGCCCAGGCGGGTGTCACCGCCCGTGGAGAGCACCTCGAACACGCCGTCCTTGATCCGCAAGAGCGAGATATCGAACGTGCCGCCGCCCAGATCGTAGACCGCGACGACGCCGCGGTTCCGCTCGTGAAGGCCATAGGCGAGGGAGGCCGCCGTGGGTTCGTTGATGATGCGGAGCACTTCCAGGCCCGCGAGTTTTCCCGCGTCTTTCGTCGCCTGGCGCTGCGCGTCGTTGAAATACGCCGGCACCGTGACAACCGCCCGGAGAACGGGTCTGCCGAGCGTTTTCTCCGCACGGGATTTCAGGCGCCTCAGCACCAGGGCGCTGATCTCGGGCGCGCTGTAGGAGCGCCCCTGTGCCAGCACATGGACGACTTCCGGCTCATCGGGGTCCGCGTCGAAGGGCAGGTGGCGCAAGTCGTCTTTTACGTCTTCATAACCCCTGCCCATGAACCGCTTGATGGAAAATATGGTGTTCCGGCTGTTGGAGACGCGCTCATCGTGCGCCTCATCGCCGGTGAGCACGCGGTCGGAGCGAAAGCTCACGACGGAAGGCACGATGCCGCGCTCGCCCTCGGGCGCGAGTATCGCCGGCTCTCCCCCCGATACGGAAGCGACCAGGCTGTTCGTCGTGCCCAGGTCGATTCCGACGATCTCGCTCATTCGCTCTCCTCCAAAGCGCGCTTGAGGCTCGTGAGGGTGTTCTCGATGTAGTTTCTCTGCCCGAGGATGGAACGCATTTTCCTGACGACTTCAGGCGGCGCGGGTTCTTCTTTTTCCACCGCCTCGTCCCAGGCGGCGCCCAGCTTGTCGAGCGCCGTGTGCTGGCCGTCCCTGAGCGCTGAAAAACACCCCATGGCCGCGTTCAGGCGCTCGCGCAAATTCTCGGCTTCTTCCTCGTCAACGCAGCACTGAAACTCCTCCGCCGCCTCTTGGGCCTCGAATATCTCCTCGAACAACTCGGGCGGCGGCGTCCGCTCGTTCTCCTCGAGCTTTCCGCTCTCGAGCTGCACGAGATAGACGACGCGCGCGATCGGATCCTTGAGCGTCTGGTACGCCTCGTTGATGCGGGCGGTCGCATCCAGACTCCTGATCCGCACCGCGGCGGGCGCATCCATGAAAAAATCGGGGTGGAGCCTGCGGTTCAGTTCGTAGAACCTGGCCTCGAGCGTCTCGGCGTCGAGTTTGAACTTCCGTCGAACCCCAAGCAGGGCGAAATGATCGACCTCAGCGGGAACGGCTTCTATTTCACCGTCTTCATTAAAAATGGAAAAAGGCTTTTCTTTCGTCGCTTCGCTCATCTCGCGATTCCAGGCCCGCATGAACCGCCGGGCGATATGAACTCAAAAGAAAAACGCGTCGCTATCCCATGCGGCATGGGCGCGGCGCGTTTCATCCCGGTTGCGTTACGCGGAAAAACTTTCCCCGCAACCACAGGACTGGCGTGCGTTGGGATTCTTGAACACAAACCCCTTGCCCATCAGCCCGTCTTCGAAATCCAGGGTGGTGCCCGCCAGGAAAAAGAGGCTCTTCTTGTCCACGACCACACGGACGCCCTCTTTCTCGAACACCTCATCCATGAGCGGGTTGATGCGTTCCTCGCCCTCGAACTGGAGGACGTAGGAAAGACCGGAGCAGCCTCCTCCCTTCACGCCGACGCGGAGAACGTGACCCTGCGCCCCTTCTTTCTCGCTGAAGCGGTTCACGTGCTCCACCGCCTTGTCGGTAATCTCGATGCTCAGTCTTTTCGCAGCAGTCTCCATATCCTACCCCTTGCAGGTGTATCGACCGCTTCTAGTGGTGGCCCTTGCGCTCGACGACCGGCATCCCGTTTTTCTCGCGAAAATCGTTCAGTGCCGTCTTGATGGCGTCTTCGGCCAGCACGGAGCAGTGGATCTTCACCGGCGGGAGGTTCAACTCCTCGACAATCTGCGTGTTCTTGATCTCCTCGGCCTCGTCCACCGTCTTGCCCTTGAGCCACTCGGTGGCCAGGGAACTCGACGCGATGGCGCTTCCGCAGCCGAAGGTCTTGAACTTCGCATCCTCGATGAGGCCGCCGTCGTCCACCTTGATCTGGAGCTTCATCACGTCGCCGCATTCGGGCGCGCCGACGATGCCCGTGCCCACCGTCTGATCGCTCTTGTCGAGCGAGCCGACGTTGCGCGGGTTGTTGTAGTGATCGACCACCTTGTCGCTGTAAGCCATTTTCCCGTTCTCCTCTTTCCAGTCGCTGCGATTCCGGATTTCTGCGAGCCGCAGGCCCTATGTCAAAATAAGCTTAACGCTCCTTTAATGCGACTGCCATTCCACCTTGGAGAGGTCCACGCCCTCTTTCACCATCTCGTAAAGCGGGCTCATCTCGCGAAGCCGGTTCACGATGTCCGTCGTCTTCTCGGCCACGTAGTCTATCTCCTCCTCGGTGGTGAAGCGCCCGAAGCCGTAACGAATCGACGAATGCGCCAGTTCGTCGCCCCGGCCCATGGACTTGAGCACATAGCTCGGCTCGAGACTTGCTGAGGTGCAGGCCGAACCCGAGGAAACGGCCACGTCACTCAGCCCCATGATGAGCGATTCGCCCTCCACGTAGGGGAAGCTCAGGTTCAGGTTGCCCGAGAGGCGCTTGGTCTCATGGCCGTTCACGTATACTTCTTCTAAGCTCTCGAACATGGTGGCCTTGAACTTGTCGCGCAGGTTCGTCAGGCGGATGTTCTCCTCTTCCATCTCTTCCATGCACAACTCGGCCGCCTTGCCGAAACCGACGATGCCCGAGACGTTCAGCGTGCCCGAGCGCATGCCCCGCTCGTGGCCGCCGCCGTCGATGATGGCGGACAGGCGAACGCGCGGCCTGCGCCTGCGCACGTAAATGATCCCCACGCCCTTGGGTCCGTAGACCTTGTGCGCGGAGGCCGAGAGGAGGTCGATATTCATCTCGTCCACGTCGATGGGAATCTTGCCGTAGCCCTGCGTGGCGTCGGTGTGGAAGAGGATGCCGCGGCCACGGCAAAGCGCCCCGATCTCGGCGATAGGGTTCAGCACGCCAACCTCGTTGTTCGCCGCCATGATGGAGACGAGTATGGTGTCGTCGCGCAGGGCGTCCTCGACCATCTCTGCCGTCGTGATGCCGTCCTCGGGGGGCTCGATGTAGGTGACGTCGAAGCCCCACGTCTCCAGGCGCTTGGCGGAGTCGATGATGGCCTTGTGCTCGATCGCCGAGGTGACGATGTGGTTGCCTTTTTTCTTATACATCTCGGCGACGCCCTTGAGCGCCATGTTGTCCGATTCCGTGGCCCCGCTGGTGAAGATGATCTCGCGCGGGTCCGCATTGATGACGGCGGCGAGTTTCTCCCGGGCGTCGTCCACGGCCTTTTCCGCCTCCCAGCCGAAGCTGTGGTTGCGGCTCGCGGCGTTGCCGAACTTGTCGTCGAAGTAGGGGTTCATCTCCTCAAGGACGCGCGGGTCCATGGGCGTCGTCGCCTGGTAGTCCATGTAGATGGGGAACTTCAAGCTCATCTGATCTCTCCTGCCGGCGTACCCACCATGTCCTGAAGAGTCATCCCCTCAAGCACGTCGGTCACCTTTTTCTGGATCCTCTCCATGGGATAAAAAATCGTGCATTTCTCATATTGTTCACAGCCCGTGGCGTCGCCGATCTGGCACGTCGCCATCGCGATGGGCCCCTCGATGGCCCGGATGACCTCTGCCACCGAGATGCTCTCGGGCCTGCGCGAGAGAACGTAGCCGCCCTTGGGCCCGTTTCTTGACTCCACGAGCTCGCTTCTGGCCAGAAGCTGCATCGTCTTCGCGAGCAACTCGGCGGGAATGCAAAACCGCTCCGCGATGGCCCGCGAGGTGATGGCCTCGTCCTCTTCCTGCTCCGCAAGATAGGAGAGCGCCATCAGGCCGTAATCGGTGCGCTTCGCGATCGTGAACATCCTGTTACCGCCTTGAATTATAACGGGTTCTCGGTCAAATCCGACCATTTGGAAGCTGACGGCTTTTGCCTTTCTCTAAATGCGACCAAAATGGTCGCCGACCCATTCAGTCGTATATATACGCCCGATACAGGTCTGTGTCAAGGGTTTGTGGCCATAAAATCAACACTTAAGCGCGGCTCGGGATAACCAAACGATGCTGAATACTTTTCTGCCGGCTACGGCGTGCCACCACCTACTTCCCCTGTTTCACCAGCTCCCACTTGCCCTTTCGCACTTGCACCAGCACGAGCGATTCCGCATCCAGGCCGTTGTGGTCGATTCTGGAAAAGCCGTAGGTTCCGTTCAGTCCCATGAAATAGCGCGCCCCCTCGACGCCAGCGGGGATTCGCGCCCGGCTCGCGCCCACCCCCCGGGCGGACCACGCCAAAATGCGCAGCGCATCGACGGCGGCGGCGGCCGTCTCGCCCGGCGCGCTCTTGTAGACTTTCAGATACTCGTCCCGAAACGCCTTGAGGTCCTTTCTCGCGGGATGCGTTTCGGACAAAAGGTGGGCCGCCGTGATCCAGGAAGCGGGGAACACCACGCCCTCGGCGGCCCGGCTCCTGCTCTCGGAACCGAACATGCCTGGAGAGG